>NZ_CALIIU010000056.1 GCF_938017775.1 uncultured Campylobacter sp.
AGCGGCACGATCGCCGCGGTGGTGCCGATGCTCGTGCCGACAAGAAGCTTCGTAATTTGGCGATACGAAATTCCAGATTAAAATCTCTCTAGCATTCAAACTTGAAATTTTAAAAAATCAAACAATTTAAAATTTAAACTTCTGAAATTTAATGCTATAAAATTTTAGCCTTTGCGGTTACGGATTTCATTTTGAGTTCGTAAATTTTCGTGCGCTTTAATGATGCTCTGGAGGCGAACTCCACGCGCGACATGTAGTTTGGGGTGTATTTTTCGCATAGTATCCGCAGGGCATAAATTTTACGCTCGTCATCTTCTACTTCACTTGCTTCGCAAACGGCGATCGCGCTGCGGTACTCTGTCGTATAAACTCTAGAGCCTAAAGCGGCAGCGTCGTTTGCGATAGATCGGTATTCTTCATCGCTTGGGGTAGGAACGCGGTTATAGCTAACAAAAACCGCCGTTACCGCGCGTCCGTTTTGAAAGAGTTTCGCCTTTGTACCGGCAGGTGCGCCATGGATATAAATAGCGTCTGCATCGCGCACCGGCGAGATAGGCACGCTAAAAATTTCGCCGCTATCGTCTATGCAGCTAAGCGTAGCGTATTCGCTCTCGTCGATGATTTTTAACGCCTCATCTTCGCTTAGCTGCCTATCTCGTCTGCGCATTTAGTCCATCTGGTTGCGTAGGAATGCGGGCTCGTCGAGCTCGTCGTAGGTTTCGTCCCCGTTAAAATCGCCGCTACTTACCTTCTGTCTAGAAAAGATAGAATTTCGACCCATGCTCTCTAAAAGCGCCTTTCTGCGATCCGCTACGTTATCGCTGGCGACCTGCTTTTTTTCCTCGATGCTCCTTTCAAAACCGGTGGCGATGAGAGTAACTTCGACGCGGTTATTTTCCATCTTAGGATCGGTGGTGGTACCCCAAGTAACATCGGCATCCTTATCCACGGTATCTTCGATGATATTCATAGCAGATTCGATCTCAAGCAAGGAGCAATCAGGCGACATCTTAAAATGCACTAGCACGCCCATAGCGCCGTGGATAGAGGTATTATCCAAAAGCGGAGATTGAATCGCGCTTTTTAGAGCTTCTTCTGCTGCGCCATCACCTTCGCTAACGCCGATACCCATAAGCGCCAAACCGCGGTGAGTCATTACCTTTTTAACGTCGGCATAATCGACGTTGATATCGCTATCGCCGGACTCTAAGATCACGGAGATCATACCGTTTACGGCTTGGAATAGGACATTATCTACGATCTTAAAGGCATCTTTTAGGCCGGTTTTTTTATCGATGATCTTTAATAAATTTTGATTTGGGATAACGATTATTGAATCGCACTCTTTTTTAAGCTCTTCAAGACCCTCTTGTGCTAATCGCATACGTTTTTTACCCTCAAAACCGAAAGGGGTAGTAACGACGCCGATGGTTAGCGCTTTTTTCTCTTTCGCAGCTTTTGCAACGATAGGTGCAGCGCCCGTACCAGTACCGCCGCCCAGACCGGAGCCAACGAAAACGATATCAGAGTAGTCTAAGCGATCCTTAAGATCGTCGTAGTTCTCCTCTGCAGCCATTTTAGCAAGCGCTGGATCCATACCGCAGCCAAGGCCCTTGGTGGTGTTTTCGCCTAGTAAAATTCTAGTATTTGCGATCGACTTTTCTAACGCCTGCGCGTCGGTGTTAGCCACCATAAGCTCAACGTCGGTTTTGGTAAATCCTTCGCGGATCATATGATTTATCATGTTGCATCCGCCGCCGCCGACGCCGATAACCTTCATCTTGGCACCGTAGATGCCCTTTCTTTCTTCCATGCTGTATCCTTTCACGAGTATCTCCTTAGCTTAAAATTTAAAACCAATTTTTCATAGACGACCAAATTTTACTAAAAAAATTCTGTCCGTCTTTTTTGGGAAGTTGGATATTTAGATCCTCCTTCTTAGCCGCACCGCTATCCGCTCTGATGCCCTCTTTTTCTATCGCCTTACTGACCTCTTTTTCATAATATTCGTTCACATTTCGTTTCGGAGCCTTGTTTATAACTTCGTCTTTGTAGCGGAGTTTGCCGTTAGAGTCCATCTCGTAAGGGGTGAATTCGCCGAAACCATACATGCAAAGTCCCAATGCGCAAGAGTTTGAAATATCGTCTGCGATCTCGTGTAGGCCGCCCACGCTCTTTGCTCTCGCAACCCTAACGGAAGTGTTATCAAAAACTATCGCCGCTAAATCGCGCACGTCGTCTAGCTTTGCCATGCCGCCGGTAATAACTATACCTGCACCTATGCGGTCTTTATAGCCACTTCTTTCGATCTTGTCGGCTATCATATCAAAGGTCTCTTTAACGCGAGCAAGGATGACTTGAGAGATGATCTCAAGGCTTATTATGTGATTTTCCGATTCGCTATCGCCTAAAGCAGGCAATTCAACTTCGCTATTGCCTTGATTAATTAGATCGTTGTAGGTGATCTTTATGTTTTCCGCATATGGAAGCGGCGTGTGTAGGGCGCGCGATAGATCGTTAGTAACGTTATTAGAGCCAAACATCACAACATCGTTATAACGTAAGGAATTTCCCAGGTGGATGACTATATCACACGTAGCGCCGCCCATATCGATCAGTACGACACCTAGCTCTTTTTCATCCTTACTAAGAGTAGATATGGATGATGCGTAGCCTGAAAGGACGATGTTATCTACCTTTACTCCCGCCATCTCAACGGATTTTTTCAAATTTTTAATTGAGCTTTCTGGCGCGATGACGATATGTGTAGATACCTCTAGGCGCGTGCCGCTCATACCGAGGGGATCCTCGATGTGTTCCTGCTCATCAACTCTGAAATCATACGGAAGCACATGCAAGATTACGCTATCGCTAGGCACATTAGCCTGGGCTTCTGCGACCTGCATAGCGCGCTTGATTTCATCTAGTCCGATCTCATTTTCCATGGTTATGACGCCGCGAGATTTAACGCTTTTAGCATATGAGCCAGAGATCGATATAATGGCTTTATCGTAGCTTCTACCAGCGCCTTTTACTGCTGCTTTCACCGCCTGTTTTATTGAGCCCGCAGCTTGCTCTATGTTTGTTATAACACCCTTTTTGATACCTAAAGTATCGGCTCCGCCAACGCCTAAGACCGTAAAAATGCCATCATTTTTAGCGATTATCGCGCGAATTTTAGTCGAGCCTATATCTAGACCTAAAATATATTCACTCACTGTCTTTACCTTTAAAATATCTTTCGGTTTTATAGCGCTTTTCTAGCATTTTGGTTAGATCGTCTTGCAGATTGGAATTTAATAACGTGGTTATCCTATCAGCTACGATCGTTTTTTCTTTATCTATCTCTTCGCTGCTACCTAGGCTCTGCTGTGAAATTTTATACACTACGGCTTTGTTATCAAACATCACTATCCCTTCTTTCGCAGGCTTATTAAACATATCGATAAGAAATTTATAAAATTCGTCATCGCTTAGCTTGGTATTATTTTTACTATTAAGAGATAGCGTGCCGAAATCTTCGCCTTTGAAATTTTTAAGCGCATCTTGAGCTCTTTTTTCAAGTAGCTCTTTACGTTTTTTCGTTTCAAATTCTTTAGAAGCCAAAGACTTAGCCTCTTCAAAGCTCATCTGCCTAGGCTGCTCTACACCGTTTAGTTTAGCAATCAAATATCCGCCTTTGTACTCGAAAGGCTTGATGACATCTCCTGGCTTTGCCACCTCGATCTCAGATACTGGAAAATTGCTAGCCGTAGCAACTATGGTTTCATTAGTATCGATTTTGCCTTTTTTAATATCTGGAAAATCTTTTTTTGCGATTTTTTTAGCCTGATCCATTCGGTAATCTTTTAAGACATTAGGTTTGGCTTCTGCAAAATCCAATAATTTATCATCCAGGCTTCTATACTCGCCTCTGTGTTCTTCATAAAATTTACTTAGTTCGGTCTCATTCACATCGGCATTGCTAGGTGCCACAAAATAAGCTCCTAGAATATATTTTTTCTCGGTCATAAAGTGCGATTTCTCGCCTTCCCAAAATTTCTTTAGCTCGTCGTCGTTAAAAGTGACGTTAGCATCGGCGTAGATTATCTCTGCAGAAACCTTATCCTGCATCAGCTGCGATGCTGCAAATGCTTCTACGATCTTAGGGTTAGGTGTTATTTTTAGTGCTTTGCCTAGCTTTTCTAAAGTTAGGACCTTTTGTAGATTGCGCTCAAATTCCTTTTTAGTAAGTCCTGAATTCCTTACGACATTATCGTAAAGTTCCTTACTAAATGCGCCATTTTCTTGGAAATTCGGCGAGTTTAGCACAAATTCCGCCACATCTTTATCACTAGCCTGAATGCCTAAATCTTTAGCAAAATTTAGAAAATACGCTTCGCCGATTAGCTGATCTACTGCGATCTGATCTAGATGCATATTTTTGGCTTGTTCTTGAGTAAATTGCCCATCGCTCATAGCGTTTAATCTATTGTATAACTCGGTTGATTTTATCTTATATTCTTGATTGGTTATGGAAATCTGCCCTACTCTAGCGATTGAGCCTGCGCGGTTAGCGTTCATATCATATGCGCCCCAGCCTACGAAACCTGCGCCCACGAAAGCTATCGTGCTTATCCAAATAGTCGGTATAAGCGACTTCTTATGCTTTTGCATCCATTCTATCATCTAAATCCTTAAATAGCTAACTAAAGAAATTTTTTGTTAGTAATTATACAGATAAAACCTTATGTAAGGCTGAAAAATAGGCATTTTTGGCGAATTATAACGCGTTAGTAAATGATTTGGTATACATTAATCTTAGCTTAGCAAAAGCAGCTTTGAACTCATTTCTAAAATCGCTATTTTTTTCGCCATTTGCTGCGCGCTCCTTGCATGGGCAAAAACCCCATAGCCGCGAATCACCATTATATCGCTATTTTCATTTATCATATAGTTACAAATTTCGTACGGCGCGCGCTCGTGCCAGTCGTCGTAGTTCTTAGGATCGTAAATTTCAATGCGCTTAAATTTGCTCACCCCAAAGTAATCTCGCGGCAAAATAAAATCATGCTCCAGCGTATATGCGACGAGATACGGCGGTGTTGCGTAGGTTACGAATTTTGCCTCTTTTATATTTTTGTAGATATTTATATGTATGTCGCTATCGATGCTAGCATCCTGCCAGCGGTAATCCTTCTTCGAAAACAGAGTTATAAAATCATCCCTATCCAGGCTATCGAAAATCGCGTCTTTTTTGTTGATCAAGAACTGATTTTCTTTAATTTTTGCTGAAATCGAGCCGTGAAAGATTCCAAAAAGCCTATCTCTAAACATCGAAAGCGAAATTTTACGTAAAATTTCATAATAATACTCGTCCATCTCTCGCCTTTGTAAAAAATTTCGCTATTATATAGGATTAGAAATTTCAAAAGGATAAATTTAAGTGCAAGCTCCACATATTCCGGTGCTTTTTTCGCAAACGATCGCCGCATTTTCGCAGCTTGAAGACGGCTATGTTATCGACTGCACGCTAGGCTACGGAGGGCATAGCGAGGGCATTTTAACCGCTAATCCGCGCCTTAAGCTTATCGCCTGCGACAGAGACGCCGAAGCGATAGAATTTTCGCGCGAGCGGCTCAGTAAATTTAAAGATCGCATAGAAATCCACAAAGCAAAATTTAGCGAAATTTTAAAAATTCTGCCCGAGCAAAAGCTCCGCGCAGTTCGCGGGATCCTAGCCGACATCGGCGTTTCATCTCTTCAGCTGGATAAAAACTCGCGCGGCTTTTCCACTAAAAGCGACGCGCTGGATATGCGAATGGATGAGAGCGCAGCTCTAGATGCGGCATACGTCGTAAACCACTACTCACAAGCAGATCTGGCGCGCATTTTCCGCGAATACGGCGAGCTAACAAACGCTAACGCAATCGCTGCTAAAATAGCTACTGCGCGGACTAACGCACCACTAACAAGCGCTAAAGCTTTGGCAAATTTAATCGGAACGAAGCCCGTTAAAGGGCGCAGCATCAGCACGGCTACGCTAGCATTTCAGGCGATCCGCATCGAGGTAAACGACGAACTTGGCGAGCTAAAGCGCCTGCTCACGCTCATTGAGCAAAAATCGCGCGATTCAATTCTAACTAATGCAACTGTCGCTATAATCTCGTTTCATTCGCTTGAAGACCGCATAGTAAAGGAGCGATTTAAGGCGTGGGGACGTGATTGCGTCTGCCCTAGCGAGTTTATGCGCTGCGAATGCGGTGGCGGGCATTCGTTAGGCAAAATCCTAACCAAAAGCCCTATAACGGCGGACGCGCAAGAGCTTGCACAAAACTCGCGAGCAGTGAGCGCGAAGCTTAGAATTTTTCGAATGAAATAATCGCCTTTGTTTGCTATGAATTTTAAATTTTGACGAAATTTTGTAAAATTTACAGATTTGAAGGCATTAAATTTTAAGATTTTATGGAATTTTAAAATCTAGCTTACAAAGATTCGCTTTAGAATTTATGATATTTTCAGCGTTATTTCGAACGCGCAATGTCTAAATCATAAAATTTAACGTTGAATTTTACGCTATATTTAACGTATAATTTTATGAGATTTAGTTGCTGCATATTTTAAAAACTAAGTGGCAACATAGATATAGAACCCAGCAAAAGTTAAAATTTGGCGTCTAAAGCAAGTGACGTAATGCCAAATCTAGTCCTTTGCTTTAACGAAATTTTGTAAGCGAGCAGTAGTTTCATCGACCTTTAGATGATAAAGCCTATCTTGCAAGCGATATCCTTCGCTTATAATTTTAAGGCACATCGAAGACGCAGTAAAATTTTAAGCGGTTTTTCAGACGATTTGACAAAATTTTATAAGATAAGCCGAGTAAAGTGAACTTGATTTTTACCTGTCAAAATGAATTTCCCAAGCAGGCGGTGCAAAGGCGGCGAAAATAGACAAAGCCGTTAAATTCCGCTTGCCAATATAGAATTTTGCAGATAGATAGCGGATAAAGTAAATGAAATTTCGCCGTAAATGCGAAAACTATCAACGTAAAAATTTTAAACTAGACAGCGGGACTTAGCAGATAACTCTGCTGCCGATATAAATTTTGCAAGCCGGCAGCGTATAAAAAAATGAGTAAAGGCAGCATAGTTTTGCCCGCTACGGCGGAATTGATCTTTACCTAAATTCCACGAGCCTGCCGGTGCAAAGAGTGAGCAAAATTAACAAAAATAGCCTGCTAAAGTAAAATTTTGCTTTTGCTGGCCGAGATATAATTTTGCGAGTTAAGATAAAATTCCATTTACCGAGGTAAAATTGCAAAAAAGAATTTTGCTCGTAGCTTTGCTTTTAAATTTTACCTTAACGGTCCATTGCTGGGTACACACTTTGCTGGATACACGCTAGCTGCGGGCTTCGAGCTGAATTTATCTTGACGCAGGCGCCTTGGCGGCGAGTAAAGATAAGATCGTGGTTTTAAATTTATGGAGATTTTAGATGAATAAATATGAATATTTTGCCGACGACGATGACGGGCACGACTTTGCAGGGACATCCGATCTAGCGGGCATAGAGCTTGCGAAAAGACGAGCTATGGAGGATCTGACGGATGAGGAGCTAGAGGATAAGCTTGCCGCGGATCTTGCCGTAAAACGAAACTATGCGGGCGCAGCAGGCGGTTACGACGATTTTACTAGCTTGGGATTCGAAAGTTCAGGCTTTACAAACACCCAAAACTATCTAAATTCCGAAAGCGGCGGAACAAAATTTAATAAAAACGGTAAAGCAAAATTTAAAGGACGCGGCGACGCAAATCTTTCAGCCAATCGCGGCAGCGATAATTCCAGCGGAGCGAGCTACGGCGATTTTGCAGGTGCCAATTTTACCGGCAAGGCGGATTATGCGGCGTTTGCAGATGCAAGCTTTGCAGGCACGCAAAATCAAAATTACGCGGATATGGGCGCGCATGATTATGCAAGCCTTGCCGCAGGACGCGGTTACGGCAGTTTTGCTGGCGCACAGGACGAGCTGCTACGAAACTACGATGCCGAGAAAAAAAAGGAGAAAAATCTCACGCTTTATCAGCTTTTAGTCGTTTATCTGCTGATCGGATTTGCGTTTTTGCTGACGGTGCCGGCGATTTACATCCGCAACGAAATTTATTACATCAGCCGCGACATCGCCGCGCTTCGTACCAAGCACGAGGTTTTGCTTGAGGAAAATCGTGCGCTTAACAACGATATCGAATATCTGCGCTACAAAAATGAAATTTTAGATCCACAAAGCGTGCAAGAAAATGGGCGCTGATGGGATTTTGCTCGCGGCGTTTGCATTTTTTGCTGCGCTAGTGCTTGCCTTGCTGATCGCGCTCGTGCTGCAAAACCGCCGCATAAGCGATGCAAACTCCGCGCTTAGCGAGCTTTTAAGCGAAAGGCTCACGGCTCAAAGTGCGAGAGCAAGTGCCGAGCTTTTTAAGCTAAATCAAAGCCTAAACGACGGCTTTAACGATAAGCTCTATTATCTTAATAGATCCCTAGGCGAGGGTTTGCAGCGCCAAAACAGCGCGCTTAGCGAGAATTTAAGCTCGCTAGATCGCGGCTTTAAGGACATAGCGGAAAATCTAGCGCGAATGAGCGAGCAAAATAAAACTTCGCTTCAGGTGCGTGACGAAATCGCAAGGCTAAACTCGATTTTAGGCAATGTCAAGCTGCGTGGCAACTTCGGCGAGTATCGATTAGAGAGAATTTTATCGATGATCTATGGGCAAAACACCGCATTTTATGAGCTGCAAAAGCACCTACCAAACGGCAGGATCGCAGACTGCGCGCTGCATATCGCAAAAGAAAAAATTCTTTGCATCGACTCAAAATTCCCACTTCAAAGCTATGAAAAAATTATCGCCGCCTCCGCCTCAAACGACGCCGCAGCGCTTGCTAGTGCGGATAAGCAACTCGCCTCCGATATGAAAAAGCACGCCGCAGATATCGCGGAAAAATACATCATACCGCCTCTTAGCACGGAGTTTGCGGTGCTATTTGTACCCAGCGAAGCGGTTTTCGTCTACGTCTGCGAGAAGCTGCCGCAGGTACTTGAATACTGCGCGCAAATCGGCATTTTTGCGGCATCACCCACGACGCTGCTGGCGCTTTTAGGCACGATCCGAACCTTCGTAAAAGACGAGGCGCTCGCGCAAAATATAAAATCGGTAAAAGATGAAATTTACGCGCTAAAATCGGACTTTGAGGCGCATGCTAAGTATGCGACGTCGCTTCAAATATACGCAGATAAGCTCGCCGCGCAAGCAGAGCTTTTAAACAAAAATGCAAAATCTCTAAAAGCCCGCTTTGAGCGTTTTAGCGCACTGTAATGAGGGAAACCGTAGCACAATGCGGCGCTTCGGGTGCCTTAGCACGCCGTAACGCGGCGGCATTTTGCGCGGCTAAATTATCGGCAAAGACGTCTTAGGTTCCGCCTCTCATAAAGCTTTAGCTTTTGCATTGTAGACTTGCACGGCTTTCTAAAATTATCGCCGGGCGGCTTATTTTGTGTATTCGGTGTTTATTCGGAGTAAAATTTCAAAAACGGACGCGAATCTCAAAACGGATGCCGTATTTAAAAATACGAAAAGATTAGGCGCGCAATCTTATGCGGCGGCAAGATGAAATTTTAAGTTCGACGCGGCGCCAAAACACACAAAATTCTCTTGCGAAATAATAAAATTCTAAAATTTCTCGGCAAAAATCAAAGCCATAGCACTGTAAATTCGCCAAATACCTTCGCGCTAAAAACCCAAAAACCCGCTGCTATAAGTCTCGAAAAACCGCACATCTTAAAATTCTGCGAGTAAACTGAAATTACCAAGCGTCTCAAAAAACCGCATGCGCAAGCGAAAAAAATCACACTGCACCTTAAAGCTACCTTAACGATCTCGTTTTACCGCTCTTATACGTCGCGAAAATCGCGCAGCAGGTCAAAACCGAGCAATAGGATTTTTGAGATCTGATTTTACGATCGGTCTAAGCGCCTAGGCGCCAATTCAAATCCACTCGATGAAATATATTATATTGAGGCTACGAGGCTTTGACAGACGCATAAACGGACATAACAGCCAACTCCACTCGACGGAATCTTTGGTGTGACTTTGCACCGATCCGATTAATAAATCGTTCATCGACCGCCTCGCGGCTAAATTTTGGGGTATTGCTTTGACACTTTAAGCCACTAATTCAAATTCGCACGGCGGAATTTTTGAGCGCGACTTCGCAACTTCAAGGCTTCGCGCCGATTCGATTAATAAATCGCGCGCTCTTAGCCAATGCGCGAGTGTGACGCCGTTATACGATTACAGCAAATTTGGCGTGCTAAGCTAAATGCGGGCACAAATAAGCACCGCCGATATACGCCGTGCCGCGACTTTGTATCGCTAGAGCCAAGCGTACGTAATAAATTTTAAATGCTTTTTGTTTCGCATAAAATTTTCAATAGTTTTTAGAGATTTTATAAAATTTTGAGCATTTTGCGCTGCTGCGCCGCGCCACACTTATACCAAATCACACTCAGTCTGCGCCGCCTATTTATCGGTCGCGCAATTTTCGTTGTAGTAGGCAATGGTGCGCTCGTACTCGTCGTAAGTCTGTATATAATCGTTTGCAACGCTTGGGTTTGCGTATCTATCCTCGACCGCCAAAAGCTCCGCTTCGAGCTCTTTGTAGTGCTCATAAACCTCTGCGCAAGCGCGATCGTGGGCGTCGCCTTGCAAGATTACTGACTTATCAGGACCCGCACTCGCGCAGCCTCCGAGCCCTAAAACGACGGCGCAAAGCGCGCCACATAAAATTAAGCTTTTCAAAAATTTTTCCTTATTTAAAGTAAGTAAGCTCGGCGTAAAAATAGGTGTGGCTATAAGCCGAGTTCCGTTACAGCGGTCATTTATCTAGACCGATTTTTGCAAATCGGTTCAAGCGAACGGTTCGAATATAAGACGAAACCACCCGTTCTTGCTGCAGGTTGGGTTTGCATTGCCGCCCGTGTCTCCACGCGCGCGGTGGGCTCTTACCCCGCCCTTTCACCCTTACCGCTTGCGCGGCGGTTTGCTTTCTGTTGTACTTTCCCTAGGGTTGCCCCCGGCGTCCGTTAGACGCAACCTTGTCTTATCGCAGCTCGGACTTTCCTCTCCTTACGGAGCGACCGCACGCCACACCCGAGCGCAATTATAGCTTTTTTGGCTTAAATTTCATCGCATCTCAGGGATCGTTCGTACCAAACAAACAAATCGTCGTTCTAAATTTACACGAACTTGCGCGGCGAAATTTCATATTTCGTCTCAAAACCGCGGTTTTAAATTTAAGCAAAGATTGATGATTAAGCGATATAATTTATCAAAATTCTATAGCAAGGAGCGGGCTAGATGGTAGAAATTTTGCAGAAAAACGACGATTTGTTAGCAAATATCTTGACGGATGCAAAAGAATTGGTAAAAAATTTCTCACAACTATCCGAGTCGGATGAGAAATTTAAAGATTATTACAGAGAGATTACCGACGCGGGGCTTTTATTTTTTCGTCTGCATGAGAAATTTCATAAAGAATTCCCCGAGCTAAAAAACTGCAAGATAAAAGAGTATAAAAAATAATCTAAATTTGCTTTATATTTTCAAAAGGCGGATCGATTAAAATTTCGGTGCGGCAAAACAGATCGTCGCGAAATAGAATTTTATAAAATTTTATCTACGGCCGAGCAGAATAAAATTTTAAATTTTAATTCTATGATTTAGACAAAGCGGCGCGCTTACTGCGATAAAATTTCATAAAATTTTTCTACCGCGCAAATTTAAATCTACGCAGTCAAGCTCTAAAATTCCGTAAAATTCCGCGTGGTGCGCCGCTACGTAGCCAAGCCCTACTCTACAGCGCGGTTTAACGTGGGGCGCGGGGTGACGGAGTCCCACTCCGCGATGCGGTGCAGTGTGACTTAGCGCAAGTGCGGCGTGAACCCTACTCTACGGCGCGGTTTGATGTGGGGCGTGGCGTGGCGCAATCCCTACCCTGCGGTGCGGTTCGGCTCAATCCTCGTCTGTCGCGGTGCCTTCAAATATATCTCGGTGCAAAATTTCTTCCAAAACGACCGTCGCGTAAGAGCCTTTCGGCAGGTAAAAACTGAAACTAAAATGCGCGTTTTGCGCATCGTAGGCGTGCTGCACCCGCTCCATAAAGCTCCACGCAAACCTGCGCGAGCCGCTCATCTGCGCCTCAAACTCGCGCGAGGGCGTGAAAATTTCATCTTCAAATCTGCCGCCAAGCCCGCTAGCTCGCAGCTTAGCTCGCCCCACGATAAGGCCTGCGCTCGTGATTTCTCGCCTCGCAAACCGCTCGCACTCCGCGCCAAGATCGTCGCAGCTAAAAAACGCGCCGTGTGGAAAGTGTCCTAAAATCTCGCCCCTTAAAAGCTTGAAAAACTGCGGCTGAGCCGCGATCTCGCGCGCCTCCTCTTTGCTTAGCCCGTAAATTTTAGCAAACTCGCCCGAGCTAAATTCCGCCGCAAATTTTGAAATTTCGACCCGCTTGCTAAGCCAGCGGTTGAAAAGCTCGCTCTGATAGGCGCTGATTAAAAAGTCGCGCATTTTGGGGTTTTTAAGCCGCCTCTGTCCGCGCAGCACCTCCTCGCCCTGCGCCGCGTTGTCGCCGAACTTGCCGAAGCGCTGATAGCCGAAGTAGTTCGCAAAGCCCTCGCGCCCTAGCGTATCTATCGCGGCTGCGAGCTTGACGGCATCGGGCGGTAGAACCTTTTTTAGACGGATGAAAAAGTCATTGCCCCTAAGATGCCCGATTTTAAGCTTGTTTTTGTGCCTTTGCACGCTTAAAATTTTAAGGCTCTCGTGCGAAAATCCGCCCAACGCGGGCTCAAATTTAGCTGGCATACTAACGTGCTGCGTCGTAAGGCCCTGTTTGTCTTTAAGCCCCGCGTAGCCGAACTCGCGCATCTTAGCGCCCGTGCGTTCGCTTAAAATCCGCAGCGCCTCGTGCGTGCTGATGCCCTTTTTTTGCAGCAGCAAAATGCAGTGTTCGCCCTCATTGCTAGGTTCATAAAGCGGTACTTCGCGCACGACGAAATCGCTGGAGTTTTTACTAAAATGCGCATTTATCGGCGCGTGATTTAGGGTATATAAATTTTTCATAGCCCGCCTTTGCGTTAATCTAAGGCGCAATTTTATAAAATTGAGCCTAAAAAACTCATTATTAAGGCAAATTCTAGTATCATTCGCCATAAAAAAAGGATGAAAAATGCTAATCAGGCTCTTTCGCTTCGACCCGCACTGCGACGTCACGAGCTACTTCAAGCCCTATGTTTATGAAAGCGCTCCCTTTGCCGATCTTGCGGCACTGCTTGACGACATTTCCGCGCACGATCCCTATTTTAGCGCGCAGGGAGTGGAATTTGTAAAAATCGGCGGCACCACGGTGAGCGTAAAAGAGCCGCTAGATACGCTCATAGCGCACTTTGGAAGCGAGCTAATCATCGCTCCTCTTAGCGAAAAAGAGGCAATTAAAGACCTGCGCTGCGAGCCGCGAGCATTTTTAGATAAATTCAAAGCATTTGAAAGCATCGCGGATGTCTCTGATTTCGAGTTTTACAAAAGCCTCGCGCCCTATTTTTACTCGACGAAAATCCCCGCATGCTCACGGGAGTTTTTGGGCAACAGCGCTTTTATCTTCGCGCACCGCCTGATGCAGACGCATCCGAGCGAGCGTATGAGGATTTTGGAGATCATCGAGCCGCAGATGGCGTATTTTACGAAGTGCGACGCCGTGGGGATGGAGTTTGACGACCGCGCGGCATACAGGGCGTTTTGCGACATTTTAAAATTTGAGCCCGCGCGCAGCAATAAAATTTTAAGCGCGCAGAGCATGGCGGAATTTGACGCAGCGGGCGCGAAGCACGATTTTAGCGGCTTTAACGTCGCCGTGTGGTACGACGAGGCTGCGGAGGAGCTGGCTAGCAGGTTGGGCGCGCAGATCATGCACTTTGGCTGCGAAGGCGCGCCGCTTGGAGCGCAGATATACGAGCGGGAGCGGGAGTGCGCGCTGCGGCTGGGGGGCGAAATTTTATTTGACGCGTTTGATAGCGGAAGCGATTTTTTGCTAGTAAATTCCAAGCTCGCGCTTGATTTTTTAGACGGCAGAAGCGATGAAATCCAAAGGCTTTTCGGCAGAGGACTCGCAGGCTTTTATCTAATCGCGACGGATGAGCTCATCGCTCTAGCTCGCGGCGAGAGGCCCGACTTTTCGGCGCGCAAATTAAAGCCGACGCTGATTTAAGCGGACAGGTTTTAAAATTTATCCTATTACGACGGTAAAATTTTAAATCGACTGCATATTGAAGATCGGCATAAAGCAAATAGTTTTCTTAATCGCAGTCGGTTTAATCATCTA
>NZ_CALIIU010000057.1 GCF_938017775.1 uncultured Campylobacter sp.
AGAATTTTAGAATTTTAGAATTTTAGAATTTTAGAATTTTAGAATTTTAGAATTTCGCGGCGCGCAGATTAATAGACAAATTAAAACGCGCCGCAGCAAGTGGTGCTAGCAGCTAGTTTGCAGCGTCTTGGAGCTCTTCTTCGATCTCGGAGTTGCTTTTTACGACCATGCCTGAGCCATGAATGACGCTAGGCATGCAGGATGTGCAGATATGCACCGTCTCGCCGTTTTTATGCGCCTTGATAAAGACCGCATTTTCATCGTCGCTGCTTTTTAGCGAACATATATTGCAAATGTAAATATCACCTGATTTCATAGAAATCCTTTCTTAAAAAATTTTGCACTATTTTATGAAAATTTCAAAATTTTTCATTGATTTTAGTTAATCTTTAGCGATTTTTATTGCGGGCGCTTTCGTCTATCAGCACTATGTGCGTCAAAAAGATGATGAAAAATAGCTGGAAAAATAATCCTACCAGCGGGATCAAACACAGCAGATAAAAAATAAAAGCGCTTAGGGCAAATTTATATCCGCCACCCATTTTATAAGAGCGCTCGAAGCTTTTCGCGCTTAACGCATTTGAAGCGACGTCGATTAGAACCAGCTTGTAATAGATATAAAAAAACGGCACGTTGATTATAAATAAATTTATTACCGGCACAAACAAAAGCACCGAGCAGATGAATAAGATCGCTAAAAATTTTAAAATTTCAAGGCTCATTAGCTTCAGTACTCGCGCCGTGCTCGCTTCATCCGCGCGGATTAGGCGGTAGTGGCGGGCGTTGATCTCTTTAGTGACTGCGGGCGTCAGAAATCCTGCTATGATAAGCGCACAAAACACGCTAAGCATCAGTACCGCAAAGCTGGCAAACACCGAAAAAATCGCGCCGATAATCCACTTCGTAGCAGCAAAGCTTAGAATTTTTGCAATTACCGGGAAGCGCTGCTCGTCCAAGAAGCTAAAATCGCCGCTTTGCGCGCCCTGAGAAAGTGCGTCAAAAAGCTCTTTGCCGCCGAAAAACGCGAGCGTGCCTAAGATTATGAGCGAGCACACAAGTGGTAGTAGCGAGAGCAAAATAAATTTGCGCGTAAAAAAATCCTGCTTCGCCAAATTAAAAATTCTACCCATGTATGCTCCTATTTGCGTTATTTTAGCGACTTTTGCGACGGAATTTGAGCTTGGCTGCCGCACCGCGCCTCATCAATCCGCTCGCTTGGCTCATTCGCTTGCTTTAGCCGGCTCATCCTGCCTTATAATACGAAATTTATGCTTTGATCGCTCGCCCGCGTTTAATCTGCTTGTTTATCGTGTGTAAAAAAGAAACTAGATCTAGCTTGGTTTTTACCTGTTGCAAATATTTATTTGCTTGCTGCGCGGAATTTTGCCACTTGTATGCAAGCAAAGCATTGCGTAAAATTTCAGGCACAAAACTGCAGAATTTCAAATCAAAGCCCTTTTTTAAAATTTGCCTGCCGAAATTTTATAGATGAAATTTCAAAATTTCAAAGGGAAATCTCGCGCGCAAACCCACGACTTCACCTCGTCGCGTCGTAGATCTTTTGCAATTGCTCGTAAATTTCGTTTGCGCTTACTGCGCCTTTTGATAGCGCCTCGATTAGCACCTCGTTATCTTCAAGGTCTCCCCAGATTTTGCGGTAGCTGCCCTCTTTGTAACCGTGGTCTTGGCGGAATTTATTTAGCACGTTTTTACCGATATATTTGGCAAAAAGAATGTCTAAGCTCACGCCACATTTAATCGCCACGCGAAAAAAATCGGTCAAAAGCTCGCCGATATGCAGATCAAAGCCGCTTGTTTCGTGGATTATGAGCTCGATGTCATTTACGATCTCGTAGATGCTGTATTCGCGCACATCGTAGGCGTAGGAGCTAAACTCCGCAAATCCGCTTACTGCCGTGACGTCACTTACGATGTGATCGATGTCTTTGCCGCCGTAATATTGCTCTAAAATATAGCTCATCACGAAGTGCCAAATATCAACGATCTCGATGACGATATTATTCACGTCCGGCGCTGCAGAGATATTTTTCCAATGCTTCCACGCAAAGCTATCGATAAGCTCTGCACATTCCATGTAAATGCAGCGCTTCCAGTTGATAAGTTTGCCGTTTTTTGTATAGCCGTCCTCCCAGCCCACGCCATTTGTTTCGTCGTTTAGGGCTTGCTGCATCAAAAACATCTCTTTTACTTTTTTATAATTTTCCATAAAAATTCTCCTAATTTTGGCTCGCGATTATAGCTAATAAAAGAAAATCATTGTATAATTTAACAAAAAGGAGGCTTAAAATGTGTGCTGCTCAG
The DNA here is from genome assembly GCF_938017775.1 of uncultured Campylobacter sp. GTDB lineage: Bacteria > Campylobacterota > Campylobacteria > Campylobacterales > Campylobacteraceae > Campylobacter_B. Next base: position 2,323 of record NZ_CALIIU010000057.1, read on the forward strand.
GATAAATTCGACGAGTTTTTAGGCAGGATGAAACTCCTATCTCTCGGAGTTTTGCGCAATAATCTGCCATATTGCTGCAGTGCATTTTACGCCTACGATCCGCAAAATAAGGAGCTCATCATCGCAAGCGCGAGCGACTCTGAGCATATCAAAGCAGTCTTTGCCAACCGCGGAGTTGCGGCTACGGTCGCGCTGGATACGAAATTTGTAGGCAGGATCAAAGGCGTACAGATTTGCGGCCATATCCGTAGCGCGGATGAGCGCGAAACCTCGCTATATCTTAAGCGCTTCCCGTTTGCGCGCGCGATGGAAACTGATTTTTTTACTATCAGAATCGATTGGATGAAAATGACCGATAATACTTTAACTTTCGGCAAAAAGCTAATTTGGGAACGCTAGTTCGCTAATAAATCGTCTATTTATTTTTACGAAATTTTAAACTTTGCGAGGATTAAATTTTATCTAGTAAGATTTTGAATTTGCATAAATTCTATCTTGTCGATTTTTCAAAGAATTTCACCATTAGATCCGCTTTAAAATTTCCGCTCGGTTGGTTTTTGGAATTTTACAGCATGGAATTTAGCGTAAAATTTCATCTTGCAAGCTGAGGTTGTCGCAAATTTTATTCCCTTAGAAGCGGAACCTGCCGCGTAGAATTTCTTTAAAATTCTAAAATTTCGCTTTTCAAATTTAGCCTGGCGCTCAAGCTTAGCTCTGCCGCTCCCTGATTTCGCTTACCAGCCGCCCGCCAATCGCGTAGTCGTCAGTGGATATTTCGTCTATCGTCACGACCGTGGTTTTCTCGCCCCTGCCTAGCACGGCTACGAGGGCGTCGGTGAGGTTTTTGACGAGGCTTGCTTTTTGCTCGCGACTTAAGCCGCCGCGCTCTTTGGTGATTTTAACGTTTATGTAGGGCATTAATTCTCCTTAAAATAAACGTAATTGTAACTAAAATTTCGTCTGTGCGCCTGAAAGTGCGAAATTTTATGTTAAAATCGCCGTGATCTGAATTTAAGGAGAAAATATGCCATTGTTAGATAGTTTTAAGGTCGATCATACTCGTATGAATGCCCCTGGCGTGCGGCTCGCAAAGAGCATGCGCACCAAAAGCGGCGATAAAATTAGCGTCTATGATCTGCGGTTTTGCCGTCCGAATTTAGAGATCATGAGCGAGCGCGGCACCCACACGCTGGAGCATCTTTTCGCTGGCTTCATGCGCGAGCATCTAAATAGCGCGGACGTCGAGATCGTCGACATCTCGCCGATGGGGTGCCGCACGGGATTTTATATGAGCGTGATCGGCACGCCTAGCGAGAGTGCCGTCGCGGCGGCGTGGAGCGCAAGTATGAAGGATATTTTGGGCGTAGCCTCTCAAGCGGATATCCCCGAGCTGAATAAATTTCAGTGCGGCACCTTCGCGATGCACTCGCTAGCGGAGGCTAAACAGATCGCGCAAAACGTGTTAAATAAGGGTATCGGCGTGATCAAAAACGACGAGATCGCGCTGGATCCAAGCAAGATAAAATAGTTTTGAAATTTAAGAGATAGCGCAAAATTCTAACGCTATCTCTTTGAGCGCCGCTTGTTCCGCGATCAGTGTATAACGCACCATAAAATATTATCGTAAAATATGCAAAAATTTGAGACACAAAATGCGTATCTGCTAAAACAAACCAGAGGTAGCATCTATTTATAAGCCGATTTAGCTTTATAAACCGACTTAGCGCTTGGCGTAAAGTCTGCGTCACGCGAGGCTCTTGATAAAAGCTACGATTTGGCTTTAAGCTGGGTGGCAAAAGCGCGCAAGCAAAGCTCATATCAAATTTAATAAATTTATCTCGTAGGTCGGCTTTAAATTTAGAAGAATTTTTAAAATTTTGTCTTAAATTAAAGCCGAAATTCTATCCGCAAATACCCTGCTTATGCACATTATTACTTTCAGATGCGATCTTCAATCCTCCAAAAAAATCGTATAGCAAAACGAGAATTTAAAATTTTTATTTAAGGTTTCGTTGTGAGTTTGGCGCTTGAAATTTCACTTTCGCTGCACGAAAAGAATGCTAAAATTCCGTCGAAACCGCGCCGGATGCGGTGAACTTAAAGGAGAGAAAATGCAAAGAATTTTTCATATAAAAGATGCTATTTGTAGCGACGAGCGAGCCGTAAAAACGACATTTTTTACTACGGAGGCCACTTGCAGCGCGGTTTGGATCGTCAAACGCGGCCAGGTCGTAGCGCCGCATATTCACCCAGACGGCGATGACGTGTGGATCTGCTTAAGCGGACGCGGCGTGTTTTATCCGAGCAAGGGCGAGGAGGTGCCGATCTGTGCGGGCGATCTAATCATTTCCAAAAGCGGAGAGTGCCACGGTATGAAAAATACGGGCGATGAGGATTTTGTGTTTGCAAGCGTTACGGCGCCGATTCCGTGCGGCTACGAAGCGATTTGAATTAAAATTCGCCAGAGATTTTGTGGCATTCGTAAAATAAATTAGCGCCGCAAAGAGTTGAATCAGAATTTGCCCGTAGCGTTAAATTTCATAAATTTAGCCGCGCTTTTGTACAATTTCAAGTGCCGCGCAATCTGCGGCGAGATTAAATTTGAGGCAAAAGATGTATGAGGATTTTACGCAAGAGCTAAAGGACGAGCGCGCGCAAAAGAAGCGCAAAGCTAGGGCGCGCGAGGCAGAAACAGATCGCAAGCCTGTACGAGACGCGCCTCGAGGTATGCCGCTTTGGCGCAAGATCGTGCTTGGCGCGACATTTGTATTCGCGGCTTTTAGCGCGCTTATTCTGTCGGCGGTTATAAATTCCACAGACGACTACTCGCCGCGGGACGACGAGCAGATCAAATACAGCGATTTTTATAAAAAAGATGGCGAAATTTACGCCCTCGTGGTGGGCGCGGGCTATTTTGCGATACCGGACGCGGATGCGGCGAGCTTTCGGGTTTTGGATTTCGGCTCCGGCTACCGCTCCAACGTCGCGGCGGATAAAAACGCCGTATATTGCGGAAACATCGCTATGGGCGAGCTAGAGCCCGTGCGCACGAAAGCCGTGGCGTTCGGATACGTAAGCGACGGGCGGATCAGTTATTTTTGCGACGGCGAGGCGGTACCTAACGACGCGCTGGGAGCGCTTAAGCTCACTTATCAAACCTTGGCGCATATTTTTTGGGATGCGCCCAAGCCGCAAAGCTACGTTTATAAATTTAAGCGAATCGCCGCTACGGATCTGCGCCAAATCGCGGGCGTATATTACGCTGCGCAGGGCTCTCGCGCGTTTTATAAAGGAGAGATTTTGCCGGGCGCCGATGCCGCGAGCCTGCGCCAGATAGAAGGAAGCGACGGCAGGGCAAGCGAAGTTTATGCCGCGGACGGCGCGGGCGTGTATTTTAAAAACCTCCGCCTTGACGCGCGCGATAACGGCGGGCATTACGAACTTTTGAGGCAGCGGTTGAGCTATTTTTTGTGGGATGCGAAAAGCGGCGACGTTTTTGCGAATGATTTAAAATTTGACCTCGCTGCCGCGCCCTATACTCCGCTAAATAGGCAGCTTGCGCATTCAAACCATCTGCTTTTTGCCTCCCCTGGCGGCATCTACTATTTCGACGAGAACAACGGAAAGCAAAAGCGCGCGGCAGACAACCCCTTTGCAGGCGAGGTTCGCGCGCTTAGCGGCAGCGTATTTCAAAGCGGCGAGCGGATATATTTTTTGGAGCGCGCGGATGTCTGGGGCGGCGGTCGCAGCACTCGCAGGCTAGTCGCTCGCAAAAGCGGGCTTTTCGCGCTCGATCTGCCGCACGAGTGGCGCAGGGTCGGCGGCGTGCACGGCGGGCTATACGGCTGGATCTATTCAAACGGCGGGCGATTTTTCTACTTCGACGATCTGGGCTCTTCGCAGCTGATAGATCGGTGCATTTATGAGATCAGGGATCTAGACTTGGTTGAAATTTTGCTTCAAAAAAGCAGCTTTGGCACGAGTAAAATTCGCGAGATGATAAAGAGCGGCGGGCTTAAGGCGGTGGACGGCGAGCTGCTTTTTGAGGTAAAGACGCGAGTGGAATTTTAGCCGCGATTTGAGCACAATTCGAGTGCAGAAAGCGCTGTTAAATTTTAAAATTTTTAATTTTATTTCGGCATAAATTTATAAAATTTAAATGTCGTCGTGGGCTCTAGCGCAGATTTAGAATTTCATTACAAATCGCCTTAAGAGGGGGATGGCAAATTTCGTTTCGCGCCATCGCGACAGCTCGCGAAATATTTTGTATCGATCGCGATCTTTGCGTCGCGTCGCGCTTAGATAAGGCGTCGCCGTAAATTTTATTTTATCGCCGCAACTTTCGTAAAATTTGGCTAGCAGTGTAGGCGTACACAGCGACAGAGCGTAAATTTAAGAGCCTCAATCGCAAAGCTACGCGCATAAAATTTGCGTGCCGAGCTCGCAAGATAAAATTTAACGGCTTGGATTCAAAAGCGCAAATATCTTACTTCGATATAAAATTTAACAGAGTGAGTGCATATCAAGCGGCGCGATCAAAGCGCCGTTTTGCAAACCCGCGAGCTTTAAATGAAGCTAAACAAAGCGCTATTTTATAAATCCGCTTGCCACTACGCGGTCGCGCTCGTCGTAAAAAACCGCAAGCTGTGCAGGAGCGATGCCGGCTGCGGGTGCGGACAGCACGGCATGCACGCCGCCGTCCTCGCGCGGCGAAATTTTAACGGGGAGTTTGGCGCTGCGGTAGCGGATCTTAACGCCGAGACCCACTATATTTAAAATTTCATCCCTGCTTAAAAAGGCGTTAAAATTTTCGGTGTCGAACTCGTAGGTCGCCAGCTCGTCCTTGCCGCCCACGACGATCTCGTTTTTACTCGGGTCTATGCTTAGCACGAAGTGCGGCTCATGCGCGCCGTGCACCGTAAAACCGCGGCGCTTGCCGATCGTGTAGTGCATATAGCCCTCGTGAGTGCCGATGGCGTTGCCCGCGCGGTCGCGCACGATGCCGGGCATTTTAGTGCCCGTATGACGGTTCAAAACGTCGATGTAGGTGGTGTCCACAAAGCAGATCTCGCTGCTTTCGCTCGCAGAAGCGATCTGCGAAAGCTCCGCATAGGCGCGCGCGGCCTCTTTGACGTCCTTTTTATACATCCCCCCAAGCGGAAAGAGCATAAACTCAAGCGCGGCGGGATCGATGTTTGCTAAAAAATAGCTCTGATCTTTGCTAAGATCGATCGCGGCTTTTAAAAGCCCGTCCTCGATACGGACATAATGCCCCGTAGCTAGGCGCTCAAAGCCCTGTTCTCGCGCAAATTCCAAGAGCTTGCCGAGCTTTATGCGGCGGTTACACAGCGCGCACGGATTTGGCGTAAGACCGCTTATATAAGCCTGCACGAAGGGCTCGTAAACATCGCGATTAAAATCATCCTGCAGATCCAAAATGTGGATTTTTATACCCAAAAACTCGCCCACCTTGCGGACCTTGGCGATGTTCGCCTCATGATAGCCGGGCTTTGCGTGCAGCTTCATATAGCAGCCCTGCACCTCGTGACCCGCGTCTTGCAGCAGCTTCGCGCACATCGAGCTGTCCACGCCGCCGCTCATCGCGACTAAAATTTTCATTCGTTCTCCTTACGTCGCACATCCGTTAAAATTTCATCCACGCTGTCGCAGAGCTTAAAATTTTGCAGATCGCTTTCGTTTATCGCACCAGATTTTAGCAGTGAAGTGCGGAAAAACTCCATTAGCGGTGCGTAGAATTCCTCGTCGTAAAGATAGATCCGTGCGCGCTTAAAGCCCGTCTGCACCAGCACTAAAATTTCAAATAGTTCATCCAGCGTCCCAAAGCCGCCAGGAAAGATGACGAAAATTTCGCTGTTTTCGATGAGAGCGCCTTTGCGCGGCGCAAATGCCGAAAATTTCGCGCCCTGCGTCAAAAAGCCGTTGCTTTTTTGCTCAAACGGCAGCATGATGTTAAAGCCCACGCTGTGCGTTCTTGCTCTCGCAAATGCGCCTCGGTTGGCGCCTTGCATAATGCCGCCACCGCCTCCGGTGATGATCGAGTATCCTAAATCGGCGAGTCCCTCGCAGAGCTTTTGCGCGTCTTTTACGTAGCGATTATCTTCGCTAAAACGTGCCGAACCGAAGATTGTGGCGCTTTTGCCCACGTTTTTGAGATTGTCGCGGGCGATTTTGATGTCTTTTAAAATTTCTTTTAGTTGCATGATTAATCTATCTTTTGTGTATATTATTTAAAATTTTAGCTTTAAGAATACCATTAAATTTTTAAAATTCCGTTTAAAAAGGCAGAATTTACGTGATTTAAAATCTCGTTGTAAATCATACTAAGTTGCTAAGTTTTCGTAAGAATCCGCCGACGCCGCGGTAAGCACTCATATCGATCGGCTCCAAGCCCTGTTTGCTCAAAAATCGCGAGACACTCTGTCTAAGCGCGATGGTAGCGGGCGAAAACGGATAGTGTGAGTTAAAAAGCGCGCGATTTTGTGAGCAGACGGCTACTTGTTTGCAAAACGGCACAAAGCCTAGCAGTTTAAAGCCCAACTCGCTTATATTGCGGTGCGCGACCGACTTTAGATTTTCGTAAATCATAACGGCATCATCCTCGCTCGCGGTGAAATTTAGCAAAAACAAAACCTCTTTTTTGCTCGCCCCAAGCGTCTTTAAAAGCGCGTAGGTGTTGCTGATCGAGCAGGGTTCGTTCGCACACAGCACGATATTTTCGTCGCCGATGCTCAAAAAATCTCCAAGATACTCAAGCCCCGCATCGATCAAAATAAAATCGAAGATTCCCGCATCTTTCAGCTCGCTTGCGAAGCGAGCGGGGCTTTCGTGAGCCTTTGCGTTTGCGGAATTTCCGGCTTCTTCGGGATTTGATGAGCGGGCGGAATTTTTCATTTCATCTTTACTCGCGGAATTTTGAGAATTCTCGTCATGGATTGAATTTTGCTTGGTGAAATCATCGCTTTTAAAATTCTCTAGGCTTTCTGATTCTGTAAAATTCCATCCATCTTCGCAATTTTGCGGTTTTTTGGCTGCACAATTCGTAGAATTTTTTGTGGCGTTTGCTATCGAATTTAAAGCGGTGGAATTTTCTGAGTTGTTTTTGCCATCAGAGTTCGTGAGTTTTTGCGCGTAATTGTGCGAGCCACCACTTTCGTCGTCTTGCGAGCTTTGCACGACGTAATTATCTGCGTTAGAGCTTGCGTTTTTGATAGAATTTTGCGCCATAGAATTCGTGTTATTTGTAAAATTTTGTGAAGGCACGGGATTTTGTGAAGCAAGCGCGGGCGAGACGAGAGTTAAATTTTGAGAAATTTTTACCGCGACGGCGCTTGGCAGCGAAATCCTCTTTCTTTGCAAAGCGTTTAAGATGATCTCTTGATTGTTTAAATTCGGAGCTTCGATGATCGCCGTGCGGTAGCCCTGCTCGCTTAGAATTTCGGCGAAATTTGCTGCAATCACGCTCTTGCCGACTCCGCCCTTGGCGCTTAAAAAATTTACGATTTTAGTTTGCATATCAGTCCTCTTTTAAATTTCATCTCTCCAAGTGGCAAAATCACGCTTATGCGCTCGCAAACACCAGGATGCGGCAGCGCGAGCCGTTCACAGGCACGCACCTTTGCGCTTGCATATAAAATATCCACGTCCAGCGTGCGCGGCGCGTTTTTGAAGCTCCGTTTGCGCCCAAATCGTAGCTCCGCGCGCTGCATGATTTTAAGCAATGTAAGCGGTGGCAGAGAGCTTTGCACGATCATCACGGCGTTTAAAAAATCGGGCTGATCTAAAAAGCCGAACGGCTTGTTTTTTAAGATTGGAGAATTTTGCGCTACGAAAAAGCGCGCGTCGCTTTGCAAAACGCGATAAAATCGCTCGAAGCGTCGCCTGACATCTCCTAAATTCCCGCCGAGTCCAAGCAGGTATAAATTTTTAAAATTTCTGCGCTCGCGGCGTCTCATCGGGAAAACGGCGCTTTTTACGACGCACAGCGCGTCCGCGCACTCGTAAAATCCATTTTTCTTAAGTCGCATGTTCACCCGAGCTACTCTCATAAAATTTCAGCCCCGTTTTCGCGCACGACCACGACGTCCTCGATGCGCACGCCAAACTCGCCGGGCAAGTAAATCCCAGGCTCCACGCTAAAGACCATCCCCTCTTTTAGCACGGTATCTCCGCGCTTTGAGATGAACGGAAGCTCGTGTATATCGACTCCGACGCCGTGTCCGGTGCTGTGGAAAAACGCTTCGCCAAAGCCCTGAGCGGCGATAAAATCCCTAGCCGTCGCGTCGATCTCGCGTGCCTTTTTACCGGGCATAACCGCCGCGATCGCCAGAGCTTGCGCCTCTTTTACGATCTCGTAAATTTCTTGCCGTTTGGCGTTTTTAAAATTTTGTTCCTTGCCGAAGTTAAAATTTTCGTCAAAGCACGCCGTGCGCGTCCTATCCGAGCAGTAGCGATTAAATTTAACCCCCGCGTCAAGCAGGAGCAAATCGCCCTCTCTCAGCCGCTTTTTACCGGGCAGAGCGTGCGCTTTGGCGGCGTTTTCGTTGATTGCTACGATAGGCGAAAAGCTAAGCGCGAGCTCGCCCTTTTTCTTAAAGATGAGCTCGGCGTTAAAAAACAGCTCCTCCTCGCTCATCCCTTCGCCGCTAGCGCGCACGAAGGCGGCAAATTCGTCAAACCTCTCCGCACCTAGCTGCGCCGCTTGCTTTAAAATTTTTATCTCATCCTCTGATTTTACTATGCGCGAAATTTGCGAAAAATTCGCCCGTGCCTTAAATCTTATCCCAAGCCCTTTGCTCAGCGCTTCCCACTCGCCCGCGCTAAAATCGTACGGGTTGTAGCTAAGCTCCTTTACGCCCGCCTTTCGCAAAAACAGCCGCGTGTCTTTTATCAAATTTCGCTCGACCTCGATCACTTCGGTATCTTGGCAAAGCTCGCGCGCCTCGATGCTATAACGCGCATCAGTGAGGAAAAATTTGCGCCCCGCGAGACTTAGAAATATCGCGTTGTCGCAGCTGTATCCGCACTCGTGGTAAACAGCGTTTTCGTCCTTTAAGATAAAATTTTTCAAATTTAATCCCAAACTTATTTGGCTTTCTGCTCGGCTCTGGCGGCTTTGATCTGCTCAAAAATTTGAATCATTCCGATCATCGCCAGATGGTATCCCACGGGGCCGAATCCGATAATCTGACCCGCTGTTACGGGTGCTATTAGACTTTTTTGTCTAAGCTCCTCTCTGCGAGCGATGTTTGAGATATGCACCTCGATCACGGGCAGACTGACTGCGGCGAGCGCATCTCGGATAGCGAGCGAAGTGTGCGTGTAGGCGGCGGGATTGATGATGATGCCGTCGCAGGTGCCGAAGCACTCTTGGATCTTATCGACGATCTCGCCTTCGAAATTACTCTGAAAAAATTCGATCTCGTTACCGCTCTGATCGGCGACCGCCTTCATCTGCTTATGGATATCCTCCATCTTCATAACCCCGTAAATAGCGGGCTCGCGCATACCAAGCATATTGATATTCGGTCCTTGAATCACCATAATTTTCATTTTTGCGTCCTTGTTTTGAAATTTAAGCAAAAATTATAACCAAAGCGAGCTTATTTTTTACTATGGCGCTAAATTTGCCCACTCAAGCCTGGCTGCTAAAATTTTAACTCTAAATTTAGCACGGAAGAGAATTTTATGCTAAAATCACGCGCTGTTTTAGATAAGGAAAACGATGAGAATTTTAAGGGCGAAGTGGGTTCTTTCTTGCGATGAGAATTTTAAAATTTTAAAAGATGGCGCGATCGTCTTTGATGAGAAAATAATCGAGGTCTGCGGCTTTGCGAGTGCGGCGCGCAAATACCCGCAAGCCGAAATTTTGGACTTTAGCGGCGACATAGCGATGCCTGCGTTTATAAATCCGCACGTGCATTTGGAATTTAGCGCAAACAAAGGCACGCTGTGCTACGGCGATTTTCTGGAGTGGCTCGGTAGCGTCATCGCCTCAAGACAGCAGCTTGACGCCGCAGCGCGCGGACGGCTGATCGCAGAACAGATCATTGCGATGATGCGAAGCGGCGTGGGTACGATCGGCGAAATTTCAAGCTTCGGCGGCGAGGCTGAAGCTTGCGCACAAAGCGGCATTAGAACTGTGTTTTTCAATGAAATTTTAGGCGCGAGCAAGGACGCTGCGGCGGAGAATATCTTGAAATTTAAGCAGCGTTTTGAGCGCTCAAAGGCGCTTGCAAGCTCGCTTTTCATCCCCGCCGTGTCGGTACACTCGCCGTACTCGACGCACCCGCAGATTACGGAGTTTGCGACCAGGCTTGCCCGCGAAAACGGGCTTGCTATAAGCACGCATTTTATGGAGAGCTCGTATGAGCGGCAATGGCTGCGCGCGGGCCGCGGTAAGCTTAAAACCTGGCTTTCTAAATTTAACCCCTCTCCTGCGCCTTTTTACTCGCCGCAGAGCTTCGTAGCGCATTTTAGCGGGCTTCGCACGCTCTTTACGCATTGCGTGTGGGTGGATGATTTTAGCATCTTTGATCCGAAGCTCCACTCGATCACGCACTGCGCGCGCTCCAACCGCCTGCTTAGCAAAAAGCAGCTAAGCTTTAAAAAGCTGCTCGCAAGTGGACTTAATTACAACATCGCTACCGACGGGCTTAGCTCAAATTTCAGTCTAAGCTTTTTAGACGAGCTGCGTGCAAATTTAATGATGCACGACGAGCTGGGTTTGGCAGAGCTGGCGCGAGCGCTAATTTTAGGCGCGACGAGAAACGCTGCTGCGGCACTTGGGCTAAGCTTGGGCGAGCTGAAAGCCGGTAAGCTCGCCGACATCACCGTTTTTGAAGGCATTGAGTGCGAGCAGAGCCAGCTGCCGCTACAGCTCATTTTGCAGAGCAAAAACGCAAAATCACTTTTTATCGAAGGAATGAAATGCAATTTCTAAAAAACATCTTTGCGCCGATCGGCGCCGTGCTCGGGTTTATCAACAAATACTTTAAATCCCTGATTTTTCTGCTTATTTTGTTTTTGATTTTTGCAGGTGGCGAAGGTACGCAACAAAAGGGCGCCAATCTCGCTCAGCTTTCGCTAAGCGGCGCGATAATGGACGATAGCGAAATTTTAGAAAAGATCGAAACTCTGAAAAACGACGAGGCGATTAAGGGAGTGCTTCTGCTGATCGACAGCCCCGGCGGCGCGCTAAGCCCGAGCGTGGAAATTTCGCTGGCTATCAAATCACTAAACTCGCGCAAGCCGGTCGTTGCTTACGCTAAGGGCACGATGGCGAGTGGCAGCTACCTAGGCGGCGTGTGGGCGAGTAAAATTTACGCAAATCCGGGCAGCTTCATCGGCTCTATCGGCGTGATCATGCAGGGCTTAGACGTGAGCGAAGCTGCCGCTAAATTGGGACTTTCAGAACAGATCGTCAAAGCGGGCGAGCTCAAAGAGGCGGGCACGATGATGCGAAAATGGAGCGACGCGGAGCGCGCGAGCCTGCAAGCCCTGGTGGACGAGAGCTACGAGCTATTCACGCGCGAGGTAGCGCAGGCGCGCTCGCTGGATCTTAGAAAGCGCGATACGTGGGCGAATGCGCGAGTGTTTTTAGCTAGCGGCGCCAAAGGCGTCGGGCTTATCGACGAGGTGGGCTCTTTAGAGGACGCCAAGAGCGCGCTCGTAAAGGCTAGCGGCGTAGCAGATCCGATCTGGCAGGAGCCCTCGGCGTATGAGAAGATGATAGATAGGCTAGCAAATAAAAGTGAGAGTTTGGTGCGCGGTGCATTCGGCGCAAAGCTGATGGCGTATTAGAATTTTAGAAATTTCGCAGAAATTTTAAATTATGAGGAAATTTTAAAAGTAGAATTTTGTATATAGAAGCTACACCGGGTTTGATTACTTTTAAATTTCCTCGCTTTTACATTTGGCGTTTCTTTAAAATTTTACCCTTTTTGTGAATTTTTCTTTGTTTAAGAACTCCTCATTTTTCTACTAATTATTCAGCCCCCTTTAAGCATCACTCTTGTATAATCACAATTCTGTTTCGCATCG
>NZ_CALIIU010000058.1 GCF_938017775.1 uncultured Campylobacter sp.
CTTCCTTATTCAAATTTTGAATTTGCGCTTTGAAGATTCAATTTATCCATCTCTATTTAAGTCAAATCACTAGCGACTCGTGCTGATAATAAGCATACAATTTCATTATTTTTAATAAACGAGAATTCAAGTTTCCCGTTCGTAAGGAATTTCGGTATTTCATTATAAGATAAGGACATCAGTATATAATCTCCGACTCCCCTAGTAGCCCATCCCGCACCGCCTTCAAACATACAATATTCGCTTTGTTTATAATTTTTACTCGTTAAATACACCAGCAGTACATTATCATCCGTGATACTACTTCTTATTTGATCTTTTAATGGCTCTAAGACCGTAAATTTATCGGCATCTTGTGCAGAGGTATAAAATATTTCATCCTTTCTAACTCCACATTTTTCTATTAATAATGAATATATAAAGTCCGTAAATCTTTTATCTTTACTAGAGTGGGATAAAAATATTTTATACTTATCCTTCAGCATGTCGCCTTGCACTTTATTAGCTACAATCATCGTGAACTCGTTTACTTGCTCTGATGATTCGTTGGGGAAGCGCTCTTTTAACTCACTCTCTACTTCTTTTATAAAATTATTCTTTCTTTTATCAAAATTTTTATTATCCTTATCCCTTATGTCGTTTGCTAATTTTTCTCTTTTGCTTATCAAATCGCCAATTATACTTTTTACAATGCCTACCAGCAACGCAACCCTTTCATCATGTTCATCTAAATTTTGACGATTTGAAGTTGCAATATCCGGCAAATCATCTTCATCTAATAAGTCAAAGTGTATTTCACCCTCTATATAATTAACGAAAGCCTGAGTGTTGCCTAAGTAGTTTAGGAAATTTTCTACTGCGAGCTTATTTCTAACATATAACCTGAGCTGGATTGGATTATAAAAACTATTTTTTGTAAAGTTTGCATCATTGTCTTTTGCTATTTTATTGTCTATCGTACTATGTATACCTATCCATCCGTTTAAAGTATATTGCTTACTTTTTTTGATGCCCTGCTCGTCAGTAAATTCCCTGATTCCGCTAACTTTATTTTTATCAAGTAACTCAATCTTTCTATCAAAAAGGTATTCTTTATCTCTCTTTTTGGACTCTATTTTGAATTTAGAATCCTCTTTGAGTAGTTTGTCAAAAGTTTCTTTTAATCCTTGTTGGCTATCTTTTAGAAAATAATCTATAAAAGCCATATTTTTAAATGCTATTTTTTTCTCTATCGGTCTAAATATAGGTTCTTTACTATCCTTTTTTACAATTGCTAGAAAAATCTTTCTATCCATCATAGAATCCAACGAAAATATATTAGATAACTTGTTTTCTAGGCTATCTAGCGCTCGTTCGCCAAGTCCCTCTAGATTTACATTTTCCAATATTAACGCTGTGCCGGTCTTAATTTTTTCCCAAATTTGATTAGATCGTAATTTTGTTTCTGTACTGTTTATTAATCTTAAAAAAGGTTTTTCGTTTTCGTCTTTTTTGTTTTCACTATAGTTCATTTCCCATTTATTGACTACTCCAGCATTTGTTTTAGACAATATAAAATATCTCTCGGAAAGATAAAGCGCCGCCAATTTTCCTATACCTTTTCTGCCCATCACTTTATAGCCGTTTAATACTTTCGAGTTTTCTTCTAGCCTTCTATTATAGCCAACTATAGTATAGGTATTAATGCTATTTTCATCCAAACCAATACCGTCATCAATAATCTCTATAAGAGATTTTGATTTGTTTGTCATATTTATATAAATATATATGTTTTTAGCATTTGCATCAAAGCCATTTGCTACAAGCTCTGAAATAGCACTCCAAGCATTTGAGTAAAGACTTTTGCCTAGTAGTTTTAAAGCCAACCATCCAAAAGAAAATTTTATCTTTTGCATTACCTCTCCTTCTTATGATTTTCTCTATAAGATAAAAAACTTTTCAACACTTCATTTGCAAGGCTAATAGCAAGCAGAGGGGGTACGGCATTCCCGACTTGGGAATTTTGTTGAATTTTACCGCCGTAAAATTTAAAAAAATCAGGAAAAGACTGCAATCTAGCCCCTTCTCTTGTGGTAAGTGCCCTGTTTTCTTTTGGATGTATACATCGTAGGGACGAGGGTGTCCCCAAGTTATTCGTTATCGTTGTAGACGGCTTATTCCACCACAGCCTTCCATATGTATTTTTGTAACCGGAAGTTAGCCTATATTCTGACGGTAACTTTTTATTATTCACTAAGCTGTTTATATATTCTCGCCCCTCACCCTCTATCACGGCATTTATAACACCTTGAATTTTCTCGCCATAAGAGCCGCTCTTATGACTAGTTAAAGCGTCGTTATTATTTCGCATAAGCTCTTGGTAAATATTTTTAGGAGTTATTAAATATTCTTTCTTTTCTTCATTTAATCCTAGCGGCGGCAAATCCGATAATGCATTTTCTACAGTTAAAAATGTATTATAATCAGTTAATATTTCATTTGGGAATTCCCACTTCAGGTCTATATCTTTTCTTATACCAACTATAAATACTCTCTCTCTATTTTGCGGTATACCGAAATTTACCGCATTTAAAACTTTTTTATGTATTTTATAACCGCTAGTATTTTTTATATTATTAAACATTTTATAGATGTCTTCTATTACGGGTTTACCAATATTGTTTTTCATGGTAAGCAAGCCTTTTACATTTTCAAAAATAAACATCTTAGGCCTTAAAATACTAAGTAACCTACAATATTCCTTATACATAACCGCTCTCTTATCGTATTGTCTTTTTCCTACAGTACTATAAGACTGGCAAGGTGGACCGCCTATAACAATATCTACGCAACTTACATCAATCTTACTGTCTTTGATTTTCTTCTCGTCAATTGCCCGAATATCGCATTCTAATAATTTTATATTTGGGAAATTTAGCCTAAATGCTGTTGCGGCATACTTATTGTATTCATTTGCGAACAAAAAGTTAAATTCATCGTTTATTACAAATTTATTCCCGTCTTTTTTATAATAAAAACCAAATGTTAAGCCGCCGGCTCCAGAAAATAAATCAACAACATTCATAAACTGATTCCCCAAATTTAAAAATTTTATTCCCACTCTATCGTTGCAGGCGGTTTGCTTGAAATGTCGTAAACTACGCGGTTGATGCCGGGCACTTCGTTTATGATGCGGCGAGAGACGTTTTCTAGCAGATCGTATGGCAGGCGCGAGAAACTAGCCGTCATTCCGTCGCTAGCATCCACCACGCGCACGCACACGGCATTTTCGTAGGTGCGGTTATCGCCCATGACGCCGACTGAATTTACGTTTAAAAGCACGCAGAAAGCTTGCCAAGTTTTGTTGTACCAGCCGCTTGATTTTAGCTCGTCGCGTAGGATCACATCGGCTTTGCGCAGTAGCTCGAGGCTCGGCGTATTTACCTCGCCCATTATACGGATCGCAAGGCCCGGGCCGGGGAATGGATGGCGGAAAACGACTTCGCGCGAAAGACCCAGTTCGAGCCCCAGCTGGCGAACCTCGTCTTTAAAAATTTCGCACAGAGGCTCGATCAGTTCAAATTTCATATCTTTAGGCAGTCCGCCTACGTTGTGGTGGCTTTTGATCGTCTTGCTTGAGCCTGCGACCGAGCTCTCGATGATGTCGGTGTAGAGTGTGCCTTGGGCTAGAAATTTTACGTTTTTGTGTTTTGCTGCTTCTTTGCTGAAAACCTCAATGAAGGTCGCGCCGATGATTTTGCGTTTTTGCTCCGGATCGACCACCCCTTTTAGTCTGCTTAAAAATAGCTCACTGGCATCGATCACATCTAAACTCACGCCGAGTTTGAGCCTAAACATCTCCTCCACCGCCTTGCGCTCGCCCGTGCGGAGCAGTCCGTTATCGACGAAAACCGCTATTAGGCTCTGTGGCACCGCATGCGCCAAAAGCGCCGCTACGACCGAACTATCCACGCCGCCACTTACCGCGCAAAGCACTTTCGCGCTGCCTACGCGCTCTTTTATTTTGATCATCTGCTCTTTGGCGAAGCTGCCCATATTCCAAGTGCTGGTTATTCCGCAGATCTCTTTGGCAAAATTTTTTAAAATTCTATCGCCAAACTCGCTGTGGCAGACCTCAGGGTGAAACTGTAGCGCATAAATTTTACGGGTCTCGTCGCCAAATACGCACCACTCACTCTCATCCGAGCTTGCCATCACCTCAAAGCCCTCCGGCAGGCTCTCGACCTTGTCCGAGTGGCTCATCCAAACGATCGAGTTATCCTCCACGCCGCCAAATAGCTTGCTAGCACGAAGCAGCTTTAAAGAAGCCTTGCCATACTCTTTTTTACCCGCAGGCACGACGCTGGCGCCAAATTTATGCGCGATGAGCTGCATACCGTAGCAGATACCTAAAATTGGAATTCCAAGCTCAAAAATTCTATCGTCGCAAAAATACGCATCCTTGGCGTAAACGCTAGCGGGTCCGCCGCTTAAAATAATGCCTTTTGGGTTTTTTGCTTTTATCTTATCGATCGGTGCGTCGTATGCGATCAGCTCGGTGTAAACGCCTTGTTCGCGCAAGCGCCTAGCGATCAGCTGGGTGTATTGAGAGCCGAAGTCCAGCACTAAAATGTCTGCCGTTTGCATGAAATTCCTTTGTAAAAATTTTTAAAAGTATAACAAAGCAAAGCTAAAAGTAGGCTATTTATCGCGTAAAATTCTAACGCTTCCTCTACCATCGCTCGTGTTATTGGCGTCCGTATTTTGGGCGGTAGCGCTAGGGCTCTGCTCGTCTTCTGAATAAAACGGCGGCGCTTTGTATCCGCAGCCGCTAAGCAAAACTAAGATAAAAAATGCTAAAATCCGCTTATGGAAAATGCAAGAGAAATAATAGCTCATATCAGAAAAGATCCTTTATATGCCAAGATGCGAGAAAGAGGCGAGTTTCTGGCGATTTTGCCGCTTAGTTGGCAAAGGCTGATCGCCTTCATCTACGTCAAAGATGGCATTTTGATGATAGCCGCGAAGCACCCGGCGGGGCTTTGCGAACTAAAGCGCGATAGTAATATAAATTTAATAAAAGACGTATTAAAGCGCTTCGTAGCCGCTAGAGAGACGGCGGAGCTTTGCGGCGTGCGAGAGATAAAATTTTTCGTTGCAGATAGAGTGATGAGCAGAAGAAGGGCGCAAATTTATAAAGCTCATTTGCGCCGAAGCAGTAAAATTTTATCTTCAGAGCGCGCAAAGGGGGAGTTTACAAACAAAATCCAAGATCCGCAAATTTATAAAATTTTTGAAGAGATAAGAGGGCTGATCCTTGCTAATAGAGGAGATTAAGAGCCTGCCTGCCGCACCCGGCGTGTATCAATACTTCGACGCCGCGGGCAAGCTGCTATACGTCGGTAAGGCTAAAATTTTAAAAAATCGCGTCAAAAGCTACTTTTCTTTCACGCCCGCTCTCGCGCCGAGCCCGCGCTTAAGCGCGCGCATCGCCAAGATGATAAGCGAGGCTGTGCATTTAGAATACATCGTCACTCCCAGCGAGAGCGACGCGCTGATACTAGAAAATTCCTTCATTAAGCAGCTCAAGCCCAAGTACAACATCTTGCTGCGCGACGATAAAACCTATCCATATATCTACGTAAATTTAGACGACGATTTCCCGCGCTTTGAGATCACGCGAAAGATCATAAAGGGCAAAAACATCAGATACTTCGGCCCCTATTTTCACGGCGCGAAGGAAATTTTACAGACGCTTTATATGCAGTTTCCGCTCGTGCAGAAGAAAAATTGCGTCAAGGGCAAAAAGGCCTGTTTATTCCACCAGATCGGGCGCTGCGCCGCTCCGTGCGAGGATAAAATTTCAAAGCAGGATTACGCTCGTATCGTACAAAGCGCGCTTGTGGCTCTGAAAAATCCGCAAAAAATGGTGCCGCAGCTTCAGGATCGGATGGCGCGGCTCGCGCAGAGCGAAAATTTTGAGGAAGCCGCGCAGATCCGCGATACGATCGAAATTTTAAAGCAGATGAACATAAAGGTTGAGGTCGATCTGGCAAAGCTCGATGATTTCGAGGTCTTTGCGATTGCCGCACGCGACGGGCTCGTCTGCGCCGTGTATTTTAGCATACGCGAGGGCAAAATTTCAGCCTCAAGCTCGCATATAATCAACTGCAAGGCCCCTAACGCCGATGATATCGCAAACGCCTACAAGCAGATGATCTTAAGCGCCTTCCCGGCTGCGGCTCCCGTGGCGTGCGCTAAAATTTACGTTTACGACGAGTTTGACGATGCGGATCTGGTATGCGAAATTTTATCCAAGCGGCACGAAAGAGCCTTTAAAATTTACGCGCCGAAAATCGGCGAAAAGCGTAAAATTTGCGAGATTGCATACCAAAACTGCGAGATCAATATCAAAAAACATCTAAAAACGCACGATTATGCATTTTTGCAGGAGCTGAAGGATTATTTTAATCTTACGAATTTGCCCGTAAATATCGAAGTTTTCGACAATTCGCATATGTTCGGCGCCGCGGCCGTGGGGGCTATGATAAGCTTTCAAGACGGCGAGTTTAACAAGCAAAACTACCGCCACAAGCACCTTAGCTCAAATAACGACTACGATCAGATGCGCGAGTATCTAACTAGCCGCGCGCTTAAATTTGACGAGCTTGCAGCGCCAGATCTGTGGCTTATCGACGGCGGAACGGCTCTGCTAAACTTGGCGGAGGAAATAATCTGCAGCGTCGGAGCAAACGTCGATATAATCGCTATCTCAAAAGAGAAGATCGACGCTAAAGCTCACCGCGCAAAGGGAGCTGCGAAAGATAAAATTTGCACGAAGGGCGGGATTTTTTCGCTGCCGACGGATGATAAAAAGTTGCAGTTTTTTCAGCGCCTGCGCGATGAAGCGCACCGCTTTGCGATCTCGTTTCACCAAAAGAGCAAACGCAAACTAGATCTGCAAAGCTCAAAGCTGCTAAGCTTGGGCGTTAGCAAGGGCAGCCTGAAGAAGCTTTTGGACTTTTACGGCGATTTTGAGAGCATTTATGCGGCGAGCTTCGAGGAGATCAGATCGCTTACGAATATCCAAACCGCGGAAAAAATTTTAAACAATCATTAACGAAAACCTAACGCAAAAAGCTATATTTAAAGATTTGTTTAGTAAAATCACCCATTAACTTTGCAGGACGGCTAAATCGTCTCCGCCTAGCGTGACGGAAGCGACTTCGTTTCTCCGGTTGAATAAAATTTAACGTCGCGTAAGCTGCGCTTTGAAGGATTTTGTATGAATTTAAATACTACAAGTGCTTTGAGACTTGTTAGCGGTATCCCGCTACTTTTGATTTTCGCGTTTGCATCATATTTCTTGTTTATCTCTTTGCAGGATTACGCCAGAGTTGGAATTTTGCAGCAGCAGATTGCTAAAAACAGCAATCTCGCGGCGTTAGTAGAGCAGGTAGATAAAGAGCGCGGTATCACTTCGGCGTTTTTGGGTAGCGAGGGAAACCCCGGTATGGGAACCCTTCTATCGGGTCAACGTAAAAAAACCGACGATGCGCTTGCAAAGTATAAAGAAAGCAAAAATACCAGTGAAAATGTCGTAAAAAAGACTATTTTTGATATTTTCGCTTACGGCACCGGTAATGACGAGCTTTTGGCTGCCGAGACCGATATAGACGGTTTATTAGACAAACTTCCGCAGGTAAGAAGGGATGTCGATGCTCAAAGCAAAAGCTTCGGTGAGCTTTTCAGCTCATATTTTCAAAAATTCGATGATGATGTAAAAACAATCCAACGAGTGCTAAGAGAGGGTCTTGTAAGCTCAAATATTACCGTTTGGACGGTTTCGTTGCTTAATACTTATGAGGCGATGGATGCCACTGCATCGGAGCGCGACTATATTATCGAATACATCATCGGTAGCAAGGCGATGAATCAGGCGCAGCTAAGGACTTGGGCTAGCTTCAACCTATCTAGTTCGCTTCCTAATTACTACTTCTTGCCGGAATCGGATGCTAGAGCTGCAATTTTAAAAATTCTAGACGGAGAGGAATTCCAAAACGCATTAAGAGAGACTGCTAAAATTTCAGCCACATTGCAGCAAGAAGCGGACGAGGGACACTATAGCGTACCTTTTCAAGAGTGGTTTGCCTCTACTACACTTAAATATAAAAAGCTAAGCGAAATCTCTGAAAAGATCAATGCTGAGCTTGCGGCGCATGCCGATACTTATCTAGCGCAAAGACTAAGAAACCTATTTATCGCTCTTGGCATATGGGTTTTAGCGGCTATTTTGGTCGTTTTTGCCTTGGGTATTACAAGACGTTTAAGACAGAACGTTACCGACCTCGGCAATGTGCTTAGCCGAATCGGCGATTTGACGAATCAGCACGAGCATATCGACGTTAGGACTAGTGAGGGTGTTAACAAAGCGTATTCGCTTATTGAGGACGCGCTCGATCTGATTGCATATCAAAAGGGCGCTGCGGAGGATGCCAACAAGGCAAAATCGATCTTTTTGGCCAATATGTCGCACGAGATCAGAACGCCGCTTAACGGCATCATCGGCTTTACGGAGCTTCTTAAAAATACCGATCTGGATGAAGAGAAGCGCGATTACGTTGATACCATCGAAAAATCGTCCGAAAACCTTCTAACGATCATTAATAACATTTTGGATGTCTCTAAGATCGAAAGTAATAAGGTCGAGCTTGAGGATATCTTATTTAACCCTATACAAGATTTCGAAAGCGCGGTTGAAATTTACGTAGCCAAGGCTGCCGAAAAGAATATCGACATCCTGCTCTACATCGATCCTACACTTGTACACCACCTATACGGAGATATTACGAAGATCAAAGAGGTTCTTATCAACCTCATGTCAAATGCTGTCAAATTTACCCCTGAGCACGGCACTATCGTGGTCGAAATTTTAAGAGAGCCTAGCAAAGCTCCGGGAGAGGCGATCGTAACGTTTAGCGTCGAAGATACCGGCATTGGAATTTCTGAAGATAAGCTCGCAAATGTATTTAACGCCTTCTCTCAAGCTGACTCTACAATCACGCGCAAATACGGCGGAACAGGTCTTGGACTTACGATTTCGTCGAAATACGTAGCGATGATGGGCGGTAAGCTTCAGGTTAAATCTACCGTAGGAAAGGGTACTAGATTTTACTTTACCCTTGCTTTTAAAGAGACTCAAAAGACTGATGCGGACGCAGTATTTGAAAGCATCAAAGGATTAAATTTCGCGCTTTTAGCTGATAGCGCCGATACGATGTATAATGATATCGTTAAAAATTATATCAGCAAGCTAGGTGGTAAAATTTCGATATTTAATACGAACGCGCAGTTCCGCTCAGCGCAAAATAATAACAAATATGACGCTCTTATCACTAGATTTAAGAATTACGGCGAGGTTAGCGATATATTGAGTATGCCTACGATCTTAACTCTTAAGCCAAAAGAGCTTCAAAGTATTAGTATTTCAAATTCTAAAATTTTTACCCTCACAGAGCCTTTTAATTTAACTAAATTCGTTAAGACGCTAGATAAAATTTCAAAATCCGGAATTGCTCTAAGTAGATCGGATTTTGCTCCACAGACGCATGAGATTAAGCTGGATGCCGAGGTAGAAAAGCCTATCGTCGCTGATGAAATGATTATGGAAGAGCCGGTAGTAAAAGAAAGGCCTATCATCAACAAGCTCGATGAATTACGACATGCTACTACTTCGTCGGCAGACGAGCTACGCGCTATCTTGCAAAGCAGAAGGCGTACACACGATGCTGAGGCTCATTCTGCGCATAAAGAGGAGGCTGTTAGTAAGCCTAGTATTGCTCAAGAACTCAAAAAAGAAGCTCCTAAAGCAGAAGAGCCGGTCATTAAGCCTATAGATATCGAGCCTATGAGTGATATTAAGATTGAAAAGACAGAGTCTGAATCGCCAAAGATCGATATTGATGATATTCCTGAAATAGTAATCCCGCACGCAGAAAAGCCAAAGGTAGAGCCTTTAAGCACAAAAGATGTCCAGGCCGATATCGATGAGCCTATATCTTTGGAAATCCCTGATGATTTTGTGGGGCTCAAAACACATGCGGCGCAGACCCAGGCTCCTAAAGCCGAAACTCCTAACATTGATCTTTCTGATATCGAAATAGAGCTTCCTAAGATCAAAAAAGAGGAAGAAGTAAAGGCTGAGCCTGCAAAAGTAGGAATTCCAAAGGCTAAGGTTGAGACGCCTAAGGCTGATATTGAAATTCCTGATATAGATATTGATCTTTCGGATATCAAACCGAGCGCCAAGGTGCAAGAGCCTGCCAAAAAGGTTGAAATTCCAAGCGTAGAAGAAGAAATTCCTGTAGCAGTTAAAACCGAGCCTGAAATTCCTATCGCTAAAGCTTCGAAGCCTGATACTTCAAGTGTTTCTACTCATGAAGATGAAATTTCAAGTGTTAAACTTTCAGAACCTGAAAGTACAGCTGAAAAGATAATTGAGCCAGAACCTATCGCTGTTGAGCCAGAGCCGATAACAATTGAGCCTGAACTAAAACCTATCAAGCCAAAACTTGAAGAGGTTAAACAGGAGCCTTCAAATATCGAGTTTGAATCGATAACGCCAGTAGTAGAACCAGCGGCTCAAAATATTCCTGCCGAAGAGCCGAATATTGGGCCAGAGCCTGTAGATATTCCGAAGGTGGAGCCTGCTACTCAAAACGACCATGTCGAAGAGCCTGAGATCGAGCCTGTTAGCGTAAAAGTCGAACCGGTAGTTATCCCGCAGCCTGAGGAAGAGGAGATGGTCGAGGTGCCCGTTACCGTGTACGAAGACGAGCAACAGGAAGAAACCATTATGGTCGAAGAGGATGTCGAAGTCGAAGAAGAGGTTGAAGTGCCGGTAGAGCGAAATCCTGCCGATGAAAATGTACCTTTGGTCAATAGAAAATATAACGCCAAAATCCTTATTGCGGAGGATAATGAGATCAATCAAAAGCTTATGAAGCATACGTTAAATAGCTTTAATATGAATTTGACGATAGTCGAAAACGGACTTTTGGCGCTGGAAGCCAGAAAAGCCAATAACGACTATGATCTCATATTTATGGATATTTCGATGCCTGTTATGGATGGTATCGAATCCACAAAGCAGATCAAGCAATACGAGCACGAGAATAACCTCCGCCACATCCCGATCGTGGCTGTTACTGCCAATGCGCTAAAGGGCGATAGAGAGAAATTTATGGCAGCAGGACTTGACGAATACTGCACTAAGCCGATCAAAAAGGATATCTTAGCTCAAATGTTAGATAATTTTATCGGCGATAAACGATCTGATGCAGCGCCCGCCGGTGGAACTACAAAGAAGCTGGTTAAAAAGCTTGTCAAACGCCAGGTGCCTAAGACGGTCATTAAAACTGTCAAAGTGCCAAAGACGATAATGAAGCTAGTTCCTAAAAAAAGTATAGTTTCCGATGACGTAGTGAAAGCTAAGGGTGCGCGCGTGCCGACAAAAGATATACTTATATGTAAGGCAAACATTATGGAAAGTAAAATTTTTGCTAGCATATTAAAACATCAGTATAAAGACGTAGAAATTGCGGGCAATTTCGACCAGCTTATTTCTATGGCGGCTACGGGTAGCTATAAGCTTGTTTTGATTGATAAAAAGCTAGCAGGGCTAGACTTAGCGGCGTTAGAGAGCTTGCGCCGAAAAGCGTCTGCGACCAAGCTAGTTCTGTTTTCTAACGACAACGATGAAAATCCACTATTTAGCGAAGTCGCTAGTTACAATATCACCAAGTCGGGTCTTGAGAAACTCGCACAAAAATATATATAAGGATGAGGTCTTAAATGAGAGATTTGAAAGTTTTAACGGTTGATGACGACGCTATAAATTTAAAGCTACTTGAAGTTATGCTAAAAAAATACGGCAAATTCCAAACCATACTCCAAGCCAAAAACGGCTTGGACGCCCTTGCTGTACTCGAAGTTCAGCCCGTTGATTTGATTTTATTAGATATCGTAATGCCTGTGATGAATGGGCTGGAATTTTTAGATAATCTTCACGCTAGAGAAAGCATAGCTCATATCCCTGTCATCGTCCTTACGACGGACGAGACCGCTAAACGAGAGGCTTTAAATAAGGGTGCTTATGACTTTATGACAAAGCCCATCAACGATAAAGATCTTCACAAAAAACTAGACGACGTTATGAATATTATCGGCGATTAAATTGCCGATTTTGTCCTCGTAGCTCAGTAGGATAGAGCGCAAAATTCCTAATTTTGAGGCCACAGGTTCGAATCCTGTCGGGGACACCATCTATCAAATTTTACCCCCTATTTTTAGTTTTTTGATTTTTTTAAAAGCCCTGTTTTACGGCTTTTTCAAATTTTTTCAAAAAAATTTGAAATGCTAAAAACGCTAGATTATACAGGTAGTTTAAGAGAAACTACTATATTAAAAATCGAGATTCTGGGCATAATAAAATCTAAAATCTCAATTAGCACTAAAATCCAAGAAACTTTGCCCGAAAATTTAAAAAATTAGTGTATTATCACCAATTCTAATCGATAGCCCATAGTGGAAGATTAAGGCTTATAAAAAGCGATATACGCCAATAGATGCTTTTGTTATGCTCAAGCTATAAGGTTTTCTTTTGCGGCAATATTCCGATCGTAAAAATGGGCGCAATCGATGTTTGATCAAAAACCATTATTCTATCTCTACGATAGTAAATTTAAAGGAGCCACTTTGCAACCCCGCGGCGTCAAGCTTAAGCTTATTCTAGCTTCTATCTTTATAGGTTTAAGCTTAGCTCCTAAAGCGATTATGGCTACCCCTGCTGATATTTCTGGCGCCATAAACTCCGAAGAGCAAAGAATAAGATCAATTAGACAAGGCGCCGAGGATCCCTTCATAACGATACGCAGCGAAGAGTCTTCCGCTTCAAGCGTAACCGCGGAGCCCAAGAAAGCAGGAATTTGCTTTAAAATTTATGAGATCAAACTGATTAACGCAGAGGCGCAAAACGAGCAGAAAAGTAGCGTGGATTCTAAATTTAACGAAGCGGATTACAAATCTAAAAACGAAGATGATCTGAAAACTCCAGCCGTCAACCCTAAAGGTGGTGCCGGCTCAGGTGTTCTTCTCTTTAAGCCGAATGATGAAAACTTGAGGCGCGCGAAAGTAAAAACCCCCGCTAAGTCCATTAGTCCTACCTTAAATTCCAATCATTCCGTTCCGCTGGGGTTTGAAAGAATTCTAAGCTCCACTCTAGAAGAGCTTAAATTTAAAAGCGGCGACTGCTTGGGAAGCGATGAAATTTTAGCTCTGGCAAGAGCGTATAACAATAAAATCATATCCGCAGGTTTTATTACTACCTCCGTTTCCATCCCCCAGCAAAACATCTCCTCGGGCACCCTTCTTTTAGCTCTGTATCCCGGACGTATAGGCGAAATCTCACTTGAGCCCGGCTCTGAAGCCAAGAACAGAAGAAGCATCTTTACCGCATTCGGCGGCGATAAGAGGGGAGAGATTTTAAACTTAAGAGATCTGGAGCAGGCTATGGAAAATTTCAATGCCGCTTCAAGAAGCGAGGCGGAGATAAGCTTAAGCCCTTCCGCAAAGCAGGGCTACTCCGATATCAATATTTCTAAACAGCAAAGCTTGCCTCTGCTGCTTAGATTAAGCGCGGATAATCTGGGCTCCAAATCTAGCGGCAAATACCAAGGCACGGCTATGCTTTACGGCTTAAATTTGCTTGGATTAAACGAGAGCGTATTTGCTTCTTACGGTAGAAATTTTTTAAGAGGAGATAAAAAATCTTTAGGGGATGATAGCAAAAGCGGCAGATCGGCTAACTACTACGCAGGCTTTAGTATACCTTTCGGATACTTCTCTCTATCCTTTTGGCAGAACAGATACACTTATGATCAAATAGTGCCCGGAACGTATGAGCTTTATACCTATAGCGGAAGCAGCGTTAGAAGAAATTTGGATCTTAACTACGTATATTTTAGAAATCAAAACTTCAAAAATTCCCTGTTTTTTAGAATTTGGCAAAAAAAGTATAAAAACTATATACAAGATTATGAGCTTAGCAACCAAAGAAAGCGTGAAGGCGGCTATGAGGCGGGGCTAAAATCCAAGGTATTTTTTGATAACTCTTCGATAGAGATGATGCTTTCGTACCTAAAATCCACGGGGGCGTTTAACGCCCTAAGAGCGCCCGATGAAGACTTCGGCGGCGGAAGCTCAAGGTATCATTTGATAAACGCTGCGTTAAATTTTAAAACTAGATCCTCCGCTATCCCTTTAAGCTACGAGTTGGAACTTTACGCAAGAAGAGCCAACACCCATCTTAGCCCTATAGATAGGCTAAATATCGGCGGATACTATAGCGTTAGAGGATTTGACTCTCAGATGAGCCTGCTTGGAGATAGCGGCTTTTATATAAGAAATACCTTGGAATATAAGTATTTTAAAAATAACGGCGTTTACCTAGCCTTTGATGTCGGTAAACTCAGCTCTAGGGGAAAAGATTATCCAGCAGAGGGTGAAATGCTTAGCGGAGGAGGCGTAGGTTTGAGAGGAAACATCTCGGACTCTTTTACCTATGATCTTTTGGCGGCATTTCCTATCAGCAAACCGGAAAATTTTAAAACGGATAGTCCTGCTTTAAATTTCTCTTTAAGCTACGACTTTTAAATTTAGCGAAATTTTATCAGCGCTTATCGCGGCGTTTAATATAAACTAAGACTATATAACGCTTAGTAAATTTTACTAACTATTTTAGCGCAGATATGCTGTACTAAGAGCCGAGAAATAGCAGTCCTGCGCCCAAATAGAGCCCTAAAATAAATTCAAACAAATTTTAAATAAAATATTTGAAATTTACTATTTTTTTAAGAAAGTATTCAAGAAATTTAAGATATAAAACCATCGCAATCGGAGGTTATAAGTATGCAAATTTTATGTTTAAGCTCTATTTTTAATGGCTCGGGGCGACTTGGCGCTTCTACTGATACAAAAGGATATTTCGGCGTCTTTACCCAAGCAAAGAAACGCCTTGCCGCTCTTTTGCTTCTTGGTTTGCTGGCTCCTTGTTTTTCATATTGCGAGATAATACCCGATAACTCCGCCCCCGTAAATCATAGAGCTTCGGTATCTCAAACCCCGAATGCTCCCGCTACTCAGATAGATATAGCCTCTCCTAACGATAGAGGGGTTTCTATCAACGAATACTCTAAATTTAATACCCCCAAAGAGGGCACGGTATTTAATAACTCTCAAGGCGGAGCCATAAGTAAAACGGCGGGCTATATACCTCCAAATCCGAGACTCAATCGCGGCGAAGCCAAGCTTATAATCAATCAGGTAAACTCGCCTCTTCCTTCAAATTTACAGGGTAATATAGAGATAGCGGGCAGAAAAGCCGATCTCATCATCGCTAATCCTAGCGGCATCAACGTAAACGGCGCTACCATAATAAATTCCTCCTCCACTACGTTAAGCACCGCCAAACCCACCTATGAAAACGGACATCTTAAATCCCTAAACATAAGTAAGGAAGGCTCTATAAATATAGGAGCGGACGGCCTAAACGATAACGGAGATTATCTAAACGTAATATCTAATAGCCTAAAGCTGGAGGGTAAAATTTACGCAAACGAGATAAACGTAGTAGCGACTGACGGTAAGGTATCTTTAAAAAATACAAACTCCGGATTAAGGCGGGATAATCTAAAGATCGAGCAAGAAGGGGGATCGCATCCTAAGGGCGTATCCATAGACTCCTCGGCTCTAGGCGGAATGTACGCGGGCAAGATAAATATAATATCTACTAAAGATGGAGCGGGCATCAACAATAAGGGGGCTATCTTAGCGGACAGCTCTTTAAAGATAGACGCTAACGGAGATCTGATAAATGAAGGAAAGCTGGGTTCCAACGGACAGACTCAAATCAGCTCTAAGACCATCTCCAACCAAAAGGGCTCTAAAATTTCAGCCTCCAATCTGGGTATAAAAGCCTCCTCGGTAGAAAACAGAGGAAATATACAGGCTAATACTCTAAAGCTAAAAGCGGATAGGCTAGATAATATAAAAGGCACCATAAGCTCAAGCTCCGCCTTAAAGATAGAGGCTAGAAGCCTAAGCAACAAAGATAGAGCCGTAATAGGAGCGGCTAAGAGCGAAAGGCTAAATGAGCTGGGCTTGGACGATACCAAAGACCCTTCCAAAGTGGGAGTTATTCCTCCCTCCAAAAACGAGCTTAGCGTAATAAGCGCGGGGCACATATCAAACATAGGCGGAGCGATACTTTCAAACGAAAGCTATTTGGATATAAAAGATAGCCTTTTAAACGATAACAGTTTGATGGTATTAAGGGCGCTGGATTCCGAAATTCCAAATTTTTATAACCTTTCAGGTTCTACCTTTATAGTACAAGAGGGCTTAAGCTTGCGCGGCAACAATCTACGCAACGAAAGCTCAAAGATCATCTCCCTAGGAGGCGTTCTTTTAGGCTACGACAGCATAGATAATTCTAAGGGCTCTATCCTAAGCGGAGGAAATTTAATCATAAACAAAGGCGCTCTTAATAATGAAGAGGGACTTATAAGCTCCAAAGGAGATCTTGCCTTAAGCTTAGATAGTCTTAGCGCTTTAGGTAAGCTAAACTCGGACGGTAGTTTATATCTGGGCTTAAAGGAGGATTTGAGCTATAACGGAGGGATCTACGCAAGCGGCGATATATACTTGAACTTACAGGGAAGCTTCATTGCCTTGCAAAGGCTGATCTCCAATAAAGATCTGATCATAAACGCAAAGGGTATCAAAAACGAAAGCATCATAGCGGCGCTTGGAAATTTGGCTTTAAAAACAAAGGAGCAAATTTTAAATTTAGGCTCTTTAATCGCGGGGAACGAGCTGATAACAAACTCTGAAAGTCTAATAAACAAAAAAGCCCTCGTTTATGCGCAAGACGGCATAAATTTAAACGCTAAAAATATCCTCAATCAAGACGCGTCAAATATACTTAGCGGAGGGGATATAGTTATAAATACGAGCTTTCTTAGCAACGAAGCGCTATCTAACATCATCTCTCAAAGAAATTTAAATATTTTTAATGAAAGAGGCGGGGAGGGCAAGGCAGATGAGATAACCAACGCCTCCTCTTTGATATATGCAAGGGGCACTCTTAATATCGGCGCTAAAAAGCTAAACAACCGCTCGGTTAACGAGCCCGTAAAGAGGGTTCAAAGCACCGGCTATAATATAGATTTTACCTGCAATGGGGATGGTTGGGGTTGCAGCGGCGTAGCCATACCTTTAAAAGTCAATGCAGCCGAGATAAAAGAGCGCATCCTTAAGCAAAATCCCGATATTAGCCAGGACGAGTTAAACGCTAAGATCATGGAGGAGCTTAGCGAGCAGGATATGAATCTATACGTATTAAGCTTATATAAAAATACTAGGCTTCCGGGGGAGGATACTAGGCTATATGATGCTATAACGCTAAGCTTAAAAGACAATCTCTTTAGCATAAGAAGAAGTAAGCCTCATAAGAAGGAGAGATTAAGGCAGATAAGCTACAGCATCAATAAAGAGTATATAACGGAAGATAGCCTAAGTAAATTTATGGGCTCCAATATAATCTCCGCAGGGGATAGCAATCTTAACGTAGATGAGCTAAATAACGATAAGAGCGTAATTTATGCCTATAACGATCTATCTTTAAACGTAAAGAGCCTAAACAACCGCTCTTTAAGTCTAAATCATAGTATAACGAGCCAGGCGGAGTATAGATGGAAACATAAAAGCCACGGGGGTAAAGGTGGCTATAGCGACCAAAAGAATATCTACTACTCCCAGCCTGCTATTATCTCCATAATAGGAGCTAAAAAAGATATAAAAGGCTATGCGGGGGATATTTCAAATTTAAACTCACACGGGCAGATAAACTCTAGTAACGCTCCTACTCTTATAAAGGAAGCTTTTTCTAAAATAGATTACTCTCTAATAGGCAAGGGGCTCGGTAATCCTAACGCTTTAAATCTAAATAAAAACGATCTTGCGCCTAGCCTTAATAACGAAGCGGATATGCAAGATATCATTAGACCTAGCTATATAAACAATCTCTTTTCGCCTATAAGCAGTAAATTTTATAATACCTTCTACGTTTATAGCGAGCTGATACCAGATTTTTCATATATGCACAATAAGCTAAGCTTGCTTTATGATAAAAAAAGGACCTCCTTGAACTCTTCGGAGGAAGATGACGGCACTCTACTTAGCTCCGCACCTTCTTTAATATACGCAGGAGGCAATATAAATTTAAGCGTAAACGGCGATCTTAGAAACGAAGGGATAATCTACGCGGGCTCTAATATAAGCCTTAAAGCGGGCAGCATATCAAATTTAAACTCCGCCTCCAACATCGCCGCAAACGCCCTAAGCATATCGGCCAAAAAGGATATAATAAACGCATCCTCTTTGATACAAGGACGCAGTGTAAACTTAAATGCCGGCAGAGATATAGTACATAAAACTCTAAGTAAAGAGATAAACCTAAATAGAGCCTACGGCGATCAAAGCAGCACCTATATAGGCACTATCTCAAATATAAAATCTACCGAGGGCAGCGTAGCATTAAATGCGGCTCGCGATATAAGCCTAACCGGAGCGAGCATAGACTCTGCTTCAAATTTAATCCTAAACGCCGCAAAGGACGTAAATATAAATAGCGCGGAGGAGAAGCTAAGCTATAATTTTAAAAGCAAGGGCGGATACTATAAAGAGGATATCGTTAAGAATACAAGCTCCAGGCTTAACGCCAAAGATAATA
>NZ_CALIIU010000059.1 GCF_938017775.1 uncultured Campylobacter sp.
ACTATAGACGAAGCTGTTGAGACAGTAGAACTTAATCCTGCAAACAACTGGAAGCATACATTTAAAGATGTTTATGAATATACGAAATTTGCAAGCGAGTTAAATGAAATGGAAGCGGTATCCATCCATATGTATACCAGAGATAAAGACGGTCGTAAGCTTGATCGGCCGTATAAAGATAATTTAAAAAAGCTGGATAAATATATAGATGAGATCTCATCTGGTGAGATAAAAAATGCAATAAAAGAATCTTATGAAAACTAGATATTAAGGAGAATGAAATGACAGAAGAAGAGTTAAATCAACATACTCAAAGTTAGCTTTTTTGATATAAAGTCAACCGCAAGCTCGGGCTTAAATTTAAACTAGCCCGAGTCAAAACTACAATTTTATCTTCCTAACTTCCAGCTCGCCGCCAAAAAAGTTCGCGTAGTAAAGCAGGTCTTTTTCGACCTCGAGCTCCGCTAGATAGCGCAGAGCGAGGTTTGCCTCAAAGCTTGCCGCAAACATCACGATCGCAGCCGTTATGCCCGCAGGCGTCGCGTTTAGGCTCGGGAAAAATTTAAAATCCGCATTCTGCACGAAGCAGACTTGGCACTGCCAGCTGTCCACCGACGCAAATACCCACGGCACGCCTATTTGCTTAGCAAACGCATCGATCTGCGCGCGCGTGGCGAGATTATCGGTCGCATCCAAAATCAGATCAAATTTCTCGCCAGAGGCGGTCGCGCTAGCAAAAAATTCCTCCGCGCGGCTTTTGTGCACCTCCACGCTCACGCCGTCGTAGCGGCTTTCCGTGCGGCTTTTAAAAACGTCCGCTTTAAATTTACCCTCGTCCGCGAGCGTGAATAAAATTTGCCTGTGGATGTTGTGAAGCGCCACCGTGTCGAAATCCACGACGCTGATCCGCCCGATACCGCTTGCGCCCAGAGCGTAAGCAAGGCTGCTTCCAAGCCCGCCCGCGCCGATGATTAAGATGCGCTTATCCGCAAGCGCGCGCTGCGTCTGCTCGCCCCAAAGCTGGATCTGTCTGTGAAAATAGTTCATAAAAGCCCCCTGCCGACTAGATTTTTGCGGAATTTCCACAGCCCGCGCGCCGCAGCGATCTCATCTGCGTCCACTTCGCACATCAGCACGCCCTCTTCGTTTTTCAGCTCGTTTACGATCTCGCCGCTAGGGGTTACGACGAAGCTCTCGCCGTAAAATTTAAACTCGCTCTCGCCGAATTTCGCCTCGCCGATGCGGTTGGCGCGGATGACGTAGAGCGAGTTCGTAAACGCGCGCATCTTCAAAAGCTCGCGCCAGCGCCCGCCGCTTTCGAAGGTCGAGGCGCACGGCACGAGCACGCAGCCGACGTTTTTCTGCATAAAATAGCGCCAAAATACGTCAAAATGCGCCTCGTAGCCGAAACACACGCCGAATTTCACGCCGCCCTCGCTAAAGATCATCGGCGAAATTTTACCGATTTTGCGGCTTTTGCGGTTGGCGAAAAAACCCTCCTCGTTCCAGTGCGGATAGTCCATCAGGATATTTTGATCGTAAAATTTCACCTCCGAGGGCGAAAATTTCGCGCAGGATTTCACCCAGATGGGCTCGTTTTCGCTCGCGCAAAAGATCTCCTCTTCGCTCGCGTCTTTTTGGCTTTCTTCGGAATTTAGAGCGTTTGAGACTTCGGGGGCGCTTTTTAAATTTGCAGTTTTAAAATTTAAAGATTTTGCGCCGCAGGAATTTAAGCCGCCTTTGGAACTCTGCTCGTTTTTGGAATTTAAAGCGTCTTTAGAATTTGAGCAGCCGTTGGAATTTAAATCGCTCTTGGAATTTAGCTCGCCCTTGCAACCGGGCTCGCTTTTAAAGCTTAAAGAACTTTCGCCGCCGCGCGCGCTTTTTTGAGCCGCGCCGCCGAAAATGCCCGCCTGTCTCAAAATTGCGCCGCTAGCGGCTCTAATTATCGGCGCTATGATATGCAGGTCGTATTTGGCGGCAAGCCGCGCCATCAGCTCCTGCTTATGCTCGCTCTGTTCGCAGGCGATAGAGCGGGGCATCTTTTTAAGCTCGCTAAAGAAGGAATTTAGCTCATATTCGCCCAGCAGCACGATCCGCGCGCCGTTGTCTTTGGCGACCTTCATATAGTAATCGATCCGATTTTCGCTCATCGAAAGCGTCGGTAGTTGCAAAACGCATACGTTTATCATCGTCGCCTCCTAAGCCTGCTCGGGCGCGTTTATTTCGGCGACCTCGAGTTTGGCGTTTTCTAAAATTTCCTTCGCCTCCTTTAGTAGCGCGACGCCCTGCTTATACAGCTTCACGCTCTCCTCTAGGCTCAGATCCTTATCGTTTAGGCTTTTTAAAAGCGCGTTAATCTTTTCCATTTTTTCCTCAAAACTCATCCAAAATCCTTTTTATGATGTAATCAAATTTTTCTATCTCGACCAAAAACGCGTCGTGTCCGTAGTCGCTGTCGATCTGCGCGTAGCTCGTGCGATCCTTTTTGCCCAGATCGCTCATCGCATCGTAAATTTCTTTCATTAGCTCTGGCGGAAAGAGCACGTCGCCTTTGAAAGAGATGAGGTGCAGGCGCGATCTGATCTGCGCGCAGGCGTTTTTGAGATTGCCGTAGTGGCGCGTGCAGTCAAATATATTCATCATCTTAGCGATGTAGAGATAGCACAGCGGATCGAACCTGCGCGCGAAATTTTCGCCGTTGTATTCAAGGTAGCGATCCACCTGAAAGCGCCCGCCAATCTCGTAAAGACCGTCGGTTTCAACGTAGTTGCGCCCGAATTTATCCTGCATCGAGCTTGGGCTTAAAAAACTTATATGCCCCGCCATGCGCCCCACCGCCATGCCATCAAGTCCGTGCTCGGCGATTAGATTTTTATCGTAGTTGCCGTTTTTAAAATTTGGATCGCGTAAGATGGCCTCGGTCGCGATCTTATTAAACGCGATCGCCCAAGGCTGCGTAGCGTATGTGCTTGCAAGCACGAAAATTTCATCCGCAAATTCCGGATATTCGATCGCATAGCACAGCGCCTGCATGCCGCCCAAGCTGCCGCCGATAACGGCGCGGGCACGGGCGATGCCTAGGCGCTTTAAAAGCATCATCTGCGCGCGCACGACGTCCGAGACGACCACTACCGGAAAGCGCAAGCGGTACTCGCGGCCGCTGCTTTCATCGACATCAAGCGGGCATGTCGAGCCGAACGGCGAAGCTAAAATGTTTATGCAGATGACGAAAAATTTCGTCGTATCGACCGCTTTATGATCGCCGATGAGCCCGTCCCACCAGCCCGGTTTAACGTCGCCCTCGTAAAGTCCCGCGGCGTGCGCGGAGCCGGTTAAGGCGTGGCAGATGACGATGACGTTGGATTTGTCCGGATTTAGCTCGCCGTAGGTTTCATAGGCGAGCTTGAAGTTAGAAAAGACGCGGCCGCTCTCCAGATAGAGCGGCTCGTCGAAATTTTGAATTTTGCTCTGAAGGATCACTGATTTACTCGGTAATTCGGCGCTTCCTGCGTGATGATGACGTCGTGGACGTGGCTTTCTTTAAGACCTGCGCTCGTGATCTCGACGAATTCCGCCTTTTGCTGAAAGGTCGCGATATCCTTGCTGCCGCAGTATCCCATCGAGCTTCGTAAGCCGCCTAGTAGCTGAAAGATCACGTCTTTTAGCATGCCCGCGTAAGGTACGCGTCCCTCGACGCCCTCGGGCACGAGCTTTTCTTTTGCGGTGCCGTCTTGAAAGTAGCGATCCGAGCTTCCCTTATGCATCGCCGCTAAGGAACCCATGCCGCGGTAGGTTTTGTATTGGCGCCCCTGAAACGTAATGAGCTCGCCCGGGGTCTCGTAGCAGCCTGCAAGCAGGCTTCCCATCATCACCGAGCTTGCGCCCGCGGCTAGAGCTTTGGCGATATCGCCCGAGTATTTGATGCCGCCGTCTGCGATGATCGGAATTCCAAATTTAGCCGCCTCGATCGCGCAATCGTTGATCGCGGTAAACTGCGGCACACCTACGCCCGCTACGATGCGCGTAGTGCAGATCGAGCCCGGGCCGATACCTACTTTAATCGCGTCCGCTCCCGCGTTTGCGATATCCTTTATGCTGGCGGGGTTTGCGACGTTTCCTACTACTACGTCGACGTCAAAATTTCGCTTTAGCTCCTTAAGCGTGTCGATAATGCCTTTGGAATGTCCGTGCGCAGAGTCCATCACAAGCGCGTCTACGCCCGCTTTGACGAGAGCTTCGGCTCTTTGCAGATGGCCAACGCTGATTGCCGCGGCGACGCGAAGGCGGCCGAATTTGTCTTTATTAGCGCTTGGATATTCGATGCGCTTTTTAAGGTCTTTAATCGTAATAAGCCCCTCTAAGTGGCCGTTTGCGTCGATTATCGGAAGCTTTTCTACCTTATTGTTTCTAAAAATTTTCTCCGCATCATCAAGCGTGCAGCCCTTCGGAGCGGTAATTAGCGGAGCTTTGGTCATCTTCTCGCCTACTAGCGCGGCGGTGTCGGTTTCAAAGCGCAGATCGCGATTGGTCAAAATTCCAATCAGCACGCCGTTATCGTCGATAACGGGAATGCCGCTAATGTGGTACTCGCCCATAAGATCGAGAGCGTCTTTGATCGTGGCGTCCGCCTTGATCGAGATAGGGTCTATAATGACGCCGCTTTCGCTCTTTTTTACGCGACGAACCATCTTGGCTTGGGATTCCTCATCCATATTTTTATGGATCACGCCGATGCCGCCGAGGCGCGCCATCATTATCGCCGTGCGGTACTCGGTGACCGTATCCATCGCAGCACTTACAAGAGGGGTATTTAGCGTGATATTTTTCGTAAAACTCGTGCTGATATCGACCTCTTTGGGTAAAATTTCAGAGTATTGCGGTACCAACAAAACATCCTCGAAGGTCAGAGCCTTTTTGACGATCTTCATACTTATCCTTTCACGATTTTTTCTAAACTCAAGCCGCCGTCCAGCACCGTTTGTTCGTCGTAGGCGCGCCCGATAAGCTGCGCGCTGATATTAAGAGCCTCTTTGTTTTTCGCTACCGGCACGGAGATCGCGGGAAGCCCAGCTAAATTTACACCGATCGTGTAGATGTCGCTAAGATACGCACGCAGCGGATCGCTAAGCTCGCCGAATTTATACGCCACGCCCGGCGCGATCGGCATAAAGATCAAATCGGCGTCTTTTAAAATTTCCTCATATTCGCTTTTGATGAAAGCCCTTGCTTTCTGCGCTTTGATGTAATACGCGTCGTAATAGCCGCTGCTTAGCACAAAGGTGCCTAGAAGCATACGGCGCTTGACCTCGTCGCCGAAGCCTTCGCCGCGAGTGTTGGCGTAGAGCTCTTTTAAATTTAGAGCCTTCGCGCGGTTTCCGTAGCGCACGCCGTCGTAGCGGCTTAAATTTGCGCTAGCCTCGGCGGTTGCGATGATGTAGTAGGTCGCGATGTCGTATTTGGAGCTGCAAAGATCGCGGTAAACGATCTCGTGTCCAAATGATTTTAGCTTTTCTATAGTCGAATTTAGAGCCTCTTTGACCTGCTGCGAGGCCTCGTCCACGTAGTTTTTTATAACGGCGATCTTAAGCTTGCGATCCGCGTTTAGCTTATCCGCGGTGCTTTCGTAAGCGCCCGCGTAGCTCGTGCTGTCCATCTCGTCGCGGCCTGCGATGATGTCGTATAAAATCGCCGCGTCCTCGACGCTGCGCGTAATCGGTCCTATCTGATCGAGGCTGCTAGAATACGCCGCAAGCCCGTAGCGACTGACCCTGCCGTAGCTCGGCTTAAAGCCTACGCAGCCGCAAAATGCCGCCGGCTGGCGGATCGAGCCGCCCGTATCGCTTCCGAGTGCGGCTATGGCGATATTTGCCGCTACGGCAGCCGCGCTTCCGCCGCTACTGCCGCCGGGTACGCGCGAGTGATCGGTCGGATTGAGAGTTTTGCCGTAGAATGAGCTCTCGGTCGTGCTTCCCATCGCAAACTCATCCATATTCGTTCGCCCAAACGGCGCCAAACCGTGCTTCCGTAGCTTTTTGATCACCGTCGCGTCGTATGGCGCAACGTAGCCTTGCAAAATTTTGCTCGCCGAAGTGACGCTCCAATCTTTTACCTGAATGTTGTCTTTGATCGCGATCGGCACGCCCTCGCCGCTGATGTTTAGAGCCTCGCCCGTAAGTTGCTCGACGTAGGCGCCGAGCTCTTTGGTTTTTAAAATTTTATCCTTTAGCTCCGCTCTAAGCGCCGAAATTTCATCCGCATTCAGCTTTAGAGCCTCTTTCAAACTTATCATCTGCCATCCTTAAATTTATTCACGAAATAGATCCCCACGCCCGTTGCTACGCAGATCAGCGCGATCGTAAAAAATACGAAGCCGAGACTTATGGGGCTAGCGAGCATGCATGACCTTCGCGCAGCGCGGGCAGAGCTCATCAGGCTCTTTTGCGTTAAATTTCCAGCATCTCGGGCATTTGTGCTTCGATGATTTTACGAGGCGGAAAATTTCGTCGTTTATCTTAAATTCCGCCAGAGCCTCCTCGCTTTGCAGAGTGTCCATGTCGCTTACCATGAACCAATCCGCCACGCCTAGGATGTCGTTTGATAAAATTTCGTTCGAGCTCGTCTGCAAAACCAACTCAAGCGTCGATTTGATGATCTTATCCTTTTTAAGCCCGTCGATAAGCTCGAAAAATTTCTCCCTCGATTTGATTAAAATTTCGTCAAATTCTAGAAAATCGTCAAATTCTATCGGCTTTTAAATCAAATCGAAAGCGTCTTCCTTGCCCTCTTTGATGATACTCGGCGCAAACTGCATCGCTTCGTCGATCGTGTAGGTTAGCGTAGGCGCGATCAGAGGCAGCAGCGCTCGCGTAATCAGAGCTATCGCGCTTTGCGCGCTTCTGCGGCGCGGCTCGTCGGGTGCGTCGCAGTAGAGCCTGTCTTTGCAGATATCAAGATAAATTCCGCTCAGATCGGCGCTTAAGAAATTTAGCAAGGCGTTGAAGCCCTTTGAAAAATCATAGTTTCTAAACGCCGCTTCCGCGCTCGCAAAGGCGTTTGCCGCGCGCGTTAGGATCCAGCGGTCAAGCCGCGTAAAATTACTCGTCTCGATCTCATTTAAATCACTGGTGCTTGCGAGTAGAAATCTTATAGTATTGCGGATCTTGCGGTATTGCTCGCTTACCTGTTTAAGGATATTGTCGCTGATCTTTAGATCGGTCGAATAATCGCTCATCGCGACCCACAGGCGTAAAATTTCAACGCCGTGGCTCTTTGCGACCTCTTGCGGATAGACGACGTTTCCGACTGATTTACTCATCTTTTGGCCCTTCTCATCGACGGTAAATCCGTGCGTGAGGATGCTCTTGTACGGCGCGCATTCGTTGATCGCACAGCTTAGAAGCAGTGAGCTTTGAAACCAGCCGCGGTGTTGGTCGCTGCCCTCAAGATACATATCCGCGGGGAATTTGCCTGCATCGTAGGCGCCGCTTTGTAGCACCGCTTTCCACGTCGAGCCGCTATCGAACCAAACGTCTAAGATATCCATCACCTTTTCTAAATTTTCAGGCTTATAGCCGCTGTCCTGAGGCAAGAGCTCCGAAATTTCCATCTGCCACCAAGAATCCGCGCCCTTAGCCTTAAAAATTTCGTAGATATTATTTAAAATTTTTTCATCAAAAATCGGCTCTTTGGTACTTTTGTCGCGGAAAAACGCGATCGGCACGCCCCAATCCCTCTGGCGCGAGATGCACCAATCTGGGCGGTTTTCTATCATCGAGCTTAGGCGGTTGATGCCGCTTTGCGGGTAAAATTTAACCCCTCCGATCTGCTCTAGCGCCACCTGACGCAGCGTCTTGCCGCTAGGCATTGGCTCATCCATCGCGATAAACCACTGCTTCGTCGCGCGGTAAATCACCGGCTTGTGCGTGCGCCAGCAGTGCGGATAGGAGTGGACGAATTTGCCGGATTTGATAAGCGCGGGGCCTAGAAGCTCTAAAATTTTCTCGTTTGCTTTGAAAATATGCATCCCCACGAACTCGTCTACGACGTCTGCGCGGAAGAGTTTTTTGGTTTTAAGAGTTTGATCGAAACAGCCGCCCTCATCCACGGGCATAATTACCTCGATGCCGTATTTAAGCCCTACGAAATAATCATCCTCGCCGTGTCCCGGAGCCGTATGCACGAGCCCGGTGCCGCCGTCCATTAAAACGTGCTCGCCGAGGATAAATTTCGAAGCTCTATCGTTTAGCGGGTTGATCGCGTTTAAGCCTTCAAGCTCGGCGGCTTTAAATTCTTTAACAATCTCGCCCTTGGTGATGCCCAGGCTTACGAGGCTTTCGACCAAAGGTTTAGCAAGGATTAAATTTTCGCTCGTCAGCGCGTAAATTTCATTCGGGTTCAAAGATATTGCGCCGTTTGCGGGCAGCGTCCAAGGCGTGGTCGTCCAGATGACCGCTTTAGCGCCTTTCGCGCCGATTTTAGCGTTCGCTTCACCGCTTAGATCAAACGCCACGAAGATCGAGTAGTCCTCTTTGTCTTTGTATTCGACCTCGGCTTCTGCGAGCGCACTTTTTGCCGCCCAGCTCCAAAATACGGGCTTACTTCGCTCGATTAAAATTCCTTTTTTCGCGATCTGGCAGAGCGCTTTGTAAATTTCAGCTTCAAACTCAAATTTTAGCGTCAGATACGGATCGTCCCAGTCGCCTAAAATTCCCATATCTTTAAATTCATTGCGCTGCACGTCGATGAATTCTTTGGCGTGCTGTCTGCAAAGCTCGCGTATCTGCACTTTTGAAAGCGATTTTTTCTTATCTCCGA
Source organism: uncultured Campylobacter sp. (assembly GCF_938017775.1). Lineage (GTDB taxonomy): Bacteria > Campylobacterota > Campylobacteria > Campylobacterales > Campylobacteraceae > Campylobacter_B. The sequence continues at coordinate 8,818 of NZ_CALIIU010000059.1, forward strand.
GTTTGATCTCTACTTGCTGCTCGATCGGCAGACCGTGGCAGTCCCAGCCCGGCACGTAGCGGATCTCCTCGCCGAAGAAATAATGGGTTTTGGTGATGATGTCTTTTAAAATTTTATTCAGCGCGTGGCCGATGTGGAGGTGTCCGTTGGCATACGGCGGGCCGTCGTGGATATTGAAGCTGACGCTTGCGCCCTTGCGTTTAGCCTTCATCTTTTCGTAAATTTTACGCTGCTCGTACCACGCCTTAAACCGCGCAGGTTCGTTTTGCGGTAGCGCGCCTCGCATCGCAAAGTCCGTCGTAGGAAGAAAGAGAGTATCTTTATAGTCCATATTTGTACCTTTTCGTGTCTTAAAAAATTTGTGAAGTTTATCCAAAACGCCATTAAAAAGCTCTGAAAGAGCAGTCTGCGTTTATGCTATAATGTGCGAAAATTTAATGAGGGCCTTTATGAAAAATATCATCCTTGTAATCGGCGAGGAGATCCGCTACGACGCGGCTTTGATGAGCTATATATCTCGCAGCTACGAGCAGGTTTTCGGGCGGATCGATGATCTGAAATTCTTAAGCGAAAACGATAAGGTTTTGCCCTTCGCGCTTGAAAAGATGATCGATTCGTACGATTTCATCACGATCTTTGCGGCAAACTCCGCCTACGCGGTCGTCGGCAAAATTTTATCTACGCTCTCTTTCGATTCGCTCGAGCTGAAAAATGGAGAAACCTTAGCGCCCTCGATGGCGCGCACGGTGGCGAAAAACAGCTTCCTGCTAAACGTCAGAGGCTGCTCGGTAAACGTGATCAAGGCACTTTGCTTGCAGAGCCTGCCGCCGATCCTCCAAGACGCGCCGAGCGCGGGCGAGAGCTTTTATCTATTCGATTGCGAATATGAAAGCGTAAAGCAGCGCCTAGAGAGCCTTGCGATCAGTTATAAAATTTCGCTTACGATCAGCAGGCCCAGCTCCTTTTTGCTGCTCGTGCGCGCCAGTGCGATGAAATTCGGAGCGCTGGACGCGTTTTTGCAAAGCGTCGGCAAGTATTATGAGAGCTGCTACATCGAAGGCGGCGATTTTATGGGCTTTGTGGTGGATAGACTGCGCGAGATAGGCGCTAAGATCACCTTCGCCGAAAGCTGCACCGCAGGGCTAATCGCCGCAAAATTCGGCGCGGTCGCGGGCGTTAGCGACGTTTTTGACGGCTCGCTCGTAAGCTACGCCAACGAGATAAAAAATCTCTGGCTCAACGTGGGCGAAGATACGCTCGCGCGCTACGGTGCAGTTAGCGCGCAGACCGTGGGCGAGATGCTGGAGGGCGCGCTGCAAAGCAGCGGGGCGAGCTTTGCTTTGGCGGTAAGCGGTATCGCGGGTCCCGGCGGCGGAAGCGCGCAAAAGCCCGTAGGGACGGTCTTTATCGGCGCAAAGGAGCAGGGCGGCAAACAGATCGTCGGGGAATTTCATCTAAAAGGCGATCGAAACTACATCCGCGAACAAAGCGCCGATATCGCTATCTGCCTGCTTTTAAAGCTTAGAAGCGATCTATTTTTCGGGCGGCTTCCAAGAGCTCCCGTAGGGGATGAAATTTAAAGGAGCGGATTTTGAAAAGACGAATTTTGAAAAGATGCGTACGCGATTTAGCGCAGAATTTTATCAGAACGAGCGGTGAGCCGGGCTTTAAACGGCTGCGAAATTCCATTTCAGCTGGCAGCGAGCAAAATTTTATCTCGACGGGTCGCGCTAGAAATTTTAATTTTATAAACGATTTTAGCTTTATAAATGCGGCGCGAAATTTTACTTTGGCGCTAGTCGCGGCGTGCGTTTTGAGCGGCTGCGACGGCGGGTCGGACGCGCAAGATCGCGAGCAAAACGCACGCTCGGAACAGAATTTTAGCGCGGGTAATCAAGGGCGAAATTTTAATAAAAGCGCGGATAGCTCGGGGCAAAATTCCGCTCAAAGCTCCACGCAAAGCTCCGTGCAAAATTCCATGTCGCAGGGCTTTGAGAGCAAGCAAAAATCCGATCTGAACTCTACGATAGACGAGCTTGCAAACGATGCTAAAGTTCTGGGCGAAGCCTTACAAAATTTGCAGAAAAAGGCGCCCGAAGTCTTGAACGATTTCGCCGCTCGCAACGCAGATAGGACCAAGGATCTGCTAAAGCAGGGCGAGGCGGCGGCACGCGAGGCGGGCAAAAACCTTGATCAGATGGGCGAAAGCCTGCAAGGAATTATAAAAGATGCAAACGAGAGCTTAGGCAAGGTCTTGGAAGGCTTTGGCGTGCAGCCCAGACAGGAGCCGCGCGGCGGGCACTCACAGGAGCGCGATGATAATTTAGACCCTGAAGAGGCGGCTGGTAGGCAAAGCTTTAGAATTTAAATTACACTAAATTTTACTCAAAATTTTTTATTGCGACTACCACTCGCAGGAAAGCGACAAGCCTTCGCAGGAGCGTAACGAGCCTGCACGAAAGCGTGACGGACACTCATAAGAGCGCGATGAGCACCCGCAGCCCGACGACGGAACCGATGGCAAGGTTGTATAGTTTAAAGCACGGCTAGATTTCATCTAAATTTTATTTGTTGTGGCGAATGCTTGCAGAGAAGCGATGCTAAATTTTATTAAAATTTCCCCTGCGCGGCGGTTTCCTTAAAATTTTACTCGCGCGAGCTTCCGCAATGGCGCGATGAACACTTACAAAAAAGTAGCGAATCTCCGTAAAACGCGACGAGTGCCCCGAGGGCGAGCATTTCTAAATAAAGCGTGAGTAGTGAATGAAGTTTGGAATTCAAAGCTCGCGCTCTTTGAAGTTGCTGTAAAAATAAGCGGGTGGTGGCCGATAAAGCTTTAGAATTTAAGGTCGCTTGCGATAAAACGAGAAAAATTTTACGAAGTAGAGCTATAATGCGCCCCGCAATTTCAAATTTAAAGGATAGAAATGAAAACTCTCATTATTTTGGCTCATCCAAATATCGCAAACTCGCTCGTAAACCGCCACTGGAGGGATGCCGTGCTAGCGCATCCCGATAAGTTCGAGTTTCATGATCTTTACGCGCTTTATGCGGACTTCAAAATCGACGTGGAAAAGGAGCAAAAACTGCTCGAAAGCCACGATAAAATCGTGCTTCAGTTTCCGTTTCGTTTTTCAAACTGCACGCCGCTTCTTAAGCAGTGGTTTGAGGATGTTTTTACGCGCGGCTGGGCTTATGGCGCAGAGAGCGACGGCAAGCTTAAGGGCAAAAAATTTGCGCTTGCGATCTCGCTTGGCGCGACCGAGGCAAACTACTCTAAAAATGGCATCGTGGGCTTTAGCGTGGATGAGGTGCTAGCGCCATTTAAGGCTACATTTAATTTCGTCGGCGCAACGACTATGCCCAATTTCGTCTCATACGGCTTTACTTACGATAAAAGCGAGCAAGCCGTAGAAAATAGTGCGAAAAATTATATAAAGTATTTAAATAAGCTTTAAATTCTTTGCTTTTCTAGCCGCCAGCTGCGCGTAAAGCTTTAAAATTTTACGTAAGTGGCGCGGCTGATTTTTTAAAATTTTCGCTCAAGAAGCTCAAATTTAATCCCAAAATTTTTAAATTTTGCCCCAAAATTCCGTTCGCGCTTCGTATGCGAACTCAAATGAAATTTTAAGCAAAATTTCGCGTCTAAATTTGAGCCCAGCTTTTAAATTTTAAAATTTTATCAGAGATTTTTTTATACAATTACGGCTGAAATTCGGCCCAAAAAAGGAGAGGGAATGTATAAGCTAAAGCATCTTCTTAGCGCGCAGGATCTGAGCCGCGAGGACATCTACGACTTTATAGATCTGGCGCGCGAGTTTAAAGCGCTGAATCGCAGCGATATCAAAAAATCCGACTCGCTTCGCGGCAAGACGGTCATCAACGCGTTTTTCGAAAACTCCACCCGCACCCGCACGAGCTTTGAGATCGCAGCCAAGCGCCTGGGCGCAGACAGCGTAAATTTCACCGCTGCAGACAGCAGCACGAAAAAGGGCGAGACGCTGATCGACACTATCAGAAATATGCAGGCGATGCGCACGGATATCTTCGTGCTGCGCCACAGCTGCTCGGGCGCGGCGAAATTCGTCGCGGCCAACTGCGACGCATCGATCGTAAATGCAGGCGACGGGCTGAACGAGCACCCGAGCCAGGCGCTGCTGGATCTTTTTACGATCAGCGAGCACAAGGGCAGGATCGAGAATTTAAACGTCGCAATCATCGGCGATATATTTCGCTCGCGCGTGGCTAGAAGCGACATCTGGGCGATGAAAAAACTAGGCATAAACGTGCGGCTCTTCGGCCCTCCGATGATGCTGCGCGACTGCGACGCGTTCGGCTGCCCTATATGCAAAAGCATAGAGGAGGCGATCGAGGGCGCCGATGTCATCATTATGCTTAGAATTCAGCTTGAGCGGCAAGACGGCGAGCCGAGCTTCCCGAGCGTGCGCGAGTACTCGAAATTTTTCGGACTTACCGCGAGGCGCATGCAGGCGGCGAAAGAGGGCGTCATGATAATGCACCCGGGCCCGATCAATCGCGGCGTGGAGATCAACTCCGACGTAGCCGATGATCCGCGCTATAGCTGCGTTTTAGATCAGGTAGAAAACGGCGAGGCGATGCGAATGGCGATACTTCATACGATAAATTTAAACAGGAGCGCACGATGAAAATTTTGATAAAAAACGGCACGATCGTTAATTGGGGCGGCAGCGAGGAGGCAAACGTCCTAATCGAGGGCGATAAAATTTCAAAGATCACGCGCGAATGTCCCGCCGCAGACCGCGTCATAGACGCCGCGGGCAAGCTCGTGATGCCTGGGCTCATCGATATGCACGTGCATTTCAGAGACCCGGGGCTCGAATACAAAGACGACGTCATCAGCGGCAGCGAAACCGCGGTCGCAGGCGGCGTGACGACCTGCCTTCCGATGGCAAATACCAAGCCCGTAAACGATAACTCAAGCATCACTCGCGCGATGATCGCCAAGGCTAAGGGGCGCGGACTTATCGATCTGCTGCCCATAGGCGCGATCTCGCAGGACTGCAAGGGCGCAAAGATCGTCGAGATGGGCGATATGCTTGAGGCGGGCTGCGTGGCTTTCAGCGACGACGGGTTGCCCGTGACCGACAGCTCCGTGATGCGACAGGCGCTCGAATACTCCGCTCACTTCGGCTCATTCGTGATAAATCACAGCGAGGATTGCTCTCTTTGCCACGGCGGCGTGATGAACGAGGGCAAAGTCAGCGCGATCCTCGGTCTAAAGGGGATGGCGAGCGAAAAAGAGGAGATTATGATAGCGCGCGATCTGCTGCTTGCCAAAAAGACGGGCGGGCACATCCACATCGCGCACGTAAGCTCGGCGTGGTCGCTAAAGCTTATCGAGCAAGCTAAACGCGAGGGCATCCGCGTCACCTGCGAGGCTACGCCGCATCACTTCACCTTCGACGAGCGCGAGTTGATGGGATACGATACGAATTTTAAAATGTCGCCGCCGCTTCGCACCCAAAGCGACGTGCAGGCGATCAGAGAGGCGCTTAAAAGCGGTCTAATAGACGCCATCGTAACCGATCACGCTCCGCACAACACCGACGATAAATTCGTAGAATTCGACCACGCGCCGTTTGGAATTTTGGGGCTTCAAACCCTCGTACCGCTTACGCTTCGGCTAGTAGAGCAGGGCGTCATCAGCCTTGAAGATATGGTGCGCCTCTGCTCGTTTAATCCAGCTAAAATTCTAAATTTGAAGGACAAGGGCGAGATCAAAGAGGGCTTTTTGGCCGACGTCGCGATCATCGATCCGCAGATTTCCTACGTTTACGACGAGGCGCTAAATAAGTCCAAATCCCGCAACTCGCCGCTTTTCGGCAAGCAGCTTACGGGCGCTGCGGTTTGCACGATCAAAAGCGGCCGCGTGGTCTATGAGTTTCCAAACGTCGTAGCGTAGGGCGCTTGCGGCGCAGAGCTTGCGAGTGGCGGCTTGGCGAGCGCAGCTTGCTGACGGGCGGCATTTGTAGCATAAACGGAGAGATTGCCTCATTTTAAATTTAGCTAGTTTGGGCGCAACGGCTTGCTTTTAAAATTTTGCGGTGCGATCGGTTCATTTTAAATTTGGCGGCAGCGTAGGCACGGCGACTTGTCTTTAAAATTTCATAGCGCGTTTTGCTCGGTATCGGCGCGGCCCTTGATCTCGCAGCGTGACTGACCTGCTTAAATTTATCGGTAGCTCGGTGCGGCAGCTTACTTTCAAAATTTCATATCGCGCGTGCGATTGAAATTTCTTTAAAGCGGTTTGTCATTTTTAAAGTGCGCGTAAATTTAACACACATCGCCTTGCCTGTGCCGCTCGTAGATTTCGGCTTCGGAATTTTATCCGTACCCGTGTGTGAGCTGCTTTTAAAATTTTATGTTCGCGGCGGTTGAGAATTCTATCTTTGCGCAGATTTGTTTTTACTTCACGCGCAAATTTTATTGTGATTAAATTTGTCGCTAAGGCGCAAAATTTTAAAATTTTGCCGCCGCTAGCTTTTGGCGCGGAGCATAAATAATCCGCCGCATGAACGGGAGCGATCGAAATTTAAAGGATATCTATGAGCGGCGAAATATATCTCTCGTGCGCGCTGTGCGTCGCGCTAAAATCAGCTCTGCGCGGCAATCCTGAGCGGCCGTCGCAAGATCAAAAATATATAAAATATTTAAATTTTGAGTTTGCAAAGGAGCATTTCCGTACCGCAGAGGGCGCGATCCGCGCAGCGCATGGCGGCGTAAACGACGCAAGTAAAGCTACGGAGCAAAAAAATGCGTACGGCGCAGTGCAGAGCAGTGCGATGGACAAAGTCGCCGAGAGCGGCGAGGCAGTGAAACAAAAGCGCGCGAACAGCAAAGAAGCGGCAAATGAAAAAGCGGCAAGAAAAAAAGGAGCAGACGAAAGCACGGACTTGCCACTTTTGCAAAAGGCGCGTAAATTTTTTACCGAGCAAGTCGCGCAAAAAGGGCGCGAGGACGAGTCAATCTCCGCACGACGGCGTTGGATAGAGCAGTGCCTAAAGTTCGGTTTGAAGGACGCGAGGCTTAGTATTCCAACTTTCGCAAAAAATAGAGCGCTTTTGGGCTTTTCGGGGATGAACGTAAACGGCATCGTTTGCTGCTTCGAGGACTTTGACGGCGTTTTTACGCCTGATTGGAAATACGATCGCGAGAAAAAGGCTTGGTATGTGAAATACGTCGAGCGCCTTTGGCGCGGGATGCCGCGGGATGCGCTAAATGCGCGCGATAACAGCGCAGAATTCGAGAATGTTTTAGTGCAGATCAGGGATTTTGCGAGCAAGATAGGCTGCGAAAACTTCGCGCAGATGTTTGATAATGCGCTTAAGACGCTGCGGGGCGAAGTCGCCGTGGGCGAGTATTACGCCGTTTCGTTTGCAGCGCTGCCGCAGCCGAGCTTGAGGGCGTTTGCCGCGGCGGGGATCGCCGATGTATTCGGTGCGATGGGCTCTTGGGATGATGAGCCGCCGTCTATGGCGCAAGAAATGGGGCTCGGGGACGAATACGACCGCCTCTCAGACGAGCTTTTGGCGCAGAAAAACTTAGCGATTTTGTTTGCGATAAACGGCTGGTAGGGCTTTGGCACAAGAGCTAGAAAGCGCGCTAAGCCTATTTGACGATAAAACGGCGAATAGCGGCGCGCGAAATTTAGCAAATAAGCCTCGCGCGCCGGTTGCGGCACGGAAGGTCTGCGCGCTTATTAATGTACGAATGTGACGAAATTCGCACCGCTTGAGCATTCATTGCGCGAGGCGTTTAAACAGCGACCGCAGCACTTTGCGAGCTAAACATCGTTAAAAGACAAAGGCAATATCGCGCTAGATAGACCTGCGGCTGAGCCTCTACGCTTATTTTTGCGTTCATGCGCGTAGATACAGATCAACAATATCTCAAAGCCTCCTGCGAGTAAATCGATATTTTTTCGCTACTTATTCTTCGCTAAAGCTGCTATCATAGACTTCGCTTCCATTTTTGACGCCGACTACCAGGATTACTAGCTCGTCATCTTTGATCTTGCAGATTATGCGGTATCCGCCGACTCTGTAACGCCAAAATCCCGCTAAATTATTCATTAAAGCCTTGCCCTCGTCCCTCGGATTTTCAAGAGCTTCTATCTCTTTTAGCTTTTTGAGTATCTTTATGCTCACGCTTTTATCTAACTTTTTAAGCTGTTTTAGCGCATTTTTGCTAAATTTGACTCTCATATTTTTACGCCAAGCTCGCGTGCGGCTTCATCTATCGTAAAAAACTGCGGCTCGGGGTCGTTTTCTATAGTTTTTAACTCTTCCACGGCGTCCATATAGTCGCTCATATCCTCCAAAAATCTCTTGATAGCCTCCTGTACGTAAAAGCTCTTCGTGCGTTTGGTGTTCTGTGCCAGCTTTTCGAGTTTGCTTCCTATATTTTCATCTAGTCTTACCGAGATTTGCATCATTTCTCCTTTTGCATTATTTGCATTACAAGTATTATAGCGCAAAAATAGTAGATAAATTTTAAAATTTATAAAGGCGTAACGGTAAATTTAATCAAAATTTTGCCGATGAAGTTAAATTTTTATGACAAATCCCGCCGCCAAAGTGAAATTTAGCGAAATTTAGGCAGTTAAATTTCAAAGCGAAATAATCAAAATTTAACGCTTTCGGCTTAAAATTTAAGTCTATTATTTATTATGAGCTAGACGATAGCTCCAAAGTAGCCGGAGCAATCCGAGCGGCTAAATTTAACCGCTCAAATTTAAATCACAAAGCCTAAGCCTCTATCGTCGCGGGCCTATCAAACGCCGTTACGCTCGGCAGTTCGCCTTTAAATTTCTCGATCTGTACCATGCTCGTGTGCGCGGTGTTGCTTTGCGAGAGCTGCGAGCTCGGTACGTCTTTGGTCAGCACGTTTATGTTGCCGTGCTTGCATAGGCTGCGCTCGCCCCAGACGGCGGGATCGTACCACGCGCCCTCGCTCACGATCACGACGTTATCTTGCGCGGTATCGCTTACCAGCGCGCCGCAGAGGATCTCGCCTCGGTCGTTGTATATCCTCACTACGTCGCCCGTTTTGATGCCGCGCGCCTTTGCCGTGGCGGGGCTAATTAGCGCTGGTTCGCGGCCCGCGATCTCGGCGTAGTTGCGGATGAGCGAGTTGTTTAGCTGCGAGTGGAGTCTAAATTTAGAGTGCGCGCCGCTGATGGCGACCGGGTATCTGCTCACGTCGCCGCCCAGCCACTCAAAGGGCTCCATCCACGTCGCGTGCGGCGGGCAGTCGGGATATCCTAGCTTTTCGATCGCTTCGGAGTAGAGCTCGATCTTGCCCGACGGGGTTTTTAGCGCGTTTTTCTCGGGATCGGCGCGGAAGTCCGCGTAGTTTGTGAAGTACCGTTTTTTCTCGTCGATTTTATCAAATTTGACGTATCCCTTTTGCCAAAACTCCTCAAATTTAGGCATCACTATGCCCATACCTTCGGCTTTTGCAGCAGCGTCGGCGTAGATTTCCTTCACCCACTCAAGCTCCGTTTTACCCTCGCTAAAGGCCTGCTCGTACTCCTCGCCCCACTGCGCGCAGATGAGCCGCGCGATCTCAAAGTCGCTCTTGCTCTCGCCTGCGGGCTTTACTAGCGGCTTAATCGCAAAAAGATATTCACTAGTGGAGTTTGCAAACTCTATATCCGTGCGCTCGCACTCAAGAGCCGACGGCAGCACGATGTCGCTGAGCCTCGCCGTACTAGTCCAAAAGGGCTCGGTGGTGATGATCGCTTCTATCTTGCGCATCGCTTCTACCGCGCGGTTGGTGTCGGGGTGACGGGTGAAGGTCGAGCCGTTGGCGTTAAACATCACGCGGATGTGCGGCATAACGTACTTTTTGCCGTTACGCTCGATTTCTTTGCCAGGCTCCATGATCGCGTCTATGAGCCTGCTGTTTGGTATCTCGTGGTATTTGGCTTTGGCTAGCTTGCCCTGCGGGGCGATGTATTTTTCGTTTACCGCGGGATTAAAGGCCTGAAGCTTTGGCGCGATGAAGCTAATGTCGGCGTTTTTATGCATCTGATCGTTCATCACGTAGCCGCGACCGGTCTTGCCGATATCGCCTAGCATCGCAGCTAGCGTGATTAGCGCCCAGTATGCCATCTCGCCGTGGTGCTGACGCTGTATCGCGTAGCCCGTGACGATGAGCGTGTCTTTTTTGGCCAGCGTATCGGCTAAATTTTTTAGCTCCTTTTCGCTCACGCCGCAAATTTTACTCGCCCATTTTAGATCCTTTTTCACGCCGTCTTTCGCGCCGGTGAAATACTCTTTAAATTTATCAAACCCGACCGTGTAGCGCTCTATAAATTCCTTGTCGTAAAGTCCGTTTTCATAAAGATAATCGCAAAGCCCGATCAACATCGCCGTATCGGTGCAAGGGCGCACGGCTAGATAGTGCGCGCCGAAATACTCCGCCGTTTCGTTGCGGTAAACGTCTATGCTGTAAATTTTCATCTCGCCTTTTTTAAATTTCTCTTTCATAATCTCGTAGTAGGCGTAGGAGTTGTGCATCGGCACGCCTATAGCGATTTTGTTTGAGACGACGGGATTCGTGCCCCAAAATACGATCGTTTTGGCCTCCTTTACCACGCCTTCCCAGCGCGTAGGATTATGCGTCGGATCGATAGAGCCCGTCACGTGAGGCAAAAACGCAGTCGCCGCGCCGTAAGAGTAGCCGCCAAGCTCGCTCACGTAGCCCCCTAGCGCGTTTAGCATGCGCTTTGCGGTGCGCTGCGAGTGGCCGAGCTTGCCTAGGCTGCCCCACTGATAAAGCTGTCCGTAAATGGCCTCTGAGCCGTATTTATCGAAGTTTTCTTTTAAAATTTTGGCGCTTAGCTTTACCGCTTCGTCCCAGCTAACGCGCACGAAGGGCTCTTTGCCGCGAAGCTCCGGCTTTGGATTTGAGGGATCGGCTAGGAAGCTTTTGCGCACGTATGGGTATTTCACACGCGTTTCGTTTTGGATATGATCGCTTAGGGCGTTATTTAGCACCGTTGGCATCGCGTCGCCCTCGAATGGCTCGGTGCCAACGACCCTACCGCCGATGGTTTGCACGTAAAACGCGCCAAATTTATTCGCGCAAAGCCCCATCTGCTCGTCAAATATCGCCTGCGCCGCCGCGCCTAATTGTTTTGCCTGCGCCGAAGCTGCCGCAAGCGCGCCTAGTTTTAGAAAGTCTCGTCTTTTCATGGTTCTGCCTTAAATTTAAATTTGATTGGTTGATTTGGTTTAAATTTAGCGGAATTTATGCGGTTGAACTTTGCATCGTTTGCCTTTTAACGTATTACGCGACCTCGCGTCTTAGCGGTGATTTTACGAAATTTAGGCTTAATTTGCCATTTATCTATGGCGTCGCGATGGAATTCTATTAGAGTTAAGCACTAGACAAATTCCGCCGCGACTATTTGGGTCAAAAGCTATACGTAAGGCTTAGATTGAAGGTGCGCGGATCGCCGTAGATCATTCGATTAGAACCGATACCCTCAAAATAGCGCTTATCGGTTATGTTATCGACGTTTAGCTGCACATCTAGGTTTTTACTCGCTTTGTAGCCTAGCATTACGTTTGCAATCGTGTAAGCTTTCTGCTCGATCCTGCCGTATGGCGAGTCGGAATAAATCTTTGAGCGATACATCGCGCCTGCGCCGATTCTAAATGTGCCGATCTCATATTTTGCAAAAAGATTTGCGCTGGTGCGGGAGGAGTCGCTGGCGTAGATATTGCCGTCAGCATCTTTGGCTTTGTAGTACGCTAGCCCCATGCTTAGGCTTAGTGCATCGGTAATTTTACCGTTTACATCCGCTTCAAAGCCCCTGCTGGTTACTCCGCGACCCTGCCTGTAGGCGTAGGAATTTGTGCCCGTGATATACTCGTCGGTGCGGATGCCGAGCTTATCTTGGATGATCTTAAAAACGCCCAGGCTTGCTTGCAGATCGCCGTCAAAATACTCGCCTTTGATGCCCGCTTCGTAGTCCTTGCCTTGGATGGGATCAAGATATTTATTGTTTTTGTCCTTGTAGGTTTGAGGTTTAAAAATACTCGTATAACTTGCATAAAGGGTATGATGATCGTCTAAATCATAGGTGATCCCTGCATATGGAGTAATTTCGCGGGTAAAATTTCTATTATCTGCTCCACCTGTAATTTTATATTTATAGTAACTCATCCGCGTTCCTAATAAGAGCTTTAAATCCTCGGTGATTGAGAGTTTATTCGCGGCATAAATTGCTTTTTGAATAGTTCGATCGGCATTATTTTGATCTACATACGGTAAGCGTGGATCTTCAATATGAAGGTCGTTAAAATTTATTCTAGTACGCGCGGCATAAGCAAGGCCTGCCGGAGTGTTTCGACTATTCCAGTAGCTACTTACGTTATCAGATCCTTTTTTGTAAAGATTATACATCACACCAAATACAAATTCATGATCTTGTTCGAAAAATTCATAAGGGATATTCACATAGGCATCGATATTGTGGATATTCTCTTCGCGCTTGTTAGCATAAACGCTAAGATCGGCGACGTTTCCGATGCCGCCAGGACCTACCCTGCCGCCATAATAGAGCAAATTTGAATCGGTATGAGCGCGACGAAACGAATAACTCAAGCTTAAACTCGCCTCGTTTGAGAAATATTGTTTAAAATCGGCATAAAAATCAAGCGTAGAGATGTCGTATCGCGTCCAGGGTTGAGAGAAAATTTGGTTTTTGCCAAAGTGCGTGCGCGTGCCGTCCGAGTTAAACGCGGGCATTCCGCCCCAGCGCGTGCCATGTCGGCGTAGCGTCTGATAAAATGAGCCAAAGCTCAGCCTTGAATCGTCTGTTACATCGATATCTAATACGCCATAAACGGCAGTATTGCGACGATTGTAATAGTCCATATAAGAGTGCGATCGTTCATGCATAAACGCTAGGCGTCCGCGCACCGAACCGCTTTGATTGAGCGGGCTTTGCACATCGGTTTTAAGCCCGTATTTGTCGTATGAGCCGCCGTTTAGACTTATATAACCTTTTGGGATGGTGGAATCTGCGTGCTTACGGATAAAATTTAAACTCGCGGCAGGATTTCCTGCGCCTGCTAATAATCCGTTCGCACCCTTTACTACCTCAACACGCTCATATGGCAGTAAATTTAAATCGTTCGCCCCGAGGCTAAAACCTCCGAAGCTAGGCATCGAATCAAGCAAATAATAATCTATGCTAAATCCGCGCGCCGTAGGATAGAGCCTCTCATCCATACGCCCGCTCGTAATGCCCGCGATATTTCGCATCAGCACCTGATAATCGGTTATCCCCATATCTTTTAGTTTGGCTTCGGTCACCACGGTAAGAGACTGGGGCGTTTCTCTCGCCGTAAGATCGAGCCTGGTGGTACTTTTAACGAGCTTTCTAGCCTCATAATCTCTGTCGTCGTGACGGAGCTTTTGGGTATCTTGCACTTCTATGGTGCCTAAGTTCTCCGGGGTGCTCGCAGTGGCGTTATTTTCCGCATAAAGCGAAGTTAGCATATTTAATGCGACTACGAGCGAAAGAGATACTTTCTTCATAACTTTCTCCTTTTAGAATTTCTATTTTTTAGGGTTATGTAAAATCCGCAAATGCTTAAAAATAGGGGCGCAAGCCCCGCTAAAAACCATATAAGCTTCGTTATTGCGCCGTATGAGCCCGCATGGGCGCGATGAAAGCCGTCTTGAAGTTTGTCCGAAAAATCCGCATCGTTTATAAAGTCCGCTTTTAAAATTTCGCCTGCATCCGATATCGTGATACGGCTCGCGTAAGGGCTTTGAAGCGGGTTTTGCCCCGCCTCGAAGCCGTATACGGTAAAAGCGCCGCCCGGACAGAGCGGAAAGGCGATATAGGTGGAGCGAAATTCTTTAAATTTAACCGCTATCCGCGCTAATGCCTCATCTAGCGTCGCAAGATTTTGCGCCGCTTTCATGCTTACCGCTCCGTTTGATGCCGCGACGGTGGAATTTTGCTCGGTCTTAAAATTCTGCAAGACCGCGCCGCATGGATTTGCGAGCGGCTTGTAAGTTACCGCCCTTAGCTCCCACCATGCTCCGCTTATAGCTATAGCAAACATTACGGGAGTGCTCGCGACTCCGATTAGGTGGTGAGCGCCGCGCATAAAATATATGGCCCGATCTAGCCTCAGCGAGAATAAGTTTTGCCAAAATTTTTTGTAGATAAAAAAGCCGCTAATGCCGATAAGTAGCGCGCTAAGCCCTACAACGCCTGCAAAAATTCTACCGCCGCGACCTAAAAACAGCTCCGCGTGCAGTTTATTTATCGCGCCGCTAAAGGCGTCCAGGTAAATTAGGGCCTGCTTTTGTAGCTTCTGCGAGGAAAGTCTGATTTTATCGGTCTTTAAAGGATCTTGCGCGATGCTCCAGCCCATGATCGCGTACTCTTTAAATTTGGATTTTATCTCGGATTGCAAAGCGCTGAATTTCATTCTAACGGGGAATTTCGCCACGCTTTCTTGGGTCCTAAACACCTTGTCTTTCAGCAAAGCTTCATCGATCCGCTCCGCATAGACTAAGACCGAGCCGCTTGCGGATACGATTATAAGGGGTATGCAAAATATCAAAGATAGCCACAAATGAAATTTGCGCGAGATTTTGTGAAAGGATTTAGACAAAATTTTCCTTTTTTTGAAAATTATTTTAATTAAGACGGCGTGATTTTAGTGAAAATTGTATTAAAGCATCTTGAAAGTCGTTATAATTTTATAGCTAAAATTTTACGGCGTAAAATTTGCTTGAATGATTTATCTATAGAAATTTTAAAAGCTATTTTAAAATTTTAAGAGCCGAGCGAATATTAAAATTTTCGCGCACAGGAGAGTTTAAATTTAAAGCAAATTTCGGATTTTAAAATTTCAATATCACGCAGGGTCGTGTTTGGGTTGCAGGCGTGGATGATCAACGACTCAAGCGGCTTGTAAATTCCGCACTCGCCAAAAAAACTCTGCGTTGCAGCGATTTAAATCTTTAATCGCGAAATTTGCAATTACGCGATTAAAAGAATTTACCGATAAGCGCATATCCCCACAGCGCGGCGTTGAGAAATAGGCTCATCATCACGGCTGTGCTTGCGGTGTCTTTGGCGCCCTTGGCTAGCGGGTGGATTTCGCTCGTAGCAAGATCGACTGCGCGCTCAATGGCTGAGTTTACGCACTCTAGCGCGATGGTAAAGACCGCGCCGAAGATCAAAAATAGATTTAGCATCGCGCCGAAATTCCAAAAAAATAGCGACAGCAGAAGCGGGACGAACACGCAAAGCTCGAGTCTGAAGCTACGCTCGCTGCGCAGCATCTCGACAAGACCCGCCATCGCGTAGCTCCAGTTGGCAAAAAATCGGTATTTGGGCTGATTGCGCATAGTTTTCCTTTAAATTTAGTCAAAATTTCGTATAATCATACCAAAATTTTTGCGCCAAAGGCTAAATTTGAAACTGATTAGTTGGAACGTAAACGGGCTGCGCGCAGTGCTCGGTAAAGACGGCTTTGCGTGGCTTGCCGAGCAAAATCCCGATTTTTTGGGCTTGCAAGAGATCAAGGTGAGCGAAAAGGACGCCCCAAAAGGGCTTTATGAGCTAGGATTTTCTCAGATAGATCTAAATTCCGCCGCTCGTGCGGGATATTCGGGCGTGGCGAGCCTGGCTAAATTTAAAAGCGAGACGAGCAAGGCGCTGTTTTTCCCAGACGACGAGGGGCGCGTGCTGCAGCACCGCTTCGGCGATGTCGTGCTTTTTAATATCTACTTTCCCAACGGCCAAAAAGACGAGGCGCGGCTAGCCTATAAGATGGAATTTTATGCAAAATTCCTAGCCTACGCGCGCAGCCTCGCGGAACAGGGGCTCGGAGTGATATTTTGCGGCGACGTAAATACCGCGCACCGCGAGATCGATCTTGCGAACCCCAAAGCAAACTCCAAAACCTCGGGTTTTTTGCCGATCGAGCGGGCGTGGCTCGATGAGGTGGAGGCGGCGGGCTTCGTCGATACCTTCCGTGCCGTGCACGGCGAGCTACGGGACGCCTACTCGTGGTGGAGCTACCGCTTTAACGCGCGCGCCAAAAACGTAGGCTGGCGGATCGATTATTTTTTCATTTCGGCAAATTTGCGCTCGCGGCTAAAGGACGCTTTCATCCTAAGCGACGTGATGGGCAGCGACCACTGCCCCGTGGGCATCGAGATCGAAATTTAGCCGGGACAAATTTAGGAGCGCGAGCTTTGATCTTGCGCGGCTTGCGGATAAGGTGCGCGTAGCGGCGGCTAATGCGCGGATTTAAAGAGGCGGTGCGCAAACGCTGCGCGATAAAATTTTAAATTTAAGGAGAGAAAATGTTGAGCGATATCGAAATAGCAAATGCGGCGAGGCCGGATAAAATTTCAAACGTTGCGAAAAATTTGGGGCTTAGCGAGGATGAGATCGAGCTATACGGCCACTACAAAGCCAAGCTAAATATCAAGCCGCGATCGCGCGCTTCGAAGCTTATCTTGGTCACGGCGACCAATCCGACGCCGTTTGGCGAGGGCAAGACGACGACCTCCATCGGTCTAGCCGACGCGCTAAAGCGTCTAGGCAAAAGCGTCTGCCTTGCGCTGCGCGAGCCGTCGCTGGGGCCGGTTTTTGGTATCAAAGGCGGGGCTGCGGGCGGCGGATATTCGCAGCTGGTGCCGATGGATGATCTAAATTTGCATTTTAACGGCGATTTTCATGCGATCACCTCCGCAAACAATCTCATTTCGGCGGTCATCGACAACTCGCTGTATCAAGAAAACCCGCTAAAGATCGATAAAATTCTATGGAAGCGCTGCATGGATATGAACGACCGCGCGCTGCGCCACATCACCGTTGGACAGGGCGGGCGCACCGACGGAGTAGAGCGTGAGGACGGCTTTAATATCACCGCAGCTAGCGAGATAATGGCGGTTCTGTGCCTCTCGAACGATCTTGCTGAGCTTAAGGAAAACATCGCAAACATCATGGTCGCCTACGATATGCAGGGAGAGCCGATATACGTGCGCGATCTGGGCTGCGCGGATGCCGTGGCGATCCTGCTAAAAGACGCGATGAAGCCAAATCTCATTCAAAGCCTAGAGCACACGCCCGCGCTCGTGCACGGAGGGCCTTTTGCAAATATCGCGCACGGCTGCAACTCCATAATGGCGAGTAAGCTTGCGCTCTCGCTAGCAGATTACGCCGTAACGGAGGCGGGCTTTGGAAGCGAGCTCGGGGCTGAAAAATTTATCGACATCAAGTGTCGCCGCGCAGGCATCGCTCCGGATGCTGCGGTGTTAGTCAGCACGATCCGCTCGCTTAAATACAACGGCGGCGCGGATAAAGAAAATATCGCGAGCCCGGATCTTGCCGCGCTTCAAAGAGGCATCGTAAATTTAGGCGGGCATATCGAAATTTTACAAAACTTCGGGCTAAATCCGGTCGTGGCGCTTAATCGCTTCAGCTTCGATAGCGACGACGAGATCGCCTTCGTGCGCGATTACTGCAAGCAGCGCGGCGTGCAGATGGCGATTTGCGAAAATTTCGCCAAAGGAGGCGAGGGCGCGCTTGAGCTAGCCCGCCTCGTAGTAGATGAGTGCGAGCGCGCCAAGGAGCTTAAATTCGCCTATGAGCTTAGCGACGATATGGCGAGCAAGATCGAAAAGATCGCTACTAAAATTTACGGCGCGAGCGAGGTCGTTTTTGAGCCCGAGGCACAAAAGGCGCTACTGCACATCAAGGCCTTGGGACTTGAGCGGCTAAACGTCTGTATCGCCAAGACGCAGTATAGCTTCAGCGACGATGCCAAGGCGCTTGGGCGGGCGCGCGGCTTTAAGCTTAGCGTTAAGGACCTTCAGATCCGTACGGGAGCGGGCTTCATCGTCGCCGTCTGCGGCAAGATAATGCTGATGCCGGGGCTACCGAAGGTTCCTAACGCGCTAAATATGAAGATCACTAGCGAGGGCGTTATAAGCGGATTGGCGTGATTTGAAATTTTATTCGGCGCTCAAAACCAAAGCCGAAAATTCCGCACTTGGGCGGTAAAATTTAGCTGCGAGCTTCGGCGGCGATAAATTTTGCTTTCAGGTTGCGACGAGTTTATCGCGCCCCGGTTTTAGTGCGTCATGGTTTTGCTATGCCTCAGTTTTATTGCGCTGGATTTTAGCCGGTCGAGTTTTGGCTAGTCGGATTAGTCGGATTTTAGCGCGACGAGCTCGTCCCGCGAAATTTCATTAAATTCTGCGTAAAATTTGCGTGGGTTTGGCATTTGAAATTTCGCTCGCAAAATTCCGCGAAAAAACCGAGCCGTCCGCGAGCTTTACAGCTCATCGCGGCAAGATTTAAAATTTCATAACGCGCGAGCTCGTCGTGAAATTTAAAATTTCACGTGGCCGCACACAGTGTCATGTGTCGCTACGAGATTCTAAATTTCATGTCGAGCGCACCGTGAAATTAATCCGTTGGTCGCGCAGCAGATCGCCGCACGATCTAAAATTCGCGCTTGCGCCGCGACATGCACCGCCGTGAGTTAAATTATGCGGCAGGCGAGCTAAATTTTACGCTCACGCGATCAGTCATGTTGGCGGAGGTTTGCGGCGCCCAGATTAAATTTTACACACCGCCGTGTAGCGCCTGCAGTGGGCGCGGATGCCTAATCCGCTCTGCTTGCAAAGGCGCAGGCGGCTATAGCTGTGCGGCAGTAGAGCTAAATTTTACGAGCCGCTGCATCGCGGTATGAAATTCTATGCCGAAGCTGCCCGCTGCGACTAAATTTGTGCGATAATATGTCGGCTATGCGCTCGTAAATTAAATTGTACTCCACGCACCCGTCGCCTGATTGTCGCGCGGGATTGAAATTTGCGCGCCGCTACTTGTCATAAATTTAGATCGCTGCACGCCGCGTCATAGCTGTCGTGAAATTTTAAATTGTATGCCGTACGCACGAGCTAGCCGTGAAATTTAAAATTTACGCGGCCGCGAAATTTGCTGTGCGTTATGCCGTATCGCGCATCTTCGCGAGCCAAATTATGCGCTGCTGCGGAATTAAAGTCTTGCATGCCCGCTGCTACCATTCTGGCGCCGTATGCCTCGCGACTCCGTTTTGCGATCCATTCGCGCCGTCTTTGTTGCGGTTAGTTACGCACATCGCCGCGCCGCAGTGCGAGATTTTGCGTCGAGCTCTATTTTAGAGTTTTGATTTGCAGCGAGATTTTACGGCGCGCAATAGCGCTAAATTCCATCCTGCGTGAGATTTTGGAATTTTAAAATTCCCTTTCGCGGTATAATTATATGAAATGCTAAAATTCGCAGGATCTTAATAAAGGAATTTTAAAATTTATGCGGCGCGACTTTGTGGCGTGCCTGCAAGAAAGGAGCGATCATGGACAAGCTGGATAAAGAGGAGCTTGCAGAGGCGTTTGTCGCTAGACTCAAAGCACTAGCGCGTAGCGGTGGCGCCGATCTGCGCGAGCTTGATCGCGAGTTTTATGGATTTAGCGTGAGGCTTGGCGTGCGTTATGACTTTGCCGGCAAGTTTAGCGTCTCGCAGATAAGTGGCGGCGAGCGCGCGCAGCTGCATTTCGCAGATATCGCGCAGTTCGAGGCTCATGCGCGCGAGTGCCTGCGCGCGGCAAGCGCAGATGCGGAGCTAAGCGAGGCCTTTATGCTACGCCTGCGTGCAGATCCCCAAAAAGCCGCTATGAATGCGGATCAAATCATAAAATTTCACGATTTTAAGCCCTTTAGCGTTCAGCTGCGTTGCGAGCATTGCAGCGGATCGGGCAGGAGGCGCTGCAAAGCCTGCGAAGGCACAGGCAAGGCGCCATGCGCTAACTGCGGCGGGCGCGGGCGCTTGATCTGCCCCGATTGCAAGGGCACCGGCGGCTATAGCTGCGCGGCGTTAAGCTCTACGAACGCTCATGCGCGCAGTCTTTCTGGAGGCGACTCTGCAGGCCCTGCATCAAATTCTATGGGCTATCGCTTCATTCCCTGCGCTAGCTGCGGCGGTAGCGGCTCGCGCATTTGTCCCGCTTGCGGCGGTGCGGGCAGGCTGCGCTGCGAAAAATGCGGCGGTGCGGGCGATTTTCGCTGCGAGCATTGCGATGGGCGCGGGTATTTCACTCGCACCGATAAAGTATCCGTTTATGCCCGCCCGAGCGTCAGCATAGGTGCTAGCTCGCAGGTTTTTGGGCGCGAGCTGCTGGAGTTTTTATGCAGCAAGGGCGTAGGTTTTGCTGCGCGCAGACTTTTGTTTCGTCTAGGCTCGCTGCGAGCGGTACAGGGCGGCTGCGAAGCGGTATTTAGCGCGGAGGATGATTTTTTGCGCTTGAGTTTTGCCGTCTGCGGCAAGGCTTACGATGCGGCGTGCTTCGGCGGCGTGACATTCGTAAGACCTAGCTTTTTTGACGAAGTTTTTGCGCCGGAGCTTGCGGCGGTGCGCGGCGCACCCACTAGGCTAGAGCAGAACGATGCGCAAAGCCTTTTTACGCTGTTTCGCGCGAAGCCTGTGCTGGATGCGGCGATGCGCCTAGCTAGTGCTAAACTGCGCGGCGAGACGCTAAATCTTGAGCAGTTGCACGGCGCGGATAGACATTTTAACTCTGTAAATTCTACCTGCGGCACGGCTGATCGCGACGCTTTGAGCCTTGCAAAAGACGCTTCTCGCAAAGAAAATCTCAAGGGCGGCGCGAGCGTAAAATTTGCGGGTACGAAATTTGCTAGCGCTTCGGCAAATTCTATGGGCACGGAAGATAATCGCTTGGGGTTGCGCGGAGAGCAAGGCAGGTTCGCAGGAGGAGTGAGCGGTGGCATAAAATTTGCCGGGGCAGATCTTTTGGAAGGTGGAGAGAATTCTGCCGGCGATTTTGAGGCTAGACAGCAAAGCAGCGAAGCTCGCGCGCAGAATGGACCTAATTTTGCCGGCTCGCAAGAAGGCTTAAGTGACACTTCTGATCGCACTGCGGAGGGTCTTTACGAATTACGCGGCGAGCGAGATTACCGAGATTTAGGTGTCTTAAATGCTCAAAATTCCACAAATTCCATAGACTCCGCCGCAATAAATTCCGAAAATCTAGCCGCTGCAAAATTTAAAAATTGCGCGAATACGCGAGATCCTGCGTCAAATTCTAAAATTTCGCCCTTTGCACGATTAAAGAAATTCTTTTTCCCACGTTCTTTGCGCGAGGATTGCGCGCAGAGTTTCGCCGCGGCGATTATGCGCGTTTGCGAGGGCTTTATTTCGCAGCAATGCGCTCGTGATTTGGGCGGAGCGATGGCTGGGGCGCTTGGCGTGCTAAGTCCACGCTATGACCGCGCGACGTGGTGCATAGGCGGAGGCGCGCTCATCGCGGCGGCTGCACTGGCGTGCGAGGGCTGCTTCGAGATGATCTTTGCGGAGCATTATTTTTGGTCACTTGCGTGCGGTGCGGTAATCGCTGCTGCGGGGCTGTTAGGCGGTGTGGCGCTGTGGCTGGCAAGCGTAGTGCGGTGCGCTGTAAAAGCTCGTAAAATTCCGCGAGAATATCGCTGCGGCAGAGGCGGCGCGGCGTTTGCTCGCTTTTGCAAAGCTCTGCTCTGCGCCGTTTTAGCTAGCGCAATCTACGGAGGCGCGGCAAATACGGGTTACGTGCCGAAAACCGGCGCATCGGGGCTGCTGCGAGGGTGGATGCCTGCATTTTTTGAGGACGAAAATTCTGCTTCTGCGAGTGATGGCATAAATTCTGCAGACGAAAATTCTACGAGTGCAAGCTCTAGCGGCTCTGAAAGCCCTGCTTCAAATTCCGTTTCCGGGGCGACTAATAATTCCGCTGCGATGCAAAAGGATAAAATTTTATATATCCAAAAAAGCATCGGAGCCAAGCAGGATGGGATTTTTGGCGCACGCACGCTAAAAAAGGCGAGAGAGGTTTTGGATCAAAATCTAAGCGGCGTCGATGAAATTTACGAGGCGTTAAAAAACAAAGAGCAGGCGAGAACAAATCCGAACTCTAGCGATCAAACTGCGCCTTAACGGTAAATCCGCGCCTTAGGCTTAGCAGGCGATCTTAAAAAACCAAAAAGGATGAAAATGAAAAATAAAATTTCAGTTCTAGCGCTTATCGCGACGTTTGCTGCAAATTTCGCGCTTGCCGAAAATTTTGAAATCACCGCAGACGATATAAGCCGGGCTACAAAATCCTGCGATAAGGGCGATATAAAGTCGTGCGGGGCGTTGGCGCAGGTTTACAATTATGGCTGGGGCGTGCCGCAAGATCTGCTAAAGGCTGCGCCGTTATACGTCAAAGCTTGCAAAGGCGGCGATGTGGAGTCGTGCGTAAATTTAGGCATTTTGTATCAAAGCGGAGAGGGGATGCCGCGCGATGAGGCGAAGGCGGCGGAGTTGTTCGACAAAGCCTGCGATGACGGGCACGCGATAGGCTGCAGTAACGCAGGCTCTGCGTATATCAAAGGCAGAGGCGTGCGCAAAGACGCTATAAAGGGCGTAGGTTACTATGTGCGCGGTTGCGATATGGATATCGCAGACAGCTGGCTTGCGTGTTTAAATTTAGCGCGTCTTTACGAGGGCATAGATAATGTTAAAGCCGTAGAATACTACAAAAAGGCCTGCGAGCTGGGCAGCAAGGATAGATTTATGAGCTCGGTAGCGGAACATGAAAAGGCATGGCAAAGCTCATGCGAAAGCTACGAAAGGCTTAAATAGCCCGCAAATCCATGCTTTGAAGCAGACTCTCGCGCTCGCCGTGGCTACGGAGCAAGAACCCTAGCAGATTTCGCATAAATAGTGCAAATCTAAACATTAAGTATCCTGTGGAAGCGGAAACATAACGGCGCAAGTTCTTAGCGGGCTCGTATTTTATGAGGCAAAATCATGACGTTAGCGCTGATCCGCCACGTTACGCCGCTGATCGATCGCGGCGTGTGCGACGCCGCAGAAGCGGCACGGCGCGCGATCCTATATGACGCTACGCAAAGCTTAGCTTTGTGGCAAACCGATAAATTTAAAAGCAGCGCCGCATACGAAAAGCTCGCCGGCATAAGCCGAATATGCTCGTCGCCGCTGCCGCGCGAGACGGCGCTAAATTTTAACCTTCTCCCACGGCTCAATCCCGCCTGCAACCTCCTCAAAAACGCCTGCGATTTCTATATTTTTTACGCTCAAATTTCGTTCGTATGCCTTGATGTTGCGCGATTTTAGCTTCTTTTGTAAAAAGGCGAATTCATACTCGATCTGACCGCTAGCGACGCTGATTTTAGCCAAATTTCGCGCGTCAAATTCGCCCACCTTCGCGGCGTCAAATTTATACCCGCGAGCGCAGCCCTCCTCATAGACTTCCGCCAGATACGCATTTACCGCCTCTAGCGCGTTTTCGTGCGCGTAAAAGCGGTCAAGCTGCGGGTGATTTTTGTAGCCCTTAGTAAGCCCAGCCAGCGCGTTTTTAGCTAGCAGTGCCTCGCGCCAAAGCGCCACGAGCCCCTTTGCGTCGAGATATTTAAAGCTTATTGTCCAAAGTCTCATTTTCGCCTTTCGTTAAATTTCGTCGTCAAATTCGGTGTGCTTCGCGCCGCAGCCTGAGCGGCGATAAATTCGCGCCTTAAATTTAGCCAGGCTCTACCGAAGCTAAAATTTTATCTCGCCGCACTTTTGAGCTTGTCTGCTCATTGCAGCTTGCCTCTGCATAGCACGGGGATCTTTTCTACGACCTCGCCGCCGCTTACGAGGTAGGCGAACTCGTGTAAATTTACGACGGGGCAGATGTGGTTTGGATAAATTTCGAGCCGATCGCCCACGCGCACTGCGCCTTGCAGCGCTCTGTCGTAGACGATCACATGCTCGTCGTAAACGCTATTTATCCACACATCCGTGCCCTTTATGCGCCCGAGCCCGGGCGTGGCGGTGAAGCCCTCGGTGCGCCTTTGCTGCGTGAGCCCCTTGGCACCGACGTCGGTGATGATGCGATCCGCCGTAGGTCTGCTGATGACGGTCGTAAGGATACTCGCCGCATTCATCGAATAATCGCCGTACGCCTGCGCCTGCGAGGCATCCATAAAGATATAGGTGCCTGGGCGGATCTCGGTGACGCCCTTTAAAATTTCAAAATCATTAATAAGCGATGGCGTCGAGCCGATGCTAACGACGCGTGTGGGCAGGGCTAGCTCGCGCGCGATATCCGCAAACTCCAGCGTGCGGCGCTGCGCGGCTAGGTGGATGCGCTCGCATTCGCTTTTGCAGGTGGCCTTGTAGGAGTGGCCGTCGTGGGAGAACACGCCGCGGAATTCGATATTTTTACAGCTTTTTAGAAATTTTATAAACGCCGCGAAATCCTGCTTTTCCACAAAGCCCGAGCGGTTTTCGCCCACTTCGATCTCGGCAAGCACGCAGGCCTTCGTGCCGCTGCGCTCAAAGGCGCGCTCTATCAGACTCGCCTGCTCTATACTGTCGATGCCGAAGCTTAAGTTTACCCCCGCGCGCAAAAGCGCGATGATGCGCTGAAATTTCAGCTCACCCACGATCTCGTTTGCGATAAATATATCTTTCAGCCCGTTTGCCGCCATGATCTCGGCCTCGCCCGTTTTGGCGACCGTGATGCCAGCAGCGCCGATGCTTTTTTGCAGCTTCGCGAAATAGGGCATTTTGTGCGTTTTGGTGTGCGGCCGCAGGCTCACGCCCGCGGCGTCTGCGTAGCTTTGTATCTTTTGCAGGTTGCGGAGCATGATTTCGCGATCAATCAGCAGCGCCGGCGTGTCGATCTCCGATACCTTCATAAGCTTCCTCCTTGTTAAATTTACGAAATTTTAATGCAGCCGCGCTTTAGTAGCTGCGCCCGTTTTGCGGCAGCGAAATTTTAAAATTTAGCGCGGCTTGCAAAGGGTGAAATTTACCTGTCGCTTGCAAAAAGCGGAATTTGCGCGTCGTAAATTTAGCTTCGTCTGCGAAATGCAGTTTGCGCGCCGTGTAAATCGGTGCCCTTCGCGAAGCGTCTGAATTTGGCGAGTAGATTTGCGTTTCCGTGTCGCGCAAAGCAGCGTAGGCAAAAGCAATACCGCGCGGCGCATGAAAAAGTCAAAATAAAATTCTAAAGTGCGCCGAGTAAAAATCAATATGCGCACCGTACCACTAGGTCGCGGAATTTTTAGCTCCGCTTCACGCCGTTTTATTCCTCGCGCGCTATGTTTTTCTTGCGGCGCATATTCGCGTTAAATTTTTCGGTGAGCGACCCGGCGCACTATCTGTTTCCGCGCCGCCGCTCGTGTTTTCGCGCTGAATATTTAGCGTCACAACTCGTTTGCGCTGCCGCCAGTGTTTTTTACTAAAGCTCATTTTGCGCCGCATGTTTTCAAATTGCCGCCTATTTTAGTGCCGCCGCTCGTTTCCGCAGCGGCACTTAATTTTAGCGCGCCTTGCTTTGCGCCTTGCTATTTTTTGTCCTGAAGCACCTTATCGCGCCATTTCGAGTTTGCTTTGTTGTCGGTCGCTACATCTTTGGATATCTCGGCCGCCGCTTCGAAATTTTTACTTACACCCTCTTTGGAATTCTCGTATTTTAGGGCATTTTCGCTTTTGATACCGATGCTTTGCGCCTCGCTTGCGGCGTCGATATTAGCGCCCAAAAAGATAAATTCCCAGTCGTATTTCTCCTGCTTGTCGCTAATCATCTTCTTAATCTGCGCTTTGGAGTATTCGCGGCTTGAGTTCTCCATCCCGTCGGTGATGATGACGAAAAGCACGCGATTGTTTTTGGCATAGATATCCGGTACCCGTTCGATACGCGCTATCGTGCTGCCGACGGCGTCCAGTAGCGCGGTATTGCCGCCGGCGTAGTACTCTTTGGACGTTAGGTTTTCGACCTTTTTAAGCGGCGTGCGGTTGTGGATGACGTTAAATTTCGTATCGAAAAGCACGGTCGTGACGCTGGCGTCGATGCCCTCTTTACGCTCCTTTTCTATCATCGAGTTAAATCCGCCGATCGTATCGCTCTCAAGCCCGCTCATCGAGCCTGATTTATCTAAGATCAGCACCAATTCCAGGTGATTTACGCCGTCTTTATGATTAGGTGGCGTCTCTATCTCTACACTTTTGGCAAACAATATGCCCGCAAGCGCGGCAACAAGAAAGATGATTTTTTTCATAGGGGCTCCTTTGTTAAAATTTTGTTATTTTACTATTGTATCGCTTAAGCAATGAAATTTTATCGCTAAAGCTTCGCTGCACGCCTTTGCTGGGTAAATTTTAATACGAAATTTATTGCGGAATTTTAACGTATCCTTGCGAGAGACGCCGCGAAATTCCGCGCGACATAGAATTATGCGCGGCGCAGAATTTCACCGCGAAATTTTAAGGCGTAGAATTTTATATGGCACGGAATTTCGCGTGTAAATTTTATGTGGCACGGAATTTTATAACGCCGCGAAATCAAGCGCCTACGGATCTGCTCCGTTTTGCGCTGAGGTAGCTTCCGATCTCGCTTATCAAAACGCCAGATAGGATGAGCGCCGCGCCTAAAATTTGCATCGCGCTTAGCCTCTCGCCGCCCACGAATACGCCCATAATGCCCGCCGTTACGGGCTCGAGCGTGAAAAACAGAGCGGTTTTTACGGGCGTCGTGTATTTTTGCATCAAAGCCTGCGCAAAAAAGCCAAAAACCGTTCCCAGCAGGCAGATCACCGCCATCGCGACGAAAAAGCTTCTATCCATCACCGGCACGATGCTGACTCTTTCAAAAAAGATCGCCGCAAAGCAGCAAAGCACGCTTAAGCAGAGGATCTGTACGTAGGCGATACCCGCTACGTCGCAGCTTTGCACGAAGCGGTTGGTCAGCACGATGTGAAACGAATATGCGCACGCGCAGACTAGTGCCAGCGCTTCGCCCTTGCCCAGGCCTAGCTGCGTGTCGCCGATGAGATAGAGGCCAATGACCGCAAGCGCGATGCCTGCGTAGGCGTAGGAGTAAATTTTATGCCTAAACAGCGCCGCGGCGATGAAGGGTACGAGCGCGACGTTTAGGCCGATGATGAAGGCTACGGAGGAGCTTTGCGCGAATTTAAAGGCGAAGGTCTGTGACGTAAAGCCCGCGAATAAAAACAGGCTAAGCACCGCGCCGTGCTTGATCTCGCGCGAAGTTATGGCTTTGAGCTTCGGGAAAAATATCGCGCCTGCGATGATGCTTGCGGCGAAAAAGCGCCAAAATAGCAGCACGAAGACGTTGTTGCTCGCAAGCGCCTGCGAGGTGGGCAGATACCCGAGCCCAAAAGCGATCGCCACGAAGAGCATTCCGATGTCGGCTCTGAATTCCAAACTTTTATTCATCTGTGTCCTTTTTAAAAATTTAAAGTCGTAATTTTACGAAATTTTAGGTAAAAAATAGGCTAAATTTTGGCGGAGCGATTTGGAATTTTGGTTTTTAAGATCGCGAGCTAAATTTTAAGCGCCCAGCTCGTCTTTTGGGCTTACGTTGGGCTCATTTTTTTGTGTTTGCCCACACTTGTTCGCACACTCGTTGCCGCCGCTTCGCTACGCGTACATTTTACGGCTGCTACTCGCGCGATCACTACGCCGCCTTGCTACGGCTTGTCATAAATTTTCATAGCTATTGCTCGCGCGTGGCTAAATTTAAAATTTAATCGCCCGCTCCCTCTTTGTCGTTTTTTAGAATTTCTATGTTTGCGCGCTCATTCGCGCCTTTTAAGCTTATAGTTTTTTTGAGCGCGGATTTGAGGGGAGCCTTCGCCTCTTTTGATTTTATCATCTTATAGCTCCTCTTTCTTATCTCTGCTTCGATAAATTTTATATCTTGCTGTGCGTATGGGAATGAGAGCGTGAAATTTTTGCCACTTTGCCCGTCTTTTATTTTTAAAATCGGCATCTCGCCCCTCATCCCTTTTTCCATAAGGGCATTTTCTATATCGATCTTTGTGCTAAATTTAAACGGCAAACATTCCCATTCTCTCCTTATACTGCGGCTGTCTATGATGACCCCTTTTTCGGTTAATAGCCATAGCGATATAAGTATCAAAACAATGCCCATCGCAATCACGAGTGCGGTCTCGTCGCCACTTCTGTGCAAGAAGCCGTCTATACATAAAGGGTCGTTTGCGTCAAAGCATGTAACTTTACCTTTGCCTTTTATCCTCTTTATCCAAGGCTCGTCAAATGCCACTATCGACCCCCAAGATAAAAGAAATATGACGAGCGTAAATTTGGCTACAGGGCTAGGTGGTATGAGCCAGGCGCCATTTTGCACGGTTTTATAAGAAGCGCTGCTTTTAAACAGAAAGTTTTTTAAACCGCAAAGTACAAACAGCACTACATTTGCAAAAAGCACAAAATACAAAAGCCTCATGCAGCTCCTTTCATTGCG
>NZ_CALIIU010000060.1 GCF_938017775.1 uncultured Campylobacter sp.
GCGAGGTCACGGGCCCGAAAATATATCTCATTTTTGCTCCATGATTTGATTTGCGGGGTTTGCTTGCTCGCAGAATTTCGCTTTGAATTACGCTTTAAATTTTGCTTCCGCGCGCCAAAATTCGGCGCCGCTTTTATACGAAATCTCACTTCTGCGCACCGCCCCGCTACGGCGAAATTTTAAGCTTAGAGTTTTGAATTTATCCTTAAATTTAGGGCGTGCGAGCCATAAATTTAATGTGCGGGCTAAATTTAAACCCTCAGGCTTACGATATTTTACGCCGTCGCAGATACAGCGCGTAAAATTTTAAGCCCCGCTCGGCATAAAATTTTAAACTACGGCTAAATTTTAAAATTTAGAGTTTTGCGTTTCGTGAGCTGTTTTAGCGGCGTGAAATTTGAAATTCATGAACAGCGGAAGCAAAGCAAGCGACCCGGGCGAGTGAAATTTTAAATTACGGTTTTATAAAATTTCACAACGACGCGCCGCAAGCAGGCTCTCGCAAAGTCCAGTTTAGCGCGCGCTTAGCTCGTGCACCAGATCCACCAGATATTTGGCGTTTTGCACGCTTACGTCGGGCAAAATTCCATGGCCTAGATTAAAGATATGCGCGACACCCTTCATCGCCGTTAAAATCTCGCGCACGCCCGATTCTATCGCGCCGCGATCGTATAGCCGCATCGGCTCCAGGTTGCCTTGAAGCGCAAATTTGCCCCCGAGCTGCTCGCGCGCAAGCTCAATCGGAGTGCTCCAATCCACGCCCCATACGTCAAAGCTCGCCTCGCCTCGCTGCTCCGCGATACGGCTCAGCCGCGATATCTGCGCGCCCGTGCCTTTGGCAAAGACGATGAGCGGGATATGCGGGAATTTCGCCTTTAAAAATTCCGTGATTTCTAGGATGTATCGCCAGCCGAACTCCTCGTACGCGCTCGGCTCCAGCGCGCCTGCCCAGCTGTCGAAGATCTGCACCGCATCGACGCCCGAGCCGATCTGGCGCGCCAGATAAAGTTTCGTCGCCTCCGTAACGAGGCGCAAAATTTCATGCAGAAGCTGCGGATTTTCGTAGAGCATCCTTTTGCAAACGGCGTAATTTTTACTGCCGCCGCCCTCGATCATATAGGTAGCGATCGTCCACGGCGCGCCGCAAAAGCCGATGAGCGCTTTGTCCGCGGCAAGGCGAGAGCGAGTAAGCGAGATCGTATCATAAACGTATCCGAGCTCCGCAGCGGCCTTTTGCGGATCAAGGCGCGCCAGATCGTCCCGCGAGCGGATCGGATTGCTAAAGCGCGGCCCTTCGCCCGCTTCGAAGCGCAGATCCATCCCCATCTGCATCGGCACGACCAAAATATCGCTAAATAAAATCGCCGCATCGACGCCTAAAATCTCCACGGGCTGGATCGTTACCTCGCTAGCGGCGCGGTAGTCACGGCACAGACTCAAAAAATCGCCCGCCCTCTCGCGCACAGCCATGTATTGCGGCAGGTAGCGCCCCGCCTGGCGCATCATCCAAATGGGCGTGTATGGGGTCTCTTTGCCGAAGCATGCGTCGATGAAAACCATTTTTATCCTTTAAATTTAGCTGTTTCGTCGCGCCGTGTTTAGCTCGCAAATATGTGCCGAAGCGATCTGCGCGAATAAAATTCCGCCGAGCCGGAAATTGAGCGCGCTTAAATTTAGATGCTCGGCGCGATTTAGATTACGGTGCGCCAGGATCGCTCAAATCTAGATTTGCGGCGCGGAATTTTGAAGCGAGCTTTTATGCACCGATCTGCGCGCCTAATTTATAAATTTACGCGGCGCGCGGTGAATTTTATAAAAGTTCAGATCCGCGCCGATTTAAGCGGCGCAAAATTTTAACGCTCAAGCCTGCGAGGCGCCGTAAAGCTCCGGCGCGATCCTGCGGCGCGGCGAAATTTAAGCATCCGAGCCTATGGCGTCTAAAATTTCATCGTTAAATTTCGTGCACAGATTGCGAAGCTCCGAAATTCTGCGCCGCGAAATTTAACGACCCCGACGCCTTATTTTTGCTGCATATCGATCCAGCGAAGTGCGATGCGCACGGCATTTGTAGCCGCTCCGACGCGGATCTGATCGGCGCTGCACCAAAGATGCAGAATTTTATCGTCGAAATTGTCCCTGCGGAGCCTGCCGACGTAGGTCTCATTTGTGTCGCTCGAAAGCAGCGGCATCGGGTACTCGTTTTTGCTTGGATCGTCTGCAAGCACGATGCTAGGCGCGTTTCTTAAAATTTCGCGCACGCGGCTAATCTCGAAATCCTTTTTAAATTTAATCGTGATCGCCTCGCTGTGGCTGCGCAGCACCGGCACGCGCACGCAGGTAGCCGAAACGGCGAAGTTTTTATGCAAAATTTTCTGCGTTTCGTTCACCATCTTCATCTCTTCTTTGGTGTAGTCGTTATCCAAAAACACGTCGATGTGCGGGATGACGTTAAATGCTAGCTGGTGCGCGAAAACTTTAGGTTTGCACTCATCAAGCTTAAATTCAAAGAATTTTTGCAGCTGAAACACAAGCTCTTCCATACCCTCTTTGCCTGCGCCGCTGGCGGCTTGGTAGGTGCTTACGTCCACGCGTTCTATTTCAAACGCATCGTCAAGCGGCTTTAAAATTTGAACCATCTGAATGGTCGAGCAGTTCGGATTGGCAATGATGCCCGTTTCTTTCCACAGCTCGATATCCTGCGGATTGCACTCAGGCACGACGAGCGGGACGTCTTCTTGCATACGAAAGTGGCTCGTATTGTCGATCACCACTGCGCCGCTTGCCGCCGCAAATGGCACGTAATGCGCCGAAATGGAGCCGCCCGCGCTAAAAAATGCGATGTCGATCTCATTTCCGTCGAAGGTGCTGTCGGTAAGCTCCTTCACGACGTATTCTTTACCGCGGAATTCCACCTTTTCGCCCGCGCTCTTTGCGCTTGCAAGCGGCAGTATGTCCTTTACGGGGAAGTTCATCTCGTCTAAGACGCGCAAAATCTCCTCGCCTACGGCGCCGGTAGCGCCTACGATGGCGATATTGTAACTACTCATCCTCTCCTCCTTTTAAAATTTCATCGCTAGGGCCGTCGCTTCGCGAATCTTTGCTATCTAAATTTGAATTTAATAAATTTTCATCCTGCACAAGCTCGTCCGCTTCGCCCTCGTCGCCCTCCTCGGCTTTCGGGCAGGTCGCGATGCTCACGACGTCGTCGCCCTCGACATTTACGACGATGACGCCGCTGGTGTTGCGGCCCGCTTTGCGGATGCTTTGCATATCTACGCGGATCATCTTGCCGCTGGTGGTTAGCGCCATAAGATCCATCTCCTCATCGACCATCACGACGCCGATGAGCTCGCCCGTGCGGTTGGTGAGCTTCATGCAGATGACGCCCTTGCCTCCGCGGTTTGTGAGGCGATACTCGCTCGCGGTCGTGCGCTTGCCGATACCCTTTTGGCTCACGCTTAAAATTTCTTGCATATCGCTTAAAATGAACGCGGCGCCGATGACCTCGTCGCCTTTTTCTTTAAATTTAATACCCTTTACACCGCGAGCGATACGCCCCATCTGGCGAATTTTATTTAGATTAAATTTAAGACACATTCCCTTTTTTGTAGCGATGAAGAGCATATTTTCGTTGGCGCTTTGTGGCTCGCCCTCTTGTGCGCCCTCGTCTTGCGAAATTTCATCTGAAATTTCATTCTCGCTTCCTTCTAAAATATCCTGCTCGGTCTGCTCTAGAATTTCCTCGGCCTCGCCGCCGTCCAGATCGTCGCCGCTTAGAGCGCCTCCTTTGTAGTTTTGCATCTCCTCGGCGCTATTTGGAGCGATGAGAGCGGTTACTAGCGTATCGTCCTCATCTAGGCTGATAGCGCGGATGCCGAGCGAGCGGATATTTTTAAACTCGCTTAAATTCGTGCGTTTTACGATGCCGTTGCGAGTGAAAAATACGAGCGACTTGCTCGGATCAAAATCGGTCGTAGGGATGATTGCCATGATCTTTTCGTCCGCGCCGAGCTGGATTAGATTTACTACCGCCTTGCCCTTTGCGGTGCGCGAGCCCTCCGGAATTTTATAGACCTTGAGCCAGTAAAGCTGCCCGCGGTCGGTGATAAACATAAGCGTGTCGTGGGTGTTGGACGTAAAAAAGCTCTCGATGAAGTCGTCATCGTATGTCGTGACCGCCACGCGCCCCTTGCCGCCGCGCTTTTGCTTCTCGTAAGTCTTGCTAGGCACGCGCTTGATGTAGCCGCGATGAGTGATCGTAACGACCATATTTTCATTCGCGATTAAATCTTCGATGTCGATATCCTCGTAGTCATCGACGATTTCGGTGATGCGCGGGCATTTAAATTTATCTTTAATCTCTAAAAGCTCATCTTTGATGATGCCCTCGATCAGCTCCTCGCTCTTTAAGATCGCATCAAGCCGCTTTATCTCGGCTAAAATTTCTTTTAGCTCCTCCTCGATCTTTTCGCGCTCAAGTCCCGTTAGGCGGCTTAGCCTCATATCCAAAATCGCGCCCGATTGCGCCTCGCTAAGGCCGAATCTGCTCATTAAATTTTCGCGCGCGACGTTGGTGTCGGCGGAGTTTCTAATCACGTCAATCACTTCGTCGATATTATCTAGCGCGATCTTTAAGCCCTCCAAGATATGCGCTCTAGCGCGCGCTTTTTGAAGCTCAAAAATTGTGCGGCGGATGATGACGGTTTTTCTGTGGTTCAAAAACAGTTTCAAAAGCTCTATCAGCGTGAAAATCTTCGGCTCTTTGCCGTCGATTGCGAGCATTATCACGCCGAAGGTCGCTTCCATCGTGGTTTGCTTAAATAGATTATTCAGCACGATCTCGCTCATCGCGTCGCGCTTAAGCTCGATTACTACGCGAATTCCGTCGCGATCGCTCTCGTCGCGCACCTCGGAGATTCCTTCGATCTGCTTTTCTTTTACGAGATCTGCGATCTGCTCAATGAGGCGCGCTTTATTGGTCTGATACGGCAGCTCGTCTATTACGATGACATCTTTACTAGCTTTTTTTTCAATATGGGTTTTGGCGCGAATTTTAACCCGCCCTCTGCCCGTTTTATACGCTTCGATGATCCCTTTTTTGCCGTAGATTATGCCGCCGGTCGGAAAATCGGGGCCCTTGATCTCGCCCATAATCTCCTCTAGGCTTGCGTTTTTATTCTCAAGCAGTATCAAAAGACCGCCCACAAGCTCATCTAAGCTATGCGGCGGGATATTCGTCGCCATTCCCACGGCGATTCCGCTTGAGCCGTTAAGCAGCAAATTCGGCACGCGCGCAGGCAAAACATCGGGCTCGTTTAAGCTCTCGTCGTAGTTCGGCACGAAATCGACCGTCTCTTTATCTAAGTCTTTTAGCAGCTCCTCGGCTAGCGGCGTCATACGCGCTTCGGTATACCTCATCGCCGCCGCTCCGTCGCCGTCGATCGATCCGAAGTTACCCTGCCCGTCCACGGAAGGGATTCTCATCGAAAAGCTCTGTGCCATTCGCACGAGCGCATCATAAACGGCGGTATCGCCGTGCGGATGGTATTTACCGATGACGTCGCCTACGATACGAGCGGATTTTTTGTATGGCTGGCGAGAGCCCACGCCAAGATCGTTCATCGCATATAAAATTCGCCTATGCACCGGCTTTAGACCGTCTCTGGCGTCCGGTAGCGCACGACCGATGATGACGCTCATCGAGTAATCAAGATAGCTCGTCTTGATCGATTCTTCGACGTCGATATCGATGATCTCCTGATTTTCAAACATATTTGATTGCATAAATATCCTTTTAAATTTTAAAGCGCGATTATAGCGAATTATTCTTTTGCATTAGCTAAAACCAAGCCGCATACGGGCATAAAGCCGCCCTGCATTAAAGTCTCGCGCGCTTGCAGCATGCTAAGGCCCGAAGTGATGATGTCGTCTACTAGGATCACGGGGAATTGCGGCGGGGTTAAAATTTTAAAATTTCGCTTATGTTTTAGGCGAAATTCCAAACTCTGCCCGCTGTATTTGACGCGGTTTTGCGCGCGCAGGCAGTGAAATTTCGGCTCCACGAGCTCGCTTTTTAGCGCGCGAGCTAAGATCGCCGTGTGCGAATAGCCGCTGCGAGCGTCATCATCCAGCGGCACGATGTTAAATTTAAAAACCCCGCCCGTTTTAAACATTTCGTAATTTTGCGGATTTGCTGAAATTTCGCGCTGCAGATGAAGCGGGAATTTCGCTAGACTTAAAGAGGCTATGCGCGCAAGCACCGCAGCGCCGTATTCGTGGTGTTTAGAAAGTATAAGCTCGCGAATTTCTGAGTAGCCGTAGTAGTAAAATACGCTAAAGCCCTCCACCTGCCGCATACTTAGACGGCATTCGGCTAAATTTGCGGCGCAAGCGGTGCAAATCATGCGCAGGCTAAATGCGCCGCAATTTACGCAGCGCATCTAAAGCGTCAAGATGATTTGATCGGCGGATTTTTTGACTATGTCGCCAAGCAAGCTTTGCACAAAAGGATTAAGCGATCTAGCCGTGCGAAGCGCGGTAAATTGGCTCTGATCCTGCGAAACGCGCTTAGTAGTGGTTTTGTTGCCCTGCACGATAGAAATCGCGATCTCG
This sequence comes from uncultured Campylobacter sp., assembly GCF_938017775.1. Taxonomy (GTDB): domain Bacteria; phylum Campylobacterota; class Campylobacteria; order Campylobacterales; family Campylobacteraceae; genus Campylobacter_B. The sequence goes on from NZ_CALIIU010000060.1 coordinate 6,613, forward strand.
CCTCTTGCGCTCATATTTTCCTTCGAATAGCCGTTGATCGCTGCCGAGATGCTTCTGATATTTACGGTTACGATATTCGGGCTTGCAGGATCGATCCTTACGCCGCGAGCCTCAAGCTCCGCGCGCAAAGCCTTATCGAACCACGCCGAGAGATTGTTTTTTAAAAGCACTTCATCGACGAGTTTGCCGTCGTTGTCGTTTATAACGGCGATTACCATCTGATTTTCGCGCTGATCGTTGATCGCGTTGATATTTACCGACTTGCCGCTTACGGTCTGATCGGCCTTAGAGAGATACGGATTTAGGCTGATGACGCTGCTGGTTTGCGAGCAGGCGACAAAAAATAGCGCAAATACGCCGATTAAAAATTTTTTCATTTTGATCCTTTTTCTGAAATTCGGGCGCATTGTAGCACTAAATTTAAAATTTATAGATTTTTTTGTATCATTGTAAGATCAAAGGAGAAATTTTGCAAGCACTCGCTTTAAAATACAGACCCAAAAGCTTCGAGCAGCTCATCGGTCAAGACGCCGTCGCCAAAAGCCTCGCACACGCGCTAAATTCGGGCAGGCTGAGCCACGCATATCTTTTCAGCGGACTTCGCGGCAGCGGCAAAACCTCGACGGCTAGGATTTTTGCCAAAGCGCTTTTATGCGATAAAGGCCCCACCGGCAAGCCGTGCGAGATCTGCGATAACTGCGTAATGGCAAACGAGGGGCGCCACATCGACATCATCGAGATGGACGCCGCCAGCCACCGCAAGATCGACGATATCCGCGAGCTCATCGAGCAGACGAAGTATCATCCCGCAAGCGCGCGCTTTAAAATTTTCATCATCGACGAGGTGCATATGCTCACCAAAGAGGCCTCCAACGCGCTTTTAAAGACGCTTGAGGAGCCGCCTAGCTACGTAAAATTTATCCTTGCAACCACCGATCCGCTCAAGCTTCCCGTCACGGTGCTATCGCGCACTCAGCACTTTCGCTTTAAACCGATCGCCAAAAGCGCCGTCGTAGCGCACCTAGAGCAAATTTTAAAAACCGAAAACATCGCTTACGAAGAGGGCGCGCTCGAAATTCTAGCGCGCAGCGGTTCGGGCTCGCTACGAGACACGCTCACGCTCCTCGATCAGGCGATTATCTTTAGCCGCGAAGGCATCACGCAGCGCGCGATCGCCGATATGTTAGGCTTGCTCGATCCCGCTAAAATCGGCGAAATTTTAGACGTCGTGCTGCGCCAGGACCGCGCGGGCGCGATCGAGATCATCAAAGAGGTCGAAAACTACAACGCCGAGACGATAATCGACGAGATGATCGCAAATTTAAAGGATAAATTCCTGCGCCGCGACGCGAAATTTAGCCTGCTGATGTATGAGCGGTTTTTCCGCATTTTAGCGGGCGCTAAGAGCATGCTCGCCATCAGCCCGGACAACACCTACGCAATTTCTATGATGATTTTTATGATGATGGAGGCGGTAAATCTGCGCGAGATCGACGAGCTCGTAGAGGTCGGAAGATCCCTGGATCAAGGCGAGGGCTATCCTTCCGCTTCGGCGCCGAATTTAAACACACAAAGCTCCGCGCCGAATTTTAGGTCGAATTCCAACCAAAGTGCGACATTTGCGCCAAATAGCGAGCCGGGCGGCGCGGCTTTTGCACCGAGCGAGCAGGGTAGCGCGACAAGCGGCGTGCCTAGCTTTACGGCAGGCGCAAAACATCCCGTAAACTCCGGTGCGGGCGGTGCGGCAAAACAGAGCCCTGACGCAGGCGGCGAGATCAAACCGGACGCAGCGGCGCAGGCGCAAAATTCTAACTCTTCCATCAAAACGGGCGCTCAAAATGAAATTTACGAGAATTTTTTAGCCAAAATTTACGACCGCGATTACGATCTGGGCGAGAAATTTAGCAAGTGCGTGGAATTTTTAAAGTTCGAGCGCGGCACGCTGTATCTGCTCTCGCGCGCGCAGGGGCAGGACAGAGAGTACCTACGCAAGGGCTCTCGAGCGATAAATAGCGTGCTAAAATCGCTTTTCGGCGAGAGCGCGGCCATCAAGATCGAGCAAGGCGCGCCGCAGAAGCAAGAAAATTTTGCGCCGAGCGGCGCGGAAAACTCCACCCCAAGCAGCGAAGATAGCGCAGAAAAAGGCAAAGCAAAGGGCGCTACAAGTAGCGCAGAAAAACCGCTTGAAAATTCTAGCTCTACGACGAGCGGCGCGCAAAATTCCAAAGCAAGCGCGAGCAGGACCGCAAACTCCGAGCAGGATGAAATTTCAAACGGCGGCGAAAATTCCGAAGAAAATTTCGCGCCGAAAGAGGCAAAAACGCAAAAAAACGGCGCTAGCAGCGAGGGCGAAAAACAGCCGCCCAAGGACGATCTGTTAAGATCCACCGATCCGCAAAACTACGCCGCAAAGCCCCGCGATACAAGCAAGAGCGTGCGCGCCGCCAAGGCAGGCCTCGCCGAGCTCGCAAACGGCGCGCAGGACGGCAAGGAAATTTTGATCTCCGAGATGAATAGACTCTTCGGCGAGCCCACCAAAATCACGGAATAGCGCCCGCCGCGGATAAATTTACGCCGCGCCGCGCGATTTTAAATTTAAGCGTGTAAAAACGATATCGAAATTTACGCTACGAAGCGAGCCTACACGATTAAAATTTAGACTTTTAAAATTTTTACCCACTCCGCTCGGCGTCGCAACGGCGCTTGATCTTTCTAGGCAAACGGCTTCGGCGGGACGTGCGCAGCAAAGAGCCGCGCCTGCTAGCGCGAGCCTTAGGCGGATCCAAAAAGAGCGCGCGGCGCAGGCGGTGAAATTTTTAAATTTTAACGTAGCTTCATTTTTCATCATGCGAGCTAAATTTTATGCACCGGAATTCTGCGCGCCAGAATTTTCGGTATCGGAATTTTCGCCGCTTAAATTTTTAGCGCCCCGATCTTCGCCGCGAGAATTTTGCGAGGCGGAATTTTGCTCGCTCGCAGCTTCGGCGTTAGAGCTTTGCGAAGTGCTTTGGCTTAAATCGCGATCTGAAATTTTATCCTGCGAGCCTAGATGATGTTTAATCATGCTTTGATCCAAAAGTTCTATTCGATCGAGCTTGCCGTGTCTTAGGCGCACTACTTTGTCGGCAAATTTGGACGCAAAATTCAACCTGCGAAATCTCGATAAAATTTTGTTATTAAATTACGAAACGAAATTCTACCTCGCGATTCCGCCGCTATTTCTTGGCGATTTTATAGTAGCCGTCTTTAAAAACGACTTCGCCCGCATCCGCCAGACGCTTTAAAAGCTGTGCGCTCGCTTCGTCAAACATCGCCTCCACATCACTCGTACGCTGCGGACGGCGCGAGAGAGTGCGCAAAATTTCATCCTCGCTAAAGCTCAGCCTCTCGCTTGCGTATTTGGGTGCGGCGATGATATTTACGTTTTGATTTTCGATGAAAGTGGCCAGATAGCGCAGCTGCGCCTCGCTCACCCCCTCTGCGCGGTATGCGGGCGGGCGATCGATCGTACCGAGATCGACGCGGTGCGGATTGATACGCGCCAGAGCCGCATTCAGCGCCGCAAAGTCTTCTTGCGTGTCGTTTAGCCCGCGTACGACTAGGATTTCGATATCAAGCTCGCCGCGAAACTCGCGCGCAAAATCCGCGATTGCGCTTATGATATCCTCAGCGCTAATGCCTGCGTGCGGACCGTCCACCTTGCGAAAGCTTTTTGCAAGCACGCTATCTAGCGAAAATTTACAGATATCAAGCTTCGCTAACGCCGCGCTGTTTTCGCGCACGAGCGAGCCGTTTGATAAAACGAGTAGCTTCTGCGGCAGGCGCAGCGCCTTTAGCGCGTCCACGAGCTCTGCAAAGCGCGGATGCAGCGTAGGCTCGCCGTTTGCCGTGATCGTGATGACATCAATGCCCGCGTGGCTTTGCAGCGCAGTTTTCAGCTCGGCGATGACCGGACCTATCTCACAGGGCTCGCTCATCGCGCCTACCGGCTTGCCCGCGCCCAGCTCGCAGTAGACGCAGTTGAAGTTGCACTGCTTGCGCTGCGGGCTCAGATCGATGCCAAGGCTGCGCCCGAACCTACGCGAGGTCACGGGCCCGAAAATATATCTCATTTTTGCTCCATGATTTGATTTGCGAATGACGACATTTTTGGCGCAAGATTTCGCTTTAAATTTTACTTTGCGGAATTTAATTTGCAAAATTTTAATTTGAAATTCCGCATCGTGAAATTTTACTGAAATTTGCTTTTAAAAAATTTAGCTAGGAAATCCCGCTTTGAAATTTTACGTAGCAAATTTATACCGATCTTAAGCCTCGCGCCAATAACGCTTTGCATCAAACCTTGAAAATTCTACGTAGCAAATTTATGCCTTGGAATTTAACTTCCGTGCGCTGAAATTTGGCGCCACTTTTATGTGAAATTCCACTTCCGCGCGCCGCCCCCGCAGGGACGGAATTTTAAGCTTAGAGCTTTGAATTTATCCTTAAATTTAGGGGGCTGTGCGAAATTCATAAAAAATTCGCATTATGTGGGAACGAGCGAGCTTTGAAATTCCAAAATTCCTAGAATTTCGCTAAAATTGCGGACAAATTTTAAAAAAGGCGAAATTTTGACTATTTACGATTTGGAGCGCCTGCGACTGGACGCGAAAAAGCACGTAGAGCAGCTAAAGCTGCTCGCCGTCATAAGCACGGTGGCGCTGTTTGCGGTATTCGGCATCATCGCGTATTTCGCGCGCAGGCAAGGCGTGCAGAGCTTTAGCGCGACGATGCTTATGCTGCTGGCGGTCGCCTTGCTCGCCGTGAGCCTTAAAGAGGTGCATCTAAACGGCTGGCAAAAGGATCTCATCGGCACGGAAAATATTTTGAAATTCGGCGCGGTCGCGATCTCGTTTTTTATCTTCAAGTACTCCGCGGCCTTGCCGCGGGCGTTGATAGGCTTAGCCGCGCTTGCGCTTGGGGCGTGGCTAGCAGCGCGTCTTTACGCGCTCGGCGTAAAAAGCATGCAAGAGATCTTCACCGGGCGGTACCGCCAAAGCTACAAGCAGCACTATCTGGCGCCTTTCGTGCGCGAGCTCGGCTACGAATACGTCTCCTACGGCAGCGTGCCGTTTTGGCGCGTGGTGCAGAGCGATCTGTTCGAGTTCATCGAAAATCTGCGCGGCAACGACCGCGTGGGCGGCGCGTGGCAGGGGGTTAGCTTCGAGTTTAGCGACGTGAGTTTTTTTCATCAAAATTTGCAGCACGAGCTCGTAGGGGCGTTTTTCGTAGCGGAATTTAACAAACGCATCATCGCGCCCGTTTTCATCTATCCGCGCGAGATGCAAAGCAAACAGCACATCGATCTAAAGCCCGTTGCGATGGACAACGTGGAGTTTGCCGCGCGATACAAGGTGCTTAGCGACGAGCCGCAAAACGCGATGTACGTGCTAACGCCCGCATTTATGGAGCGATTTTTGGCGGTGGGCGATGCGCTCGGGGCGCAGATCTGGGCGAGCATCAGAGAGCGGCGGATACATATTTTCGTGTACACCGGGCGCGATAATTTCGAGCCCAGCGTCTATGAAAGCGTGCTGCGCCGCGACCCCGCAAGCGAGATCAAGAGCGAAATTCTAAGCTTTTTGAGTATCGTTAAAATTTTAAAACTGAATGTGAGGATTTGGATTTAATAAAATTTAAGCGGTATTTTTGCTAAAAATTTTAACTCTTAAAAGATAAGGCTCTCTTTAACTTAAGCTCACACAAAGGAGCAGTAAGTTACGATGAGAACTATGAAAAACAAGTATATCTATCGTTCCCGAATTTCGCAGAAGAAATTTAGAGAAATTCTCAAGTATTTTGCAGAAGACATAGAAGCATCAAAGATATCGAATTTAACTAAAATTTCAGAAGCAACCCTATGTAAAATCTTTAGGGAAATAAGAATTCTTATGTCTAAAGAGTGTGAAAATATAAGCAAATTTAGCGGTGAAATTTCCAGCTCGCAAGCTCGCCTAGGAGCTTCGCTTTGAGATTGATGAAAGCTACTTCGGAGCTAAGAGAGTAAGAGGCAAAAGAGGTAAAGGAGCGGCAAATAAAACTCCGGTGTTCGGTATGCTTAAAAGAGATGGTAAGGTCTATACCCAAGTAGTTAAAAACTGCTCTACTAGTGAGCTAATACCTATACTATTGCAATATAGCGAGCTTGATAGCTCTACTATCTATTCTGATTGCCGGAAAGCTTATGACGGATTGGTTGATTACGGAGCCTTGGCGCATTATAGAGTAAAACATTCAAAGAATGAATTTGCTAATGGTAAAAATCATATAAACGGTATAGAAAACTTCTGGGGTTATGCTAAACATAGACTAGCTAAATTTAAAGGGATAAAGAAAGAAAATTTCTTGCTTCATCTAAAGGAATGTGAATTTAGATATAATACTAAAGCTACACAGGAAGACCTATATCAGAAACTATTGAAATTGATAAGAGAGAATCCGCTTAGCTTATCTTGAGCCAAAATTATTAAAATACTTTGTAACTTTTAGGTAAATCG
>NZ_CALIIU010000061.1 GCF_938017775.1 uncultured Campylobacter sp.
CGCCGATACAGGCCGATTTCAAAAAATCGCGTCTGTTGAAATTGGATTCATTCATTGTACTTCCTTGAAATTTCGTTGAATGGCGGAGCCAAAACAGAATTCTTAAATTCAAGGAAATTATATATTATCAATTCTTTAAGAATATTGAAATTCTTAAATATTTTTTAGTAAAAAGAGCTAATTTTATCTTTAAGCTAAAGCAGATAGTTTTCGTATATTTTGTTTTATAAGATACGATTTTAACGGGATTTTAATTTGATATTTGATTTTATATAATTTCGTAAAATTTTGAATTATCGTATCATTTTGATAATACCACCGCGCGATAACCGTCGGTATAATCTCGCGCTGTATAATAGCAGTAAATCCATTTTAAGGAGGATATTATGCGAAATTTCACATTATGCTTGATCGCGATGGTAGCGCTTTGTGGCTGCGCGACCCCGCAGGATCGATACGGCGGAGATGTTTATGACGCGAGCGAAACGAACCGCATGAGGCAGAGCGATCGGATCGAGATCGTCGATGTCCTACCCGCCAAAATCAACGTAGAGCGCTCCGAGGGCAATACGGGTAAAATTTTAGGTGGCGTCGCGGGCGGAACTACGGGTGCGGTCATCGGGCATAAGCTCGGCAAACATAGCAGCAGCAGGCGCTTAGCTGAGACCGTGGGGCTCGTGGGCGGCGCGGTAGTGGGCGCGGTCGCCGGAGATGCGATCCAAAACTCCCAAAAGACGGTGCAAGGCTCCAACATCATCTACAAGCTAAACGGCAAGGAGTACTCATCCGTGCAAGCCGATCCGCCGTGCAGATTTAGACGCGGCAAGACCCTGCTGATCCACACGGGCAGCGAAACGCGGGTGCAGCCAAACTCGGGATGCTAACAGAACTCGGTATGTTAAATTTAAAGCCGCCCAAAGCTTGCGGTGAAATTTTAAAATTTCACCGCGACGTTTAAATTTAAGAGCGGCGTTTTAAATCCCGAAGCGGCGCAGCTTACAAAAATAGCACCGCTAAATTTAGTGAGTGATCGAAATTTTAACTCTGAAAAATTTTAAGAGCCCGCTAAAATATTTTAATATATAATCGCCGCCTAAAAACGGAGGGCGCGATGAAAAAATTCTATCTTAAAATTTGGCTACTTGCGTTTATAGTGGCATTAACAGCGATCCACGCGGCGGCAGTGGAAGGCTTGGATTATTTATTAAAAACCAAAGAGGAAAAAGATTTAGCGATCTCTTGCGATAGCGGCAATGGAAAATACAGCGCATGCACGAAACTCGTCGAAATTTTATCCAAGAAGTGCGACGATGGGGATTACGAAAGCTGCGGATCGCTCGGCGCGGTGCTTTTGGTTACAATGGGTAGATATAAAGATTCCGTTCTCATCCGCTCCTTTGATTAAGGCATGTGAAGCAAATATCATGTCTTACTGCTCCTATCTTGCCATTAGCGATATACTTTTTACGGGAAATCTTGAAAGAGCCGCTAAGGTTTTTGACAAAATTTGCAAACAGGGAATTTCAGAGGACGAAAAGCTTGCTTGCAGCATAAGGAAAGAGATTGAAGACTGCTCTAAAAATGCAAAGTGCGATCCGCTAATGAAAGCCAAAGAAATTATCAAAAGACTATAACCATGAGAAAAATTTTGTCATTAGCATTGCTTTTATCTATGCCCTTGCTAGCAAAAAACGATATAGACATTGATATTTCTGCTGCAATAAACGATACAAACTTAAAAAATTTAGCGAATAAATGCGATTGGAACAAAGGCGATTATGAAGCTTGCTCGATATTAAAAGATACTTTATCGGCAAAATGCGACGAAAAAAATTTTGAGAGCTGCGGTGCATTGGGAATTTTATTAATATATTTGCGCAGAGAGGAAGACGCAACAAAAGCGCTAAATAAAGCTTGCGATGCCGGATTATTAAATTTTTGCCTAAATGCAGGAATGCACGATTTGTACTATACGGGCAATATAAAAAGAGCATTTGTAAATCTTAAAAAGGTATGCGATGCGGCAATAGAGCCTTCGAAGAAAAAATTGGCTTGTAAGATGAGCTATGGTTTGGAGCCATGTTTAAATGACGATGAATGCAATCCGGTGGAAAAAGCTAAAGAACTTTTGGAATAAGATTAATTTAACAGGATAAAAAAACGGCAATAATTTTATAAAGTTTGAAAAGATAAAAGGTCGCGACGGGCAATTTGAATTAGTACAACCCATCAAAAAATAATGTAAGCA
>NZ_CALIIU010000062.1 GCF_938017775.1 uncultured Campylobacter sp.
AGCGGCACGATCGCCGCGGTGGTGCCGATGCTCGTGCCGACAAGAAGCTTCGTAAGCGGAAAGAGCACGATCAACAAAATTATAAACGGGAAGCTTCGCAGCGTGTTTATCACGACATCCAGCACGGCGTAAACGATGCGGTTTTCGCAAAGTCCGCCGCGGCGCGTAAGGATAAGCACGATCGCAAGCACGAGCCCCAAAATAAACGCCAAACCCGTGCTTACGAAGGTCATATACAGCGTCTCCAGCGTCGCGTTTAGTAGCAGCTTCGGAATCACTCCGCTAAAAAAATTTTGTATCCACTCTATCATTTATGTCCTTTCATTTTGCGTCTGTTTGCGCTATATCAGGCTTTTGCGCCATTATAAAAATTTTTGAAATTTTAAATTTCTGCCGCAGCAAATTTTATGAAATTTTATCGCTTCGAGCCCGTAAATTTAGACAAAATTCCATCTAAATTTAACGCACGACCATTAAAATCAAAGCTAAATTTTAAAATTTCAAATCTGCACGAAAATTTCGCCCCGCGCCCTCAAAAAATTTCAAATTTCTTAAATAGCTCGGGCTCGTTTTGCACGATGCCGCGCTCTATGAGGCTTGCTACGACTTCGCGGCTGCAGAGCGTCTCCTGTGGCCACCGGCGCGTATAGCCCTCCCACTCGTGCTTGCTCGTAGCATCGATGCAGATGCGATCATCCTGCGCCACAAACACGTCGCGCAGCGCATCGATGCTATTTACGACACGCCAAACGCTCATATAGAGGTTGCTCGCGTCGTTCCTCGCATCGGTAAAAATCAAAATTTTAAAATTCTCGCTAAATTTTAAAAGCCGCCGCCAGCTACGCTCTACGAGCTCTTTTTTGTCTATGTTTATCAGCACGAGCGGGTTTTTAGTATCGTAAAAGTGCTGCTTAAGTGCCAAAATGGCGGGCTCCTCGCTTTGAAATTTCGCTAGCAGCTCCTCATCGCTTAAAATTTGCGGCGCCTGCGAGCTTAAATCAGTCGTCGCATCGATGCCGAGCTTACCGCCGAAGCAGGAGTTCGGGCTTGCGTGATCGAGCTGATCGCACACACCCTCGCTAAAAACGAGACTGCGCGCGCCTATGCGGTTTAGGACGTACTTCGTAAGCGCCTCGTACTCATCTAAGCTCGGCGCGTCCTGCGGCACGAAAACGGCGTGTTTTACGAAGCTCATCTGCCCCACGCCCCAAAACGCGTGCATGATCTGTTTGGCAGCAGCCGGGTAGCGCACGGCGATCTTAGCCAAAATCAAGTTGTGGAATACGCCGTTTTCGGGCATTTTATAGTCAATCAGATCGGGCGCGCTCGTGCGAAACAGCGGCAAAAAGATCCGCTCGGTCGCGTACCCCATAAATTTATCCTCAAGCGGCGGCTTACCCACAACGGTGGCGTGAAATACGGGCGCGCGCTTGTGCGTGATCGCGCTAACCTCCATCACCGGGAAGGGCTCTACCGGCGTGTAATATCCCGTGTGATCGCCGAAAGGCCCCTCCGGCTCGCTTACGGCGGGATCGACAAAGCCCTCGATCACGTAGTCCGCATCGGCGGGAACGTAAATTTCGTTCGTAAGCGATTTTACGAGGCGAGCGGGGCTACGGCGGATGAAGCCGTAAAGCAGCAGCTCAAAAATCCCCTTCGGCAACGGCGCCTGACCGCACCAGATATAGAGCGGATCGCCGCCTATCGCCACGGATACGGGCATCTTGCGCCCAGCTTTGCGGTATTCGTCGAAAAAGCCCGCGCCGTCTTTGTGTATCTGCCAGTGCATCCCAAGGCGGTCGCGCCCGTAAATTTGCAGGCGATACATGCCGAGATTTTGCGTTTGCGAGTTCATATCCTTCGTGTAGACCTGCCCCATCGTGATAAACGCGCCGCCGTCACCCTCCCAGGTCTTAAGCACAGGAAGCTCGCCCAAATCGACATCGGCGCCCAGATGCGCGACCTGTTGGCACTCGCTGCGACCGCTAAGGCGCTTTACAAAAATTTTACGCAGCGAGATTAAGTGCGCTAAAAAATCAAGCTTTTCGCCGAAGCTTTGCGGACGCTTCGGCTTTAGCAGGCTCTCGATCTCGGCAGCGATCTCGTCAGGTTTGCGGCCTAGGATTAAATTTAGAGCGGGGAAGGAGCTGAAAATATTAGTTAGCACCGGCGGCATCTGTTTGCCCTGCGCGTTTCGTACGTTCGTAAAAAGCAGCGCCTGCGAGTGCTCCTTTTTGACCTCGATGTAACTTGCGTGCGCTATCTCAAGCTCGGTGCCGATCTGCTCCTTTACCTCGCGTAATAGCCCGTTTTCGTAAAGTCTCTTTATCCAAAAATTTCCGTTTAAAATTTCATCAAAGCTCTGCATCCGCTGCCTTTAAAAAAATAGATTTTTTTCTTGCGGTTTTTGATTTAGAAGCTGCAAGATCGCGCTCTTCTCCGCAAAAACCAGCGCGTAGTGAAACTCGGGCAGGCTTTTTAGCGCGCTTAGCTTATTGAAGCGAAAGTCGATCTTAGTGCCGTCCAATCGGTCCTCCCAGCTAGCGCAGACGATAATTTTTTCGCGGAATTTCGCCCGCAAAAAATCCGCCTCGCGCGCAAAAAGCTCAGGATCGTTCTCGGCGATAAAGGCGCGATAGCTTCCGCCAAGCGAGCTAACGTTAAAAAATCTATCCACAAAAATCGGCTCGAAATGGCCGAATGCGCTTAAGTTTTGAAATTTAAAGGGTATCTTTTTGCGCGAGAGATACTCGATCACGCCGCATAGCTCGGACAAAAACAACTGCGGAAAGATTAAATTTGAATAATAAAGCCCGCCGAAAACGAAGCTGCTGTAAAATATCGAGCCGCCGTAAAGCAGCCTAAAATCGTCGCTCGCGGGGATCCGGACGGGCGAGATACCGAGGCTTTGCAAAAGCTCGGCGTCGGTGGTGAAGTAGATATTTTTCTCTTTGGCATTTATCAGGCTAATGAAAAGCTCGCCCTTGCTGCGCGGCGTAAACATCAAATTCTTAGGCACGCTCGTGTAGCGCAGGATCTCGCTTTGCACCTCGTTTATCAGCACGAAGCCGTGCCGCCACGTCTCGCCTAAAAATTTTATCAGTCGCACGAGCGCCGAGCATAAATTTTCAACCCTAATAAAGGCGATCTCGTCGTTAAGCGGCTTGAAATTGTTATCGAAAATGATCGCGTACGCGCCGTTATCGATCGCGGTGCGTACGTCGCGCTCGTTTGCGCCGAGCGCTATGAAAGCGCCCTTTTTCGCAACCTTTGCGGGTTCGATCGCAAAGCTCTCGACAGCGGAGATCGCGGGATTATTTAGCATCGTTCCGTTTACGATACGGGTTAAATTTAATAAATTTACCATTACGACTTCCCTGCGGCGGAGCTTTTAGGAAGCGCGCTCTTTGCGGCGCGGTGCAGCTGCTTTGCGGTAGGCGCGGAGCTTGCGGTGGTTGCGGCGACGTCTTTTGCGGCGGCTGCGGTAGGCGTAGCGGTGTTTTTTGCAACGCGGCGAGATTTTGCATTCTGAGATTCGTTTTTGGCGGGTGCCCATTTTGCGCTAGCTGCGGAAATTGTATTTTGCGCGACGCTTTTTACGGATGCTGATTTTGCGACAGATACAGAAGCTGCGGCGGGCGCGATACTTTTAGCGGCCGATGCGGTTTTTACGATATGTTCAGGGTTTTTAGTAAGCGGGGATTTTTTTGCTGGCACGCTTTTTGTCGCTGTGTTTTTTTTAGCAGAGACGCTTTTGGAAAGCGAGGCGTCCTTTTTAATGCTCGCGCTAGAAACATCTGCCGTGCGCTTTCTACGCGATGCGGCGCTTGCTTTAGAGCTCTCGCCATCCGCACTCACATGCTTTTTCGTGCGCTCGTCCGTAAATTTATCGGTGCGTGAAAATGAGCGCACGACCGCGCGCGCGCCAAGCTTTGCACATTTTAAAGCGGCAGACTTCGACAGCTCGCAAATGCCTAGCGTTAAAATTTTACGCGCTGCAAATTTTAAAGCAACCCCCGCACCGAGCTTCAGCGCCAAAGGAGTGGCGCATACAAGCCCGCCCGCGCCGATCTTTGCAGCGAGGGAGGAGCGGCGGCAAAGCTTTAAAATTTTATCCGAAGCGCCGCTTTTTTGCGCGCAGAGCCCGGCCGCGCCGTAGATAGCAAGCTTCGAAGCCTTGCGCGCTAGAGCCCTCATCGCTAACCTACGATTGCGCCGTTTTTTACGGGCGCGAGGGTGCTAAGCAGTGTAAGGCTGCCGTCCTCAGCGCTTAAAATCATACCCTCGCTGCTATGTTTAAAAATTTTAGCGGGTTTTAAATTTGCCAGCACGCAGATCTGCTTGCCGACAAGCGCGGCAGGATCGTAAAATTTCGCGATACCGCTGATGATTTGACGCGGCCTCTCCTCGCCCAAATCAATCATAAATCGCAACAACTTCTCGCTGCCCTCTATGTTTTCGCACTCCAAAATCGTGCCGACCTTGATAACGCACTTTTTAAAATCATCGATTTTGATCTGCGCTTCAGATGCCGCGCCTTGGGCTTCTTGCGCCGTAGCGCTCGAACCGGAAGCGTTTGCGTTTAAGCTTGGCGAGCCTTTTGCCGCAGCATCCGCACCGGAACCGCTCGCAGAATTTGCAGCGCCATCCAGCCTATCGTAGTCCGCTTTCGGCATTAGCTCGTGATCGATCTTGGTAAAAAGCGGCTCGCACGGCTTAGCCTTAAAATCTAAAATTTCGCCGCGAAGCACTAGCTTCTCATAAAGCGGAGTGGATATTTCAAAGCCCAGCGTATCCGCGATCTGCGCCGCAGTCTGCGGCATCGCGGGGCTTAGCAGCACCGTAGCGCCCGCCAAAATATTTGCGACCAATGCGACGAGAGCCAACGCCTTAGCCTGCTCGCCGTTTTTCATCAAATTCCACGGCTCGTATTTCGCGATCGAAGCATTTGCGAGCGCAAGCGCCCTCCAAAGCTCCTCTAAGTATCTATTGGTAGCGACCTCCTCAAGCGCGTTAAGTGCGGCGCTCAGATAGGAGTTTGCTTCCTCGATCTCGGCGGTGAAAAATTTCATCACGTCTTTAGAATTTATGATGTAATCCGAATATTTCGCGCTCATGCCGACGATACGGCTGAGTAGATTTCCAAGCTCGTTGGCAAGCTCGGAATTTACGCGGTTTATAATCGCTTTTTGCGAAAAATCGCCGTCTTGACCGAACGGTACCTCGCGCAGCAAGAAATACCTAAACTGCTCTAGCCCGTAGGCGTTTGCGACCTCGCGCGGATCCACGACATTGCCCAGGCTCTTGCTCATCTTTTTGCCGTCGCGCGTCCACCAGCCGTGAGCTGCGATGCTGCGTGGCATATTTAGCCCCAGGCTCATCAAAAACGCAGGCCAATAAACGGCGTGAAAGCGCAAAATGTCCTTGCCCACGATGTGCAGCGCGTCGCTCCAATACTCCATCCGCTCGCCGCCTGCACAAAATCCGAGCGAGCTAAGATAATCCATTAGCGCGTCCAGCCAGACGTAAATCACGTGCTTCGGATCATTTAGCTCGGGCGGAATTTTAACGCCCCAATCAAAACCCGTTCTCGTGATCGAAAGATCCTTCAGGCCGCTTTTTACGAAGCTTATGACCTCGTTTTTTTTGCCTAGGGGAAGGATGCACTTTTCATCCTCGTACCATTTCAAAAGCCGCTCTGCATAGGCGCTAAGCCTGAAAAAGTAGCTCTCCTCTTTTAAAATTTTAGTCTTTTTGCCGCAGTCGGGGCAATACTCGCCGTCGATTAGCTGAGCGGAAGGGAAAAAACTCTCGCAGCTTACGCAGTAGTTGCCCTCGTATTCGCCCTTATAAATGTCGCCCTTTTCATACATCTTGCGAAATACGTTTTGCACCGCCGCCTCGTGCGCGGCATCGGTAGTGCGCGAAAACATATCGTAGCTGATGTCAAACTCGTCCCACAGGTCTTTAAATTTAGCGCTTACGCCGTCTGCGTACTGCTTTGGGCTCTGGCTGTGCTTAGCTGCGGCCTCCTCGATCTTTTGGCCGTGCTCGTCGGTGCCCGTTTTAAAAAACACCTCGTGTCCTTGCAGACGGTAAAATCTAGCCATCGTATCGGCGATAATCGTCGTATATGCATGACCTATATGCGGGACATCGTTTACGTAATAAATCGGCGTCATTATGTATTTTTTCATTATTCTCCTTAAGCGTTTCTACCGTAATTTTATTGCAATGCTGAACCGGTATTGGAAGCCAAAGTATAATTTACATATCCGGTCTCGGGCTGGATAAAAATATCGGCGATCTCGCCCGCGGCGTTAGTAAGTCTGATAACGCATGGATTTTGTCCTACAAAAAGCTTATCATATGGCACGTTAGAGTTCGCTACCTGCCCCATAGGACGCCCATAAGAATCAAAGACTATAGTTTGATTTGCCCGGTCTCCACAATTAGTAAATTCGACATTTCTAATATCGTAGGTTTTGCTTAAATTCAGCTTCTTATTGATTCTTTCAGCATTTCTATTTATCGCTTGATTTTGAAAACCTGCACTTAGAATTTTATTTGGATTTTGCGGATCTATGGCAAAATCAACCCTTGTTAGATCAGACAGATCCGCACTACCGTTAGGATTACCGCTCATAGTGCTATCATAATACACAGTGTAAGTCCAACCCTCCGCACTTCCTTTAGCGTTGGTATAACTAAACTGAATCCTCCAAAGCTTCTTAAACCAATTCGGATCGTCGGGATCGAATTTATTATCGTTCATCGCAAGCTGCTGCGTGTAACGAATATGAGCAGCGACTTGATCCGCCGCCTCCACTAAACTGTTTCGATTGATTTGAGGCACTGCCACGGCCGCTAAAATTCCAACCACCACGATGATGAAAATCAGCTCAATCATAGTAAATGCTTTTTTCATAATTTTTACCTTTCATAAAAATTTTGTTTATATTTTAACATAAAATTTCGCAATTCGCACGCCTCGCTTGTAAATATCTATATTTTGTATCGAATTTTTATGATCCGAGACATATTCCGGCTCATCCGCATAGATAAAAGCGCTATCCCCGCTAGGCAGTCCGTAAAATTTTAGGCGCAGGCAGAGCCTCTCGTCTTCGCAGCTTACGCTTTTTACTCCACGATTTTTTAGCTCACTTGCCAGCTGCCTAGCTACGTCAAATTTATAGATGAAATGCCGCTGCGGTTTGTTTGCGAACATCGCCTCATACATCACATCGCTAAAAATCACTGCAAAATAACTCACCGCTAAGCTTACCAGCGTCACACCCACGGCGATCTTGTGAAAGGTGCGAAATTTAGGTAACCTGACGCGATATGAGTTAAAAAGCACGCGGATAATCAAAGGTGTAGCGATGACGCAATACGGCAGCATCATCTCAAGCGGCACGCGCTGTCTTAGCGAAAAAAGCATCGTTAGACAAAGCGCACTTGTAGCGATGAACCACAGCAGGCTCTTCTCCTCTTTGATCCAAATTCTATAGATCGTGTAGATGAAAAATAAAAACACTAAAGGCGAAAACGCGCCCGCAAAAACGCCCACGGTGTCTAAAAAATACCCCTTCGGCTTGCCTTCCGAGCTTACGTCGTAAAAGATCACACTGAAGCTAAATAGCGCTATGCAAAGCAGCAAAAGCTCCTTTTTGCGCGTATAAAGCGCCCAAATTCCAAAACCTACATAGAGCATAAAAAACGCTTTATCGATCAGGGCGCAAACGGATAGAAGCACGAAAAGCGCGATATTGTATTCGCTCTTTGCAAAATAGATCGCCAGCAGCGTGAAAAAAATGATAATGCCCGCAGGATTTAGTAAAATCGCGCTACTCATCGATGCAGGAAGCGCCATAAATAGCGCCGTAGCGACCACTCTATCGAAGCGGCGCTTGAGAATAAATTTTGAAATTTTATAGATCATCGCGGCGTTTGCGAAGTGGATCAAAATAAACGGCGCGCGCAAGGCGTAGTCGTTGCGCCCAAAAATTTCGCAGCTTAAATTTGCTATTAGCGAAACGAGGGATTTTTTATCGTAAAAAATTTCAGCCTCGTAGTAGCTGATGCTTAAATTTGAAATCGCATAAAGCAGAAATATGCCCTGAAACAGGCACATTATAGAGATTACGAAAATTTCGTTTTGATAAAGCTTCTTCACTCTCATCCTTGCTGCGGGCACTTTAAATTTACGACCTAAATTTTACGACCGGAATTTTATAAAATTTAAACCGCCGAATCTTTTAAAATTTAGCCGCTAAATTTAACCGCGCGCCGCTTCATTCCTCTATCGTATAATTTTCCCAAAAGAAATTTATCCACTCATCCGTCTTTGAAATTTTAAAATCGGGCTGGATAAGCGCCTTAGGTTTGTAAAAAATCACCGCGGTTTTAAGCTCTATTTGCGGGAATTTCTCCAGCAGCACGCGCTTGATCTCTACCATGCTGTCGCCGCTGTCGATAATATCGTCCACCAGCAGCACGCGTTTGTAAAGCTCCAGATCGGGCACGTTGAAAACGTCGATGGTGTCGAGCTTTTTGGTATCTGCGTAGTGGATGGAATTTATCGAAAATATCGTCCGCATATCAAGCGCATTGGCTAGCGCGTGACCGAATGTGAGCCCGCCTCTAGCGATCGCCACGATTGCATCGGGCATAAATTCGTCCCTAACCTGCTTTGCTATAACTCTTGCGTCGCGATCCATCTCGTCAAAACTATAAAATCTCATATCTTTCCTTAAAATTTAATGCATTAAAAATACTAAAACGCTAATCGCGCCAAGCGTCAAAACGCCGAAATTTAAATCTTTTATCCTGCGCTGAGCGAGTCTAACTACGATATAAGCAATAAAGCCGAAGCTTAAGCCGTTGGTGATCGAGTAGGTAAAAGGCATCAAAAACACTATGAAAAACGCAGGGATTAAAATTCCGGCGTCGCTATAATCGATCTTGCCAAGCTCGCTAAACATCAAAACCCCGACCATTACGAGGATCGGATAGATTGCATTTGCCGGGATCGCCTTAAATAGCGGCAGCATAAACAGCGTCAGCACAAAAAATATAGCGCAAAACACTGCGGTAAGCCCCGTGCGGCCGCCCGCTTCCACGCCGCTCGCGCTCTCGGCAAATGCGGTGACCGTGCTCGTTCCTATAACGGCTCCTGCGACGCTTCCTATCGCATCGGAGGTTAAATTTCTAGATAGTTTTTTCATGCCGTCTTTGCTATTCTCTCCAAAAAGCCCCGCGCGGTTTCCCACGCCGGTTAGAGTACCGATGCTATCGAATAGATGCGTAACGAAAAATGTGATTATAAAAGGCACGAACGCAAGCTTTAGCGCTCCGGGGATATCTAGCTTAGCAAATATCGGCGTTATGCCGCTTGGCGCGCTTACTATGCCATGCGGTGCGGGCGAAATTCCAGCCACCCACGCAACGCACGAAGTAATCAAAATGCTTAAGATAAACGCCGCCTTGATTCTAAGCACAAAAAGCACCAGCACGACCGCTAAGCCTAAAATCCCAAGCAAAACGTTTAGATCTTTTAAATTTCCTAAAGTTACTAGCGTCGCCTGACTAGGCGCGATGACGCCCATCTGCTTAAGTCCAATAAAGCAGATAAAAGCCCCGATACCAGCACTTATTGCGCGGCGCAGATCAAGCGGGATAGATTTGATAACCCAAACGCGAAAATTGGTAAACGAAAGCACGGTAAAAAGCGCCCCGCTTATCGCTACGATGCCAAGTGCACTCTGCCACGGCATCTTCGCGTCCACGCACAACGCAAAGGTAAAATACGCATTTAGCCCCATGCCGACGCTAAGCGCAACGGGGGTATTTGCAAAAAGCCCATTAAATAGCGTCGCGATTATCGTAATAAGCGCGGTTGCCGTAACCAGCGCGTCAAACGGCATGCCTGCGATGCTCATAATGTTAGCGTTTACTGGCACGATGTAAATCATCGCCAAAAACGTAGTAAGCCCTGCGATAAGCTCCTGCCTTACCGACGTTTTTGCGGCGGCGAGATGAAAGAATTTCTCCACTTGCTCCTCCTTTAGAATTTATTCGTAAATTTTGATCTGGTTATACAAGCTGTCGCGCTCGACGGGCACAAAGCCCGAAGTGCCGATCATATCGATAAAATCGCGCTTACTCTGCCCCTTTTTGCTGCCGGCGCCGGCGCTGCTTTGAATGCTTTCGTTCTCGATCGTGCCGTCAAGATCATCCGCGCCGAAATCCTGCGCCACGAGAGCTAAATTTAAGGTCGAAGTCGCCCAATACGCCTTGATATGCGCAACGTTGTCGAGTAAAATTCTACTAATCGCGATCGTTTTTAAAATTTCGACCGAGCCCAAAAAGCCCTTCACATCTAGGTAGTTATTCTCGCGCTGATACACGAGCGGGATGAAAGCGTTGAAACCGCCGCCGTTAGCGCGAGCTAGGCTCTCATCTTGCAGCGCGCGGATACGCAAGATGTGATCTATGCGGTGAGCGCAGCTTTCGATATGGCCAAAGAGCATCGTGGCGTTGCTCTGACGCCCGCGCGCATGCCACAGCGAGTGGATTTGCAGCCACTGCTCGCTTGAGACCTTGCCTTTGCAAATTTGATCCCTGATCTGCTCGTCAAAAATTTCGGCGCCGCCGCCCGGCATCGAATCCACGCCGCTTTGCATCATCAGCTCTATCGTCTCTTCGTAGTTCATCTTCCACTTTCGCCGCCAGTAATCGATCTCCGCCGCGGTCATCGCCTTGATGTGCAGAAGCGGATATTTTTGCTTTATCGCTTTGAAAATTCCCAAATATTGCTGCGGCGTAACGAACGGATTGTGCGAGCTTACGATATGAATCTCCTTCGTGCCGCGCGCTACGGTCTCGTCCACGATACGCATGATCTCATCATCGCTCATCGTGTAAGCGTTTTCGTTTTTGCGGTGCGCCGAAAATGCGCAAAATTTACAGGTATCTGCGCATAAATTCGAAGGATTGATATGACGATTTGCGTTGAAATAGACGTTTTTGCCGTTTTTTTCTTTGCGAATAGCAAAGGCGAATTTGCCCAGATCGAAAAGATCCAAATCCCATAATTTCACGCCGTCTTCGTAATTTAATCTCTCGCCGCTTTGTAGTTTTTCTAAAATTTCCATCAATTTCCCAAGCCAAATTTTGTGCTAATTATATAATTTTTTGCTTACAAAACGGATAAGCGGACTAAATTTAGAGCCGAATTTCGTTAATTTAAAATAGCGTAGTAAAATGGGCGCCAAATTTTAAACAAGGAAAGCAAAATGTGTGGAATCGTAGGCTACATCGGAAATGAAGAGAAGAAAAAAATCATAATAAACGGACTGAAGGAACTCGAGTATCGCGGATACGACAGCGCTGGGCTTGCCGTGATGGATGAGAGTGCGAATATAAAGTATTTCAAAGCAGTCGGCAAGCTGAATAATCTCGAAGAAAAGATGAAAGATTTCACTTCGCAAGGCTTTGGCGTTGCGATCGGACATACTCGCTGGGCGACGCACGGAAAGCCCACCGAGCTTAACGCGCATCCGCATTTTGGGGATTTTAGCTTCGTCGTACATAACGGCATCATCGAAAACTACATCGAGCTAAAGGACGAGCTCGAAGCGGATGGTGTGAAATTTTTAAGCCAGACCGATACTGAAGTGATCGTACATCTTTTTGAAAAAAATTTCAAGATTAGCAACGATGCATTTAAGGCATATGAAGCCACAATTAAACGACTAAAAGGCGCTTACGCAACGCTTTTGATCACCAAGGCAGCACCCGGTGAAATTTTCTTTGCTAAAAACGCGGCTCCTCTGATCGTCGCGAAAAACGATAAAAACGAAATTTTCTTTAGCTCCTCGGATGCTCCGCTCATCGGGCTTGCGAATACGGCTGCGTATCTGGATGATCAAATTTACGGCGTTGCCAAGCTTGGACAAATAGACGTTTTTAAAAACTCTAAACCGCATAATTGCGCCTTTAGTGAGCTTCCTAAAGATAAAGGCTACGCGCAAAAAGAGGGCTTTAGATTTTTTATGGAAAAAGAAATTTACGAGCAAGCGCAAGTCGTAACCGAAGCGATGATGGGGCGCGTAATAAAGGGTGGTAAGATAAAATTTGACGAACTTGATGCGGCGATGTTTGAGGGCATCGACGAGGTCGTGCTATGTGCCTGCGGTACGAGCTATCACGCCGCGCTCGTAAGTTCGTATCTTTTCGAGCGCATCGCTAAAATCCGCACGAAAGTGGAAGTTGCTAGCGAATTCCGCTATAAAGAACCATTTTTGAACAAGAATTCCTTATTTATCGTGATCTCGCAAAGTGGCGAGACAGCCGATACCTTAGAGGCGCTGCACATCGCTAAAAAAGCCGGTCTTAGGACGCTTGCAATCTGCAACGTCGATAACAGCTCGATCGTGCGCATGGCGGGCAGCGTTATCCTAACTCGCGCAGGCATCGAAAAGGGCGTAGCATCTACGAAGGCTTTTGCGACGCAGGTTATGGTGCTATGGATGTTTGTGGTGTATCTTGCAAATCTGCGCGAAGTCATCTCGGCGCGCACGAATTCCGCTGAAATTTCGGCGATGCTTCATATCCCGCAAATTTTAAAGATCAAAGACGGCTTGCAGGATAAAATTTACCGCATGAGCAAGCACTATCTGCACGGACACGGCTTTTTCTTTATCGGGCGCGATATTTTCTATCCGCTCGCTCTTGAGGGCGCACTCAAGCTCAAAGAGATCTCCTATCTGCACGCGGAGGGCTATCCGAGCGGCGAGATGAAGCACGGACCTATCGCTCTTGCCGATTCTAATCTCTTTACGGTTGCGCTGATGCCTAAAAATGTGCTTTATGAAAAAACCAAAAGTAACGTCGAAGAGCTTGCAGCGCGCGATGCGTATATTTTAGCGATCAGTCCCGAAGAGCCAGAGATCGCAGACGATTTTATCAAAACGAGCGAGCAGAGCCACGCAATGAGCGAGTTTTTTGAGATGATGATAATTTTACAAATTCTAGCTCTTGAAATCTCCGTCAGACTTGGCAACGACGTGGATATGCCGCGAAATTTAGCCAAAAGCGTCACCGTAGAATAATCGTTTTTTAAGTTCATTTTGACTAATATTTCTCATTAAAAAATCGGGGAATGTTAGTATATGAGACTTATCGGATTTATCAGAGGTGAAAATGTCATAGTCGCCACGGGCGGGGTCGAGTATAGCTACGAAATGCTTGGCGAACGCGATCCTAGCCTAACCGACGGCGATGAGGTAAGCTTCGACACGCTAGCATCCAGCGCGATAAATATAAAGCGCGTCGAGGGCTCTAAATCCAAAGACCGCGTAGCGCAAAAAGTAACCCCACAGCCAAAAGAATCTGCAAAGCAAAACGATGAAATTTTTGGCGATAAGGATTTTAGAGAAGACAATATATCCGAAGCGCCATTTATTCAAAGCTCCACCGAAAATATTACGAACGATATATCTGCCGTAAAAGAAACGAAGGTCGCAAAAAAATTTAATAAATTTAAATTTAACCGCAAAGCCAAGCCTGCTAGTGCAAAAAAACCGAAATTCTTTGGATTTGAGTTCGTCCAAACCGACGATCTGCGCACTACGCAAAGTGTCGAGAGTAAAATTTATACTTCATCTATCCGCAAGGAAGGGCTTAAATCCATAATCCTGCCCATAGCGCCGATAGTCATTATTTTGATATTCCGCTCGCAAATCGCAAGCATATTTCTATCTTTTTCGCAGATCCAAGACTACGTCAATCAAGACACGGTTTATATGGTAATGGATCTGCTGATTTTCCTTAGTTTTGCGCTATTTTATCTGCTGCCGCTTAACCGCGCGATAAACCTACTCTCCATAGCGACGCACGATCAATACCCGATGCGTCAAATGGCGAATTACAACGTCTTTATCATCCTGTGCGTCATCTCTACGATCCTGCAGGATAAGAGCCTGGGGCTGGATGAGTTCGAGCAGATTTTCATCTGCGGCGTGATCGGATTTGGGCTCATTTCGTTTTATTATAAGTTCAAGGCGTTTGCGTTTATGTTTTTCAAAACTGCAGGCTCGATCCTATTTGCTCCTGCGCTACTTGTGGAGCTCGCGGCTATTATTTTCATCGGCATCGGCGACCGCTATACTGGCGCATCGATAAAATTTATGGAGCTAACGGGGCTATTTTTTGCAAGCACGGCGTGGAGATACATCATAATTTTTATCGTTATGTCGCCGCTTTATTTCCTTGGATTTTGTATGCTAAGGCGGATCAAAAAATAAATTCTACAAAATTTTACCGCAGATTTAGTTATGATGAAATTCTACTATGATTGAATTCTGCTCAAAATTTCATCGCAAAATTTAGCACTAAGACAGAATTTAGAGGGGATTTGAACTTTATCAAAGTAAAATTCTACCGCATTAAAATTTTATCACAATAAAATTTCATAATTTAGGAGCAGATCGCGCGCCCTAAAGCAATATACGTGTTTTTTTACACGTAACGCTCGTTTGCAAAAATACACCAATGTCCGCGAAATTTCGATGCAATGCCCTCTTTTATTTGACAAAAGTCATAGCAATTTTACATAGCGTCTGTAAAATCCTACCGCTAAAATCCATCTTTAAATCTCGCGCGCTCAGCACATATCGACGCAGAAAATTTTATCCACGCAATTCGGCACGAAATTCAAAGCCAAATTTCACATCGCATTCTACGGCAAAATTCCAAGACATAGCTCTATCATAATAAAATTTTGCCAAAATAAAACTCTAATTGATGCCAAAGCCTAAGTACGGAATTTAAAGCTACAAGCCCTGTGCGCCGCAGCTCTTAAAATTTCAATGCCAAAATTTTGTCGCGTTTAAATTTAACCGCGCGCCGTATTAAAATTCCGCCCCGTCACCGCAGCTACGGCGTAAAATTTGACTAGCATATCAAATTTAAACGCCCTCGCCCGCCGAAATTTAATCTCGCGCTCCGCTTCGTGCGGCGTAGAATTCCCGCCTAAACTCCGCAAACCGCCCGTGCATGATCGCCTCTCTCATATCCGCGGCAAGGCGCAGGTAATAGTGCAGATTGTGAATGCTCGCGAGGCGGTAAAAGCTAAGCTCGCGCGCGCGAAATAGATGATTTAGATAGCCGCGGCTGAAGCGCTTGCACGTGTAGCAGTCGCAGTGCGGATCGATCGGATCGTGATCGCTGATAAAGCCCGCGTTTTTGATGCTGATCTTGCCGAAGCTCGTAAATAGTGTGCCGTTGCGCGCATTTCGCGTAGGCATCACGCAGTCGAACATATCCACGCCGCGAGCGACGTTTTCGACGAGATCTTCGGGCGTGCCGACCCCCATCAAATATCGCGGGCGCGCCGCATCGACGTATGGCATCATAGTCTCTACGGTTTCGTACATCAGCTCGTTTTTCTCGCCCACGCTAAGCCCTCCGATCGCAAGCCCGTCAAAGCTCATCTCGCACAGCGCTTCGGCGCAAAATTTGCGCGCCTGCGGGTCAGTGCCGCCTTGTATGATACCGAAGATGTTTTGATGAGCGTGCAGGCCGCGAGATTTCATGGCCTCGTGATAATCTATCGCCTCGCGAGCCCATTTTATCGTGCGCACGACGCTTAGATCGATCCGCTTTTTAAGCCGCGATCTATCATCGCTGCTAAGTGCGCCAGGCTCGCGCGGCAGCTCCACCAAGTCGTCTAAAATCATCATAATATCGGAGTTTAGCTCATACTGCGTATCCAGCACCGAGCGCGGCGTGAAATAATGCATACTGCCGTCGATGTGGCTTTTAAATTTTATGCCGCCCTCGTCGTTTTTGGTGTTTGCGCGCAAGCTGAAAGCCTGAAAGCCGCCGCTATCGGTCAAAAATGAGTGAGGAAATTTCGTAAATCCGTGCAGCCCGCCGAAGCCCGCCACTATCCGCGAGCCCGGTCGCAGATACATGTGATAGGTGTTGGCAAGGATGATCTGCGCGCCCAGGAGCTGCTCTACGTCCGTCGCATCGAGCGCCTTGACCGCGCCCACGGTGCCGACCGGCATAAAAACGGGGGTGCGGATCGTGCTATGCGCCGTGCGGATCGTGCAAGCGCGCGCCGCGCCGTCTGCGGCGTCTATCGTAAAATCCATCTTGATCCTTTAAATTTAGCTTTTTGCGCGCACTCGGCGCGAAATTTTAAAAAGCGATTGTAGCGAAATTTAAATTTGCAGCAGGTAAATTAAGGAATTTTATAGTATTAAAGTCATAATTTTAAAGAATACTTTGCAAACGCGCAACACAATGTCAATAAGATTAAGGAGCTTTCGTGTTTTTATCTTTAGTTTCGTTTGAAAATTCTAAAAGCTTTTCGTAGCTTTTGCGCATATATTCGGTGGCATCGTCTATCGCAAGACCCTGCATGATAACGCGATACAAATTAGGTCGCGTCTTTTTCCAGTTCCTAAGCGTTTGCACATCAACGCCCAAATA
>NZ_CALIIU010000063.1 GCF_938017775.1 uncultured Campylobacter sp.
TAAAAGGCGGATTAAAATTTAGCGCTGCGGATGAAACTTTAAATTACGGCGGAAAAAGCGTTAAATTTTATGAAGCGTTAAATTTACGAAGCATATAGAATATTATCCAAGAATTTTATAGTAGCGGAAAGTATTTTAGGATAAAGCAGGCGTAGGTTGGATGATTTTGTGAATACTAGCAGGTGCACTGTTTGTGCGCCGCAGCAAAGTATTTTTGCAAAATCATCCGTTAAATTTTAGAAAATTTCCCAAAGATCAGCTTACCAATCTCGTTGCATCTTGGATATTGATATTTAGTCCAAGCTGCTCGTTACTTAGCCCAAGAGCAAGCCCTACCAGCTGAGATAGGTGGATGATCGGCTTTCTTGCTTTGGAGTTCATCGCTTCTTGGTATCGCTCCTGATAGATATCTAACTGCATCTGGCATAGCGGACAAGGGGTAACTACGACGTCCGCTCCGTGCTCGGCAGCGTCATTTACGATCTCACTTGACATTTTAGATACCGATTTTACCGCTGGATAGCTAGCGTGAAAGCCGCAGCAATCAAGGCGTTTTTCAAAAGGCACGATCTGAGCACCAAGTGCGCTAACTACCGCTTCAAAGCTTTTCGGATTGGTCGAGCTTTCTTTTTTAAGCTCGCGCTCCGGTCTTAATGAGTGGCAGCCGTAAAATAGCGCTACTTTTAAATTTGTTAGCGGTCTAACGACTTTAGCTTTTAACGTGTCTAAGCTTTGATATAGCACCCAAAGCAAGCTCGTTATCTCGGTGCTTCCCTGATACTGCATACCGCCCTCTTTTAAAAAGGTATTGATATAGCTTTTAGCACCCTTATCCAAAGTTAGCTTTGCTTTAGTTAGAGTTAGCATACAGGTGGAGCAGGTAGTTAGCAGAGGCATATTCATACCCTCGGCTAGCGCGATGTTTCTAGCATTGGCTACCAAGCTTGCCATGGGATCGACGCATTGAGCTTGACTAGCCCCGCAGCAGCTCCAGCCCTTTATCTCGTGAAGTTTAATACCCAGTACCGGAGCGATCGCTTCAAGTGAAATTTTAGACTCCTTTGCGGCTTGACTTAAAACGCAACCCGGGAAAAATGCAAATTCGTTATTCATCCTCTCCTCCTTATTCTATCTCGCCGCTAGCTTGAGCCTTACGTGCGGCCTCTATCATCTTAACGAGCTGCGCATGTCCCTCGATCTCCTCTTCGCCGAAAGCATGAAGAGGATTCATCTTACCCGCCATCATCAAATTTGCCGCTACATCCATCTTGCCCATATTTGCAAATACGCCTTCGCTTCTTAAAGCAAGCTTGATCTCGTTTAACCTTCCGCTTCCCTCTACGATATCTAGCAAGAACGCCTCGGCATGACCAGGACCGCTTCCTGCAGTTAAGCCCTTTTTCATCGCTAGGGCGCGAAGTGCGGTGATGTCGCTTTGGGCGCTTATGCCTTTAGGGCAGCGATCGGCACACTCTTGGCAGTGCACGCATAACCATAATCCGTTTAGCACCGCAGGCTTTAGATGAGGCATAGCGTCCCTGCTTCTTGAATCAAACGCGGCGCGGTTAGCATGCGTAAAAACAAAAGGTTGCATATAATCGCTCGCATCGGCTCCAAGCTTATTGCATTCGCTAGCGCAGCAGCCGCAAAGTATGCAATCCCACTGCTTTTTGACGCGCTCCATCTGCTCGGGGCTTTGCTTACAGCCCTTATCGGCGCTAAATTCTTTCTTAGGCGTAATGGTCGGTTTGATCTTCCTTAAATTCTCGATACTAGGCTCCCAATCCACCACTAGATCCGAAATCACTCGGAAATTATTTAGCGGCGAGATCGTAAAGTTATCCGGGTTCTCATACTCCGCAAGCAGAGCCTCCATCTTGGTATCGCAGGCAAGATATGAGTGCCCGTTTACCCTCACGGCACAAGCTCCGCATATCGCCATACGGCACGCTGCGGTAAAATTTAAAGTGATGTCTAAATTTTGCTTAATAAACTGCAAAACTCCAAGCAGGGTCTTTCCTTTGATCTGCTCTAAACTAAGCTCGTAGGCTTGCTTATAATTTTTGCTTCCGTCGAAGCGGTCTATGATAAATTTCATTGAGGTTTCCTTCCGTCAAGAGAGAATTCCGTAACGACGACCTCTTTGTAGCCCAAGCTTAGCTCTCCTGCGTCGTTCATCGTCACGATACTGTGCTTTAAGAAATTTTTATCGTCGCGCTTCGGATAGTCCTCTCTGGTATGCGCGCCGCGGCTTTCCAGCCTCTTTTGCGCAGCCAAACACGCACAGCGCGCAAGCAGGATTAAATTTCCAAGCTCGACGTAGTCGGTAAATGCGGTATTCATAACCGGATTTGCATCCGCGACGTGCAGCTCGTCGTAGCGCGCTCTGATATCCTCTAAATTTTGCGAAAGCAGATCTAGCTTCTCGCCGGTTCTAAAGATACCCATATTATCCCAAAGCTGCGCGCCTAGCTCTTCGCGCAACTCATACATCTCATTTGCCTTGCCCGAGCCGTTTGCGATCTGCTTAAATTTAGCCTGCCATTTTTGCGCGAGCTCGCTCGCTCTTTTACCGTCACCGAAGCCGCTTTGTTTTGCAGCATAATCCGCTGCGCCGAGCCCTGCAAGCTTGCCCGTTACGACAGCGTCGGTTAAAGAATTTCCGCCCAAGCGGTTTGCGCCGTGAATCGAGATACAAGACGCTTCGCCCGCGGTATAAAGCCCCGAAATTTTAGTGCTCATATCGTCAAATTTTGCGACTTCGATGCCGCCCATCGAGTAATGAGCGGTAGGACGAATCGGAATCGGCTCCTCGATCAGATCAATGCCCTCAAATAAAATGGCGGTGTGTCTGATCTTAGGAAGGGCTTTTAAAATTTTATCTTTTCCGAGATGCCTTACATCAAGTAGCACGTATGCGCCTAGCCCCTCGCCGTATCCCCTGCCCTCGCGGATCTCGGTTTCGATCGCGCGAGCTACGACATCGCGCGGCGCAAGCTCCATCTTTTCGTGGTAATTTTTCATAAAGCGCTCGCCTTTGTTGTTGAGCAGATATCCGCCCTCGCCTCGCGCAGCTTCGGTAATGAGCGCGCCGCCGCTTTTGATGCCTGTGGGATGAAACTGCACCATCTCGGGATCGCTAAATCCAAGACCTGCGCGCAGCGCCGCCGCGATGCCGTCGCCGGTAGCTATATAAGGCACCGAGGTGCGGTTGTAAAATATCCTCGTATATCCGCCCGTAGCGATTACCAAGGCTTTGCAAAGCACGGGATAAAAATCGCCGGTTTGGATATTTCGAAGCACGACGCCCTCGCATTTGCCCTCAGGCGCGCTGATCTCAAGCAGCTCGTGATCAATTAGAAATTTCACGCCGTTGCTGACCGCATCGTCAAAACAAGCGTGCATCAAGATATGACCCGTCTTATCGGCGGAGTAGTTGCATCTTTTTTTAGACGCGCCGCCCATAAAGCGCTGCGCTACGCCGCCAGGGACGCCGCTTTCTTTGCCATCCACGCCGCCGCTAGCATTTCTGGAAAACAGCGTGCCAATATAATCCATCTCGGCAATCGTAGGGCCCGCAAGCTCGCAAAATTTAATCGCGGCGTCCTGATCTACAAGATATGCGCCGCCTTTTACGGTGTCGTAGGCGTGAAGTTTGTATGAATCGCCGCCACTGAAACTCGTAACGCCGTTGATACCGCCTTCCGCCATACAGGTGGCGTTGCGCGAAGGCATCATCTTCGTAGCTACGACGACGCTAAGATTTGGATTACTCTTTCTTACCGCTACGGCTGCACGCAGACCCGCGCCTCCCGAGCCGATGATAAGTACGTCCACACTAGGAAGGCCGCCTTCGTTGCCGCCGTCTGCGCTTTTACTCTTGTCGGTATCCACGCAGCCGCTAAGGCTAAGTGCGCCGACGCCGATACAGGCCGATTTCAAAAAATCGCGTCTGTTGAAATTGGATTCATTCAT
>NZ_CALIIU010000064.1 GCF_938017775.1 uncultured Campylobacter sp.
TTCTAAAATTCCGAAATTCCACGGTGCGGGCAAAATTTAAAATTTAAAACTCAAGCCAAATTTTAAATTCCAACTCAAGCTAAATTTCAAAACTATAAGTTGAGCAAAATTCCAAATCCAAAATTTAATGACTATGCCCCAAATGCCCGCTATCGCCATTTGATCTTACTTCGCAGATGAGCTCGTCAGCGCATTCGTTATCGCTGCTTTCAAGCTGTAGCGTCGTGTGCGTGATGCCCAGATGCTCTATTTCATGCGATATTTCGCGCAAGATCCGCTCCGCCTCGCGCACGCTCAGCTCGCCGCTGACCACCACGTGAGCCGTGAGCGCGTTTGCGCCGCTCGTGATGCTCCAGACGTGCAGGTCGTGCACCGAAAGCACGCCGTCCACGCCCCTGATCTGCGCGACGAGCCCGTCCAGACACACGCCCTTTGGCGAGCCCTCCATCAGGATGTTTAGGCTGTCTTTTAGCACGCCCCAGCCGCTTTTTACGATGAGCGCGGCCACGAGCACGCTAGCCGCCGCGTCCGCCCAGCCCCAGTCAAAGCACATCATCGCTAGCGCAGCCGCGATCGCGCCCACCGAGCCCAGGGCGTCGCCAAGTACGTGCAGGTAGGCGCCGCGCATATTGACGTTTTCTCTCACGTCGCCGCCGCGCAGCATGTAAAGCGCCACGACGATGTTTACGACGAGCCCCAGCGTGCTGATGGCAAGCATACCTGCGGTGGCTACTTCGGGCGGGTTTTGGAAGCGCCGCGCCGCCTCAATGACGATAAAAACGGCGATGACGATGAGTGTGACGGCGTTTATCGTCGCGGCCAAAATCTCGATCCGCCTGTAGCCGAAGGTCTTTTGTAGATTGCCTTTGCGTTCGCCGAATTTAAACGCAAACAGCGAAAGTCCGAGTGCCGCAGCGTCTGATAGCATGTGCCCGGCGTCGGAGAGCAGGGCGAGCGAGTTCGTCGCGAAGCCGCCCACGACCTCGACCAGCATAAAAGCGGATATTATAAGGAAGGAATTTCTCAAAACGGTTTTATTTGACGTGTGCGAATGCGCGCAACGGGCGTGATTTTCGTGCATTTTGACCTCGTTTTCGGTAAATTTTGGTACATTATACCCAAAAAAGCGCTTAAATTTTATCCATATCGCCTTCTGACTCGGCGCTTGTGCGCTTTCGATATCTTTAGCTTGTTAAACCCCTCTATCAGCCTCGGCACGTTGTTGGAACCGATCGCAAACGTCTTAAATGCGCTATTTTGCATAAAAATCCCTCGGTTAAAATCGCGCGGATTTTAGCTGATTTTAAAATTCGCGTCAATTTTTTTTGAAAATTTTTGCTGTAACTCTTGACATTACAACAAAATTTGACTATACTTCGCTCATCGGTTGTAAGTTATAGCATTACAACAAAAATCTAAGGAGAAAAAGATGTCAAACTACAAAATCGTTTCAACGAAAAACGAACCGAGAGTCGAGCTAAAAGAAGCTCTAGGCTTAAGCGGCTGTGAGCTCTCTATCAACGAACTTCCCGCAAACGCGAGCGTGCCGTTCGTG
The DNA here is from genome assembly GCF_938017775.1 of uncultured Campylobacter sp. GTDB lineage: Bacteria > Campylobacterota > Campylobacteria > Campylobacterales > Campylobacteraceae > Campylobacter_B. The sequence goes on from NZ_CALIIU010000064.1 coordinate 1,556, forward strand.
AATTCGCACAAGCAAAACGAGGAGCTTTACTTGGTGCTAAAAGGCGGCGGCACGCTCTTTATAGACGGCGAGGAGAAGGCGGTGGGTGAGGGCGACGCGATCCGCATCGATCCGGACGGCAAAAGGTGCTTCAAGGCGGGCGCGCAGGGGATGAAGTTTATCTGTATCCAAGCCAAACGCGGCAGCCTGGAGCAGTACACTAACGGCGACGGCGTGATAAACGACGATGTAAAGCCGAGCTGGCTGTAAATTTCGCAAGGCGCGCGACAAAATGCGAGCGTAAATTTTAAACTGTGAGGCGCGGCAAGACGGCGCCAAATGTGCGGGCGCATTAACCGCGGCGGTTGTGCGATCAAACAAATTAAATTTAAAGGAAAAACAATGAAAGTAGCAATCATCGGAGCAAACGGAAAATCAGGTTTAAATTTGGTGCAAGAGGCCCTAAAACAAGGGCATGACGTAACGGCTATCGTGCGAAACAAAGAGTATAAAAATAGCGATATAAAAGTCGTCTACAAAGATATTTTTGAGCTAGCAAGGCCCGATCTAGCGTGCTTTGATGCAGTCATCAGCACATTTGCGGCATGGACGCCCGAAACATTTCCGCTTCATAAAAAGGTAGCAAAACACCTCGCAGACGCGCTTAGCGGTACGAAAACAAGGCTACTAGTTATCGGCGGCGCGGGTACGCTATATGTGGACGATAAAGGCACTATGGCTATGGATACGTCTGACTTCCCGCCTGAGTATATGGGCGTCGCAAAGGCTACGGCGGAGTCGTTTTTCGAGCTAAAAGGCAGAACCGATGTGCTTTGGACTTACGTAAGCCCGGCCGGCGAATACGACGATCAGGGCGCTCGCACGGGCAAATACGTCCTTGGCGGCGATAATCTAATCCTAAACTCCAAAAACGAGAGCTACATCAGCTACGCAGACCTAGCGCTTGCGGTCATAGACGAGCTAAAAAACGGCGTTTTCGTGCAAAAGCGTTTTACCGCCGTCGGCGAGAGAGCGTGAGCTTAAATTTTGTGTAATTTAGCTAAAATAACGCCGCACGAAACTAACGTGCGGTTTTAAATTTAAATCAAGGCCGGTTATGCAAGTAGGTATAAAATTTTCACTCGCGGTTCACATCATGCTTTGCGTCGCGTATTTTCGCGAGGAGAAGGTCACGGGCGATTTCGTCGCCGCAAGCTCGGGGATAAACCCTGCCATCGCGCGCAAGCTGATCTCGCAGCTAAGAAACGCAGCCTTAGTGCTCACGACCGCGGGTGTGGGCGGCATCACGCTGGCTCGCGACGTGCGGCTCATCACGCTTTTAGACATTTACGAGGCGGTGAGCGAGGAGAACGCGATGTTTCGCCTGCACAAAGGCTCGCCTAGCGCCTGCCCCGTGGGCGGCAAGATCGAGGCGGTACTCGCGCCGCGCTTTGCTCGCATTCAGAATGATTTTAAAAAATCCCTATCCGGCGTCAGCTTGGCGGATTTGCTGCAAGATCTGGGATAGGGCTATTAAAATTTAAATACACGTTTATGTTCTAAATTTGCTCAAATTTCAAGGCTTGCGGGCTAAATTTATATAAAATTTTACCCGCCCGCCATGTAAAATTTCGATTTAATTTGATTTAAGATATAATCCTCCTAATTAATTCTAAGGGGAAATTTTGAAATATCTAAAAGCCATATTGCAATTCATCGCAGTTTTTGCTTGCCTTATTTTGTATCTATTCGTAAGCGGAAGAGTAGGACTTCATAAATCTCAATCTCACTACACTATTACGATAGGCTCCGATACTACTAAAGAAGCGGGACTTGATAAGTATGTAAGCGAAGCGGAGATGCAAAGTTTTGCATTTAGACATTGGGATATAGATTACAATTCAAACCCGAAAAACGTATTTAAAGAACCCGCCATAGACGTAGAGCTAAAAAGACTTTTAAAAAGCAAGCAAACTGATAAAATTTTAAAATTTATGAAAGATAATAATCTATCTGTCGATCACACTATGGACGGAGGGGTAACGCCCGTGATGTATTCTAGCTTTTAGGATGATACAAATACCACTCAAGAGCTTATAAAGCTAGGTGCGGATATACATAAAAAAGACGAATACAAGCTATCCGCTATGGCTTATGCGATAGAAAATAATGCTACCAAAGCAGTAAGACTACTTTTGGATAACGGCGTTAAATTTGAAGAGGCGGAAGTCGTTAGAAACAGACTGCTTCCGCCGAATTATAACCATATAAAATCTTTGCAAATAAGTGACGATGGAAATTTTACGTTGATTTATGATACCGACTACCCTATGATTAGTATAGGAGAGCCGAATTATTTCTTTTCATATCTTACGAATACGAATATGTATGAGATAGCAAAGATGGCATTAGAAAGCGGCTACAAGCCATATATTTGGAAATTTCAAAACTCTACGGTGGGTCTAAGGTACGGAAACGATATTAAGAAGGTCGTGCCTGAGGGAATATTAAATGATAAAGCGGAACCGACGGACGGATTTGATATTACCGAATATGATTTTTCATTATATGATACATTTCCGGGCACTCCAAATTACGAACCGATTTTAAAGCTGCTTATGCAGTATAACGTAGGTGGACAACCGAGCCCGGAATTTCTAAAACGAAAAT
>NZ_CALIIU010000065.1 GCF_938017775.1 uncultured Campylobacter sp.
GTCGAATTTTTTGGCAAATTCCAAAAGCTGCTCGCGAGACATCCTATCGGCGCTATTTTTCGTGCGAACCCAAGCGAAAGGATCGGTGATATCGTAGCCCTCGATGGAATTTTTAGCGGGATTTGGGATGATGATGTTTAAATTCTTATCTCCTAAGACCTCCTTGGCATAAAGCGCGTAGAGGCTGTAATAATCGCTGCTAGCAAGCTGGCGCAAGACATTTTGGTCTCCGTTTAGCAGGTAGATCCAAAATTTCGCATTGTGCACGTCGTGAGGTTTCTCAAAGCTCGCCGCCGCGCGGTTAAAAAACGCAAGCGCAGCCCCTTCGTCGTCCTGCATGACGGCATTTACGCCGAGCATAAACGCTACGTCCTTCTCCACGGTTAGCGGATCGACGCCCGTGAGCGAGCGGCGCAAGTGCGGGTATTTGCGGTTGATTAGCGCATCGTTAAGAACCGCTTTGAAGCCTTTTTGTGAAGCTAGTTCGCTTACGAAGGCTGCGTCGGCGTCGATGTCGATCAGAGCGTCTTTGCCCGCGCCTTTTAAGTAGTCGTAATATAAAAAGTAGTTTTGCGCGTTGCGGCTCTGCATAAAATACTCACTTGGATTTTTGTCATTAAATCCGCGCAATAAATTTACGGCATTTCGCGAAGCCGCGTCTTGGTGCTTTTCAAGCTGCGAAGCGAGCGTCTCGCGCACCGACGGGCTTAGCTTGGCGATAAAATTTGGATAGGAGCGCGCCTTTTTGCAGGTTAAATTTGCATCTAAAATATTTGCTGCCGTTACTCCTGCGCAGCGATCCGGACGCTTAGGAGGGCGAATGGCGCCGAAAATTCTATCTAGCTTATCTTTTAGCTTGCCTTTGTAGCGAAAGATACTTTGTTTTAAAATTTTAATCTCCGCTTTGTTGTATTTCGTCTCATCTATTAGGCGATAGATGTAATAGTCCTTGGCTAGCGATTTTGGCTCGTCTTTGATCTGTTCGTAGCTTAAAATTTTACCGCTACTTGCGGCGCACAGCAGTCCTAAAACAAGGCTAAATTTCAGAAATATTTTCAAATGACCGTCCTATTGATGATATAGATTATCGCACTATCAAAGAAGTTAAGCACGAGCAGGATAAGAAGCGGCGAAAGATCAAACCCGCCGAAAGTCGTAGGCAGATAGCGGCGCACCAGCGCGAACACGGGCTCCGTAAGCGCAGAGATCGCGCGGAAGATTTTATAAAATTTACTGAACGGATTTAGGCGGATGAAGCTCAAAACGCAGGCGACGAAAATTAGCATCATATAAGCTTGAATCACGTAGTGAATACTCACTAAAATGCCGTAAAATACGCTATTTAGTAGCATCAAGTATCTCCTTTAAATCAGCGCGGATCAGCGGATACAGCTCGCTAAGCTCCGGTCCATGAGGCGCGCCGGTTAGTAAAAATCTAAGCGGCATAAACAGGCTCTTGCCCTTTAAATTTGTAGCCTGCGAAAGCGCCGCTTTGAAATCATTAAATTCCATTGGAGCGCCGTTTGAGCTTAATAAATTTAAGATCGCTTCTCGCAGCGCCTGCGCCTGCGCCGCCCACTCCTGCGGGATATCTTTCGCGCCGTAGATCGCTGCGATCTTCTCTTTAATCTGCGGGATTAGGCTCGCTTCTTGAGTGTAAAATTTTATCAAAGGCGCAAATTTCGGCTCAAGCTCAAAAAGCTCAGCCAGGCGCTGCTCGCTCGCTCTTTTGATATGCTCGCGGTTTATAAAGGCTAGTTTATCCTCGTCAAATTTCGCCGGGCTTTTTGAAATTTTAGCGATATCGAAAAACTCCACCGCCTCATCCATGCTAAAGACCTCGCGCGGCGTTTTGTTGCCCAGTAGGATCAGATAATTCGCGATCGCCTCGGGCAGGTAGCCGCTTTGAAGCAGCCATTTTACCGAGGAGCTAGCTTCGCGCTTGCTCATCTTTTTGCCTTGGGAATTTAATATGATCGGTAGGTGTGCGTATTTGATCTCACCCTCGTAACCAAGGCTCTCGCGGATCCAGTTTTGCTTTGGCGTGTTTGAAACGTGATCCTCGCCGCGGATTACGAAGCTCACGCCCTGCATCATATCGTCGCAGGCGCAGGCGAAGTTATAAGTTGGCGTTTTGTCCGCGCGCATGATGACGAAGCTGTCGATATTCTGCGGCTCAAATGCGATACGGCCCTTGATCGCGTCGGTAAATTCCAGCGCGTGATCGGGCTTTTTAAGGCGGATGGTAAAGGGCTTGTCGCAGTTTAGTACCTCTTCGTCGCTTAAATACTCGCAGCGTCCGTCGTAACGATACGCCTCACCTGCGTCTTTGGCGGCTTGCTTTTTCGCCTCAAGCTCCTCCTCGCTGCAAAAACAGCAAAACGCCTTTTTCTCGGAGAGCAGCTTGGCTGCGAACTGCTGATGAAATTTTAAATTTTTACTTTGATAATACAGGCTCTGCCACGAGATGCCGAAGCGCTTTAAAATTTCGATGATCTCTTGGTCTTTGCCTTCGATATTGCGCGCAGTGTCGGTATCCTCGATGCGTAAAATAAAGCCGCTTTTATCTTGCAGCGAGCAGATGTAGTTAAAAATAGCCGCGCGTAAATTTCCGATATGCATATCGCCGGTGGGCGACGGAGCGAAGCGATACAATTTAGGTCCTTTGGGTTTAAATTTAAGCTGGGATTATACTTTTTACTTCCTAATAAAAAGCAAAAACAAAGCAAAAATAGGCTAATATCGGCGCATTTTATTTAAGGAGACAATATGAGTTTCATTCAGGAATTCAAAGAATTCGCGATGAAAGGAAACGTCATCGATATGGCGGTGGGCGTCGTTATCGGCGGGGCTTTCGGCAAGATCGTAACCTCGCTAGTAAGCGACATCATGATGCCAGTTTTAGGACTTCTTACGGGAGGCATGAATTTTACAGATCTTAAGATCGTGCTAAAAGAAGCGGTAGGGCAGACCCCGGCCGTTACGATAAACTACGGCTCGTTTATCCAGGTAACGGTCGATTTTATAATCATCGCGTTTTGTATATTCTGCGCGATCAAGGCGATCAATAAGCTTAAAAAGCCTGCCGAGCCTGCGCCGGAGCCTGCCGCACCTGCCGAGCCTAGCGAAGAGATTAAACTTCTTACCGAGATAAGAGACCTGCTTAAAAAATAGGTTACGGCGATGCTTGAGAGAATTCCTTATTTTAAAGCTCTAAGCGCAGTGCAAATCGATCGTTTGGGGCAGATTAGCATCCACAAAAGCTACAAAAAGGGCGAAATCTTATTTTTCGAGGGCGAGCGCTCGCAGTATCTATTGATCCTGCTAAAAGGAATTTTAAAAATCTATAAAACCTCCGCAAAGGGGCGTGAGATCCATATGCGCGAGATCCGCCCCATCTCGCTCGTGGCGGAGATGGTAAATTTCGAAGAGACGAGCTATCCTGCAAGCGGCGTGTTTTCAACAAACGGCGAGGTGCTAAAGATCGATTATGAAAAATTTAAAAACGAGTTTATGAGCGATCCAAAGATTTGCCTGGAGCTTTTAAAATCGATGTCTGAGAAGATCCGAGCGCTAAATGCGGTCTTTGATAATCAAGTCGTGCTTAGCTGCGACGGCAAGATCGCTAAGTTTATCAACGAGAATTTCGATATTTTTATGAGCACAAAATACACTAGAATAGCCAAAATTCTAAATGTTACCCCCGAAACATTTTCGCGCACCATCACTAAATTTAAAAAGAGCGGCGCGCTAATTTTAGACGATAAGCAAGAAATCACGGGCTTTGATAAAGATAAGCTGGACGAGTATATCCAAGGCTAGAGTTTGAAAAGCGCCTATATTTTCCCGATCGTCGGCACGGTTTTATTTCTGTTTTTTAATCTTTACGTCTACAGATCGATCAGCGCGCGCTTTACACCATATAAAAATTTTGTGATCTTTCGCCCTGTCTTGAGCTTACTTTGCGTATCTTTAGCAATTTTAGATGCAATATTTTTTGCGGGTTTTGGGCTTAATGGAAGCTTTAAAAACGAGCTGCTTTATAAGCTATGCGTATTTTGCATGGCAGCGTCCTTTTCGCTCTTTTTTATCTGCCTTGCTTACGATGTGCTAAGTGCCGCTGCGCATGTGATTAAATTTAGCGAAAACAGGCGAAAATTTTTAAAAACCTTCATCGACGTAACCTTTGTGATAATGGCGTTTAGCTATATTTTTAAGGGGCTTTATAATGCACTAAAAATTCCAAAAATCACCGAGCGCGAAATAAAAATCAAAAACTTAGCTCGCGAGCTAAGTTTTGCCGTCATCTCGGACGTGCATCTGGGCGAGTTTTTGAAAAAGGAGTTTTTGCAAGGCGTCGTAGCGCAGATAAACTCGCTAAATTACGACGCGCTGTTGATCGTGGGCGATATGTTTGATCTGCGCTCGGATGAGCTCGGGGATATTTTGCAGCCTCTTGAGGCGATCAAAAAACCCATCTTTTTCGTCACGGGCAACCACGAGTATTACCGCGGCGACGCAAGCGGGCTTATCGCGGCAATGCAAAAAGCGGGCGTGCGGGTGCTGCAAAACGAAAGCGTGGAATTTGAGGGGCTAAATTTAATGGGCGTGCACGATCTTAGCGGCTTTCGCTTCGGATACATGCAGCCCGATCTAAGTGCTGCGTTAGCGCAGGCGGATCCCGATAAGCCTAAAATTTTACTCGCGCATCAGCCCAAATACGTCGTGGACTTCGTGCGCGACGAGGTCGATCTGTGTATCTGCGGACATACGCACGCGGGGCAAATTTTTCCGTGGACGCTTTTGGTGCTACTTAGCCAGAAGTATCTTTACGGGCTGTATAACGACGGGCTGAAGCAAATTTACGTAAGCAGCGGCGTAGGGTTTTGGGGCCCTCCGATAAGGGTCTTTGCGGATGCCGAGATCGCGCTGCTTAAGCTTAGAAAGGCATAGATGAGAAGTTTTATTTCGAGGATTTTTGGGGTTATCGCCGCGTTGAAATTCCCTAAATTTATACAAAATTTTATCAACCGCAAATATGTGGAATTTTTCAAAATTGATATGAGCGAATTTGATCCGCCGCAAAGCTACGCGAGCCTAAACGCGCTTTTTACTCGCCGCTTGCTACGTCCGCGCGAGATAGCGGCAGACGAGCGAGCTTTTATAAGCCCTAGCGACGGCGTGATCTTTGAGAGTGGGACCTGCGCCGATCTGCGAGCTTTTAGCGTAAAAGGCTGCAAATATAGCCTTAGCGAGCTGCTGGGGCGCACGTTTGCGGCAAGCGAAAGCGGCGGAGCGGTTAAAAATTTAGATGGCGGGGCGGTTGCTACGAACGGGAGCGGCGAGGTTGGAACCGGATGCGCAAAAGATGCTGGCGCAGGGATGAAATTTCGCGCCGTGCAAGTAAAAATTATGGGCGATGAAAACGGCGCAACTTATTCCGCGAGCGGCGTGCGAGCTGAAATTTACAGAGATGAAAATAGCGCGAGCCTCGAAACGAGCGCAGAGGACGCCCAAGGCGGCGAAAATACAAAGAGCGTAAATTTAAGCTACACAAACATCTATCTAAGCCCGCGCGATTATCATCATTATCACGCGCCGTGCGACCTGAGCGTGCTGCAGGCGCTTTACATACCTGCTGATCTTTACAGCGTGGCGAAGAAATTTTTACTTAAAATTCCAAACCTCTACGCTAAAAACGAGCGCGTGATTTTAAAGTGCAAAATGCGAAATGGCGGGATTTTGTGGATGGTCTTCGTGGGTGCTTTAAACGTAGGTAAGATGAGATTTGATTTCGATGCGCGAATACAAACGAATGCATGCGCAAGTAGAGCTGAGGCGCTTTACGAATATGAAAATTTAAACTTTAAAAAGGGCGATCATTTGGGAAATTTTGAGCTGGGCTCAACGATCGTGCTCGTAGCGCAAAACGAGTTTTTGAAATTTGAAATCTCGGCTGATACATCCGTAAAATTCGGACAAAAAATCGCAGAATTTAATGAAATTTCACAAAATTCCATTTAAAATGCAGGATTTTTTCTTTAACTAAAATTAATTTTATTTAAATTTGGCTATAATCATCTCACTTTAAATCAAAGGATTTAACATGAAAAATTTAAAAGCTTTTACGATGATAGAGCTTGTTTTCGTCATCGTCGTTTTAGGTATTTTGGCGGGCATTGCGGTGCCTAGATTAGCCGCTACGCGCGATGATGCTACGATCGCTAAGATGCGCGGAGACATCGCTGCTATTAGAAGCGGGCTTTCGCTAGTTAGAAGCGAGAATATGATGAGGGGCGTGACTACGTGGCCTGGTCTAGAAGCTAATCCGGATGTAGCCGGCACGCTTTTTGAAGGTGTTTTGCAGCAGCCCATCTATCCAATGAAAGCTGGTGGCAGAAACGGCTGGAGCTTAGTTGCAAACGGTAATGCTAATGCGACATCCACATATACAGCTACCGTTGCCGGTCAATCAACTACTTTTAACTACTATCCGACTGCTGATTCTAGACCTGCGGGCTCAACGGCTAATGTCGGTTCGTTCGACTGCAATCATCAACAGCCTCTTTGTCAATCCTTAGCTCAATAGCTAAATGCTCTATTATGAAGTTGCGGTTTTGGGCGCCAGCCTAAAGCCGCTTACTTATAGTTCAAATTTTAAAATTCCATCTTATCAAATAGTATCCGTTCCCGTAAAATCGAGCGTCAAATCCGCCGTGGTTCTGCGCGAGGTTGCAAAGCCAAACTTCAAAACCAAGGAAATTTTAGAGATTTCGCAGCTTAAATTTAGCCCGTTTCAGATCGCACTTGCAAATTTTATAGCACACTATTATGTTTGCGAAAAGGGCGTTGCTTTCGGGATTTTTGAGCCTGCGAGCGATACGACGCAGGATTTGCGGAATTTGCAGGAGGATCCTATGACCGAGCGGAATTGCGCTTGCGAGCAAATTCCCGTTGGTGAGTTGGTCTCCGCTTGCAAACAAGCTTCTACCCGCGAACAAAATTTTATTTCCGAGCAGAATTCCATCACCACACAAAATTCTACGCTCGATGGGAATTTTAATGCCACACAAAATTCCGCCTCAATTCAAAATTCTGAATTGAGGAGGAATTCTACTACCGCAGAAAATTCTGTTACTGTCATAAATTCCGTCATCGCGCCAAATTCCATGCAAAAGCAAAATTTGAAGCAGGCGCAAGATATTATCTCGCAAAATTTGGCGTTAAATTCTACCGCCAACTCTATCCAGGTGTTTGACGACGGGCAAAATTCCGCTTCAGTGCAGAATTTCACATCAGATCAAAATTCCGCCGCCATGAAGACCGCCATAAATTTTGCCGCTGCGCCGGGTTCGGCGCATAAACAAAATTTCGCCATCGCGCAAAATTCTATCCAAGAGTGGGATTTTGCCGATGGAGAGAATTCCGTTTCGATTCAAAATTCTACTTCAGCGCAAAATTCCGTCCTAATTCAAAATTTAGACGCTACCGCGCAAAGCTCCATCTCGCCGTCGCTATCTCCGCTTCAAATAGGTAAAATTCCAAACCTTACCCCCGCGCAGGAGCAAGCGCGTAAATTTGCCGAAGCCAATGAGACATCGCTGATTTTCGGCGATACGGGCAGCGGCAAGAGCGAAATTTATATCGCGCTGATCGCGCAGGCGCTCGCTGCAGGCAAGCAGGCGCTGTTTTTGATGCCCGAGATTTCGCTAACGCCGCAGATGACGAAGCGGCTACAGAGCTATTTCGGCGAGCGGCTCGGCGTATGGCACTCTAAAATTTCGCCCAAAAAAAAGCGCGAAATTTTAGAGAAATTTAACGCAGGCGAGATTCGGCTCATCGCGGGCGCTCGCTCGGCGCTGTTTTTGCCTTTTAGCGATCTGGGGCTCATCGTCGTGGACGAGGAGCACGACGACAGCTACAAATCCGCCGCCGCGCCTCGCCTAAATGCCCGCGATGCCGCGATTTTCGTCGGCAAGAAGCTTGGCATCCGCGTGGTTTTGGGCTCTGCGACGCCCGCGCTTAGCACCTACGCGAAGCAGCCGCACTTCCGTCTGCGCGGCACCTATTTTAGCAGTGCCAAGCGCTTCATTTTCGACGAGGGCGAGACGGCGCTGAGCTCCAAAATTTTAACCGAGATTGGGCGTAGCCTCGAAGCGGGCAAGCAGGCGGTCCTGTTTTTGCCGACGCGCGCGAACTACAAATATATGGTCTGCGAAAACTGCGGGCAGATCGTGCGCTGCCCGTTTTGCGCCGTCGGGATGAGCTATCACGCGGACGCTGCGGCGCTAAAGTGCCATTACTGCGGCTTTAGCACGTTTTACAGGGCGTCTTGCGAAAACTGCGGCGGCGAGGTGATGCAGGCGCGCAAGATCGGTACCGGCGAGCTTGCGGCACAGCTTGCGGCGCGTTTCCCAAGCGCCCGCATCGCGAAATTTGATCGCGATGAGATTACCACGCAGCGCAAGCTTGAGGCGCTGCTAAATAACTTCAACGCCCATAAAATCGACATTCTGGTAGGCACGCAGATGCTTAGCAAGGGGCACGATTACCATGGCGTGGATCTTGCGGTGATAATGGGGATCGACGAACATCTGAGCTATCCCGATTTTAGGGCGCGCGAAAAGACGCTGGCGCTTGCGATGCAGGTGGCTGGCCGCGCGGGTCGCTCGGGGCAGGGCAGGGTCGTCATACAGACGCGCCAGAGTGGCTTTTTTAGGGATTATATCGAAAACTACGATGATTTTTTGCGCGACGAGGCGGAGTTTCGCGAGGGGCTCTATCCGCCGTATATGCGGCTTTTGCGCGTGCTGATCTCGCATAAAAACGAAAACGCGGCGAGCGAGATAATGAACGTGGCGCTTGAGCTTTTGCGCCGCAAACAGGCGGGAGACAGCGCGTTTGCATCGCGTGACGGGCTAGACGCTAGGAGAGCAAATTTAAGCGCTTTAAATTTAGAAAATTCTGCGCAGCAGAGCGGCAAGCAAATATCAAATTTTAAATTTCAAAGCTCGGATCTGTGTGGGGGCGATGTAAATTTAAACCGCCAAAACGTTTCAAATTTAAAAAATGCCGCGCAAATTTCAGCTTGCGACGCAGGCGCAGGTAGCGTAAATTTAAAGCCTGAAAGAAACGAGATCGCGCAAAATTTTATAAATTTAGCGGCCGAAAATACTGCCGAAAATTCCGTGCAGTATTTGAAAGAGAAGACGAGCGAGAGCTTTGAGATCATCGGCTACGGCAAGGCGGGCATCGCCTATATCGCGTCGAAATTTCGCTTTGAAATTCTGCTGCGCGCTAGCTCGCACGTGCCGCTAATCAACGCCGCGCGCGCGCTTGAGCATCTGCCCGTCGAAATCGATATGGATCCCGTAAACTTCGGCTAGACGGAGCTTTTAAAATTCGAGCGAAATTTTATTCATTGCGGACGCTTTTTTGCAGCGTTTGTTTGCGGAACGGGCTAAAAAAGAGTGGCAAAATTTCGGGCAAAATTTAAGGAGACGATTTGAGCGATAATTTAGATGAGCTAAGAGAGGCCTTGCGCAGAAGGCGCGCGAAGGCGTCTTGCGGATCGCAGACAGATAGTGACAATCCTGATGCTTGCGATCTAAATTTAAAACCAAATTTAAAGCTAGGCCGCTTGGAGCTTGCGGATGATAGCGCAGAAACATATACCGACAAGGACGCGAGCCTTTCGAGTAAGGATAATACCATAATCATAGATTATGACAGAGCCCCATTAATCATCACGGATCATCTATATCGCGATTACGTTAAATATCAATTCCCTGCGATGTGCTGCGTATTTTTAATATTTTTGTTTTTTGCCATCATCGTGGTGGGGCCGCCAGAGCTAGGCGTATTGCGAATGTTTATCCTAGTGCCCTTGCCGCTCATAGAGGCGGCTAGGCGCGAGGGCGAAGCATATTTCGTGATGACGAACTCTACCGTCGCGTATTATAAAAAGGGCGAAATTGTGAAATTTTT
>NZ_CALIIU010000066.1 GCF_938017775.1 uncultured Campylobacter sp.
TGAAAGAATAAAAGAGAGCGAATCAAATATAAAATTTATAATTACCACTCACAACCCTTTATTTTATAATGTGATACATAATGGGCTAAGCAGGGAAAGAAGGTGCAGCATGCATCTATTAAAGAAAACCGAAGATGAAATATATGTTTTAGATAAACAAAATAATGATTCGCCGTTCGCCTATCATCTTTATTTAAAGGCTGAGATAGAAAAAGCCATTGAGAATAATCAAATCAAGAAGTACCATTTTAATTTTCTAAGAAATATTTTGGAAAAAACTTCTACTTTTCTTGGTTATAAAAGCTGGGGCGATCTCTTGCCGGATACTCCAGGCGGAGATTCAAAACCGTATGAAACAAGACTGATTAATATTTCAAGTCATTCTAAACATTCTGCCGAAGAGAGTGTTGAGCCAAACGATAACGACAAAAGAGTATTAAGATTTTTAATTCAGAAAATTAGCTCAATATACCATTTTAAATAAAAAAACTAACAAAGGAAAAAAATGACAGAGACCAAACCGATAGCCGAGAGTAAAAATTTTATAGTCCTGGACGAATATGAAAAGATAATCCAGCCCTCAACCTACCAAAGCGAGGCGGATATGGAGCGCGAGCTGATAAGCGATCTAGTCGCGCAAGGCTACGAGTATGCAAAAGACATAAACTCTCCTGCAAAGCTACTGGAAAATTTAAAACAGCGGCTAGAAAGCCTAAACGAGGTTAAATTTACGCCTTCTGAGTGGACTAGATTGCTTAGCGAGTATCTTGACGCGCCAAACGATGGAGTGAATGAAAAGACTCGCAAAATCCAAGACAATCACATTTATGATTTTGTTTTTGATGATGGGCATATACAAAATATATATTTACTGGACAAGAAAAATATCGCGCGAAATAGCGTGCAGGTTATTAATCAATTTGAGCAGACGGGCGCGCACGCAAATAGATACGACATTACTATCCTAGTAAACGGCTTGCCGCTGGTGCAAATCGAACTAAAAAAGCGCGGCGTGGCGATAAGAGAAGCATTTAATCAAATCCACCGCTATGCCAAAGAGAGCTTTAACGCGTCAAATTCGCTATTTAAATACCTGCAAATTTTCGTTATCTCAAACGGCACGGATACGCGCTACTTTGCAAATACTACAAAGCGCGATAAAACTAGCTTCGATTTTACTATCAACTGGGCGGATTCTAAAAATTTGCCAATTAGGGACATAAAGGACTTTACTGCGACTTTTTTAGCGAAAAATACGCTTTTAAGCATACTGACAAAATATTGCGTATTTGACGCGAGTGACACCTTGTTAATCATGCGTCCATACCAGATCGCAGCGACTGAACGTATACTGTGGAAGATAAATAGCTCGCATCTTAGTAAATGCTATGCAAAGCCGGAGGGCGGCGGCTATATCTGGCATACGACAGGATCGGGCAAAACGCTAACTAGCTTTAAGGCAGCGAGGCTCGCTACTCAGCTTGATTTTATAGATAAGGTCTTTTTCGTAGTAGATCGTAAAGATCTAGACTATCAGACGATGAAAGAGTATCAAAAATTTCAAAAAGATAGCGTAAACGGCTCAAATAGCTGCGCTGAACTAAAACGAAATACGGAAAAAGAGGACGGTAAAATAATCGTAACGACCATACAAAAGCTAAATAATCTGATGAAAAGCGAAAGCGAGCTGGCTGTATATCAAAAGGAGGTCGTTTTTATATTTGACGAGTGCCACCGCTCGCAGTTTGGCGAGGCACAGAAAAATTTAAAGAAAAAATTTAAGAGATTTTTCCAGTTCGGTTTTACGGGTACGCCGATATTTCCGCAAAATGCGCTAGGAGCGGAGACGACGCAAAGCGTATTTGGAAGCGAGCTTCACTCGTATATATTAACCGATGCCGTACGAGACGAAAAAGTGCTTAAATTTAAGGTTGATTATAACGACGTAAGACCTAAATTTAGAGAATTTGAGACCGAAAAAGATGAGCTAAAACTAAGCGCTGCGGAGAGTAAAGAGGCATTTTTGCACCCTGATCGTATAAAAGAGATTTCGCAGTATATCCTGGATCGTTTTAGGCAAAAAACGCACCGACTAAACGCAAGCGGTAAAGGCTTTAACGCTATGTTTGCAGTAAGCTCTATCGAAGCCGCGAAGCTATACTACGAGGCGTTTAAAAATTTACAAAAAGATAAAGAGCGACCGCTAAAAGTTGCGACGATTTTTTCATTTTCGCAAAACGAGGAGCAGGGCGTTGCCGGAGAGATAGCGGACGAAAATTTTGAACCCGAGACGATGGATATGAGCTCAAAAGAATTTTTAAATGCTGCGATAAAAGATTATAACGCCTATTTTAGGACGAATTTTAGCATCGAGGGCAGGTCGTTTCAGGACTATTACCGCGACTTGAGTGAACGCATGAAAAAGCAAGAAGTCGATTTGCTCTTGGTTGTGGGCATGTTTTTAACAGGGTTCGACGCACCTACGTTAAATACGCTATTTGTAGATAAAAATTTACGTTATCACGGGCTTATGCAGGCTTTTTCACGTACGAATAGAATCCTAGACGCCACTAAGACCTTTGGCAATATCGTGACTTTTAGAGACTTGCAGCAAGCTACGATCGATGCCATCACGCTTTTTGGTAAAAACAGTACCAAAAACGTAATTTTGGAAAAAAGCTATAAGGAATATATGCAGGGCTTTACCGATGCTGCTACCGGCGAGGCCAGACGAGGATTTCTAGAAGTTACGAGCGAGCTTGAGGCGCGCTTCTCAGATCCTAACGCAATAGAAACGCAAAAGGATAAAAAGGATTTTGTTAAGCTTTTTGGCGAGTATCTTCGCGTAGAAAATGCTCTGCAAAACTATGACGAATTTGCGGCGCTGCAGGCTCTGCAAGGGGTAAATTTGAATGATGAGAATGCCGTGCGCGAATTTAAAGAAAAATTTTATCTAAGCGAAGAGGATTTGCAGGAGATGCAAAGCATAAAAGTGCCTAGCGTGCGAGCGCTCCAAGACTACCGCTCTACCTATAACGATATAAGAGACTGGCTAAGAAAAGAAAGAGCGGGCGAACGCAAAGAGACGCAAAAGATGGACTGGGACGACGTGGTCTTTGAGATTGACCTACTCAAGTCGCAGGAGATAAATTTAGACTATATTTTGGGGTTAATATTTGAGCACAATAAAAAGATTAAAGATAAGATCGCGCTTACCGAAGAGATCCGCAGGATCATCCGCGCCAGCCTGGAAAATCGCTCAAAAGAGGGGCTAATAGTAGATTTTATAAACGGGACTGATTTGGACGAGTTAAAAGATAGAGCAGGCGTAGTCGAGGCATTTTTTAAATTTGCAAAAGGCGAGATGTCGCGCGAAGCAAAAGAACTGATTGGCTCGTTAAATTTAAATGAAAATGCTGCAAAAAGGTATATTAGCGCGTCGTTAAAACGCGGATATGCTAGCGAAAGCGGAACTGATTTAAACGAAATTTTACCTAAAATGAGTCCTCTAAATCCAAAGTATCTAAGCGTGAAGCAAAATGTTTTTGAAAAAATCGCCTTTTTTGTGGATAAATTTAAGGAAGTCGGCATTGAGGTTTAGGCACGACTTAATTTGGATGTATTATTTTGTACTATATAAGCGATGCAAATAGGCGTTTTATGCGTTTAGATTATATTTTTACAGACGAAAATTATTAGAAAAATTGTTGTTGAGTTAAAATATGTTGCATTGAAAACAAAGAAGTATAATTTGTGTCAATACGATGATGTAGATTCGTATAAATTTTAAAATTTAGCTCCTCGCCGCTGTTGTTATCGCTCCAAACGGCGACGAGTTTTGAGGCGGCATCGATGTGGGAGCAAAATTTGCTCGCGCCGAAGCTCGCAGCGCTTATGCCGCCATTTCTAGGATTGCTTTTAAGTTCGGTAAAATCGTTGATTACTATCACGCAAATCCTTTAAATTTTATCAAATTTAACGCATGGCAGGGCGAACTGCGTGCTTGCCCTTGCGTTATCGGCGTTTAAATTCTACAAAATTTAATGCGCGGCATCGGATTTTAAAATTTATTGCCTTTTTTGCACTTTAACTTTTGGGGCGGTTTTTGCGCCTTGCGCTTTTGCCTGTGGGCGCTCGATGATGCGGATATTGGCGTTTGAGCGGAGTCTGTCGTTGAACTCGGCGACCGCTTTTTTGCGCTCGGAGGTTACGTAGCCCTCGATCGCCCTATCTTGCACGCTATCAAAATCAAGCGTACGAAGCCCTTTTTTGTCGTTTACGTAAAACATCTCGTAGCCGTTGCGCGTAGGGATTATCGGCGAAAATTTGCCCTGCTCGACGTTCGTGACGATGTATTTGAGCCCCTCATCCATTTGATTGGCCTTGAGGGTTCCCTTCATCACATACACGTCGCTTGGGCGGAGCTTCGGATTTGTGCGGATCTTATCGAGCGGAGCTTGCGATTTTGCGATGTAGCGGGTTAGCGTGATGCTATCGAAGGTTGTAAATAATGAACTATTTTGGCTGTAGAATTTTTTGACATTTTCGGGGGTCGTGCGGTGCTGTATGTCTGCGAATATTGAGCCATAGAGCTTTTCTTCAAGCAGTGTACGGCGGATATTTGCTTTAAAGTCATCGTAGTTTATACCTTGCTTTTGCACGGCGGTTTTGAGTTGGTCTAAGCTAAGCTTATTTTGATCGGCGATCGCTTTGAGCCTCGCGTCGATCTCCGCGTCATTTACCGCGATGCCGCGGCGTTTAATCTCGGATTGTTGCAGCTTTTGCCCGATTAAAATTTCCATCGCGGCTTGCGGCGAAGCGCCCGTTAGTTTTTGAACTTTGGCTAGTTCGTAGCCGGTGATCGGCTCATTATCTACCACGGCGATGACGCCGTTTACTACTTCGGCATTTGCACAAACAGCACAGATCATTGCGGAAAAAAGCAATTTCTTTATCATTTTTAACCTTTATTTAGTCTTTTTGCTTTATAATTACAAGATCGCGATTATAACATTAAATGGTAATTTTTGCAAAGGAATTTTATGATAGTAACTCGTTTTGCGCCGAGTCCTACGGGATATTTACATATCGGCGGACTTAGAACGGCACTTTTTAGTTATCTTTACGCTAGGGCAAACGGCGGCAAATTCCTGCTGCGTATCGAGGATACTGATCTGAAGCGCAATTCGCAGGAGGCCGCGCAGGCGATCGAGGAAGCCTTTAAGTGGTGTGATCTGGACTATGATGGGCAGATCGTGTATCAAAGCTCGCGCTTTGATCTTTACAAACAATACGTCCAAAAGCTGCTAGATGAGGGCAAGGCATACAAATGTTATATGAGTAAGGACGAGCTGGATGAGCTGCGCGCGCAGCAGGAAGCTCGCAAAGAGCGCCCGCGCTACGATAATCGCTATCGCGACTTTACCGGCACGCCGCCTGCTGGGATCGAGCCTGTAGTGCGTATAAAAGCCCCGCTTAGCGGCATGATAGAATTTAACGACGGCATCAAGGGCGAGATAAAATTTAATGCCGCCGATATTTTGGACGATTTCATCATCGCGCGCTCCGACGGCACGCCTACGTATAACTTCACGGTCGTGATAGACGACGCGCTGATGGGCGTCACAGACGTGATCCGCGGCGACGATCATCTAAGCAACACCCCGAAGCAGATCGTGCTGTATAATGCGCTAGGCTTTAAAATCCCGAAATTTTACCACGTCGCGATGATCAACGGCACCGACGGCAGCAAGCTAAGCAAACGCCACGGCGCTACCGACGTGATGGAGTACAAACGCATGGGCTATCTGCCGCAGGCTCTGCTAAATTTTTTAGTGCGCCTGGGCTGGAGCCACGGGGATGATGAAATTTTTAGCATGGAGGAGATGAAGCGATACTTCGATCCTAACCATATTAGCAAGAGCGCTAGCACCTTCAATCAAACCAAGCTCGAGTGGCTAAATGCGCATTATATTAAAAACTCGAGCGATGATGAGCTTGCCATGCAGCTTGTGGAATTCGGCGTCGATATACGCTCGCATGCGAAAAAACATCTCATCGCCCAGCAGTACAAACAGCGCGCAAAGACGCTAGTGGAGATGGCCGAGGGCATTAAAATTCTTCTAAACCGCCCGAGCTGCTATGACGAGAAGGCGTATAAGAAATTTGTAACCGAAAGTTCGCTAAGCTTACTCGCAAAATTTTCGGATACTCTAAGCGCAAATTTAAATGCAAAGGAGTGCGAGGAAAGGACGATGGGGTTTTTGGACGCAAACGGCGCCAAGCTAAAAGACCTGGCTCAGCCGCTGCGCGTTGCGATCACTGGGGGAAGCGTAAGTCCGTCGATTTTTGAAATTTGTGAAATTTTAGGAAGCGACGAAGTTAAAACAAGAATTTCAAATTTAATCAAAAAAGGATTATAAAATGGCTAAAGTAAACGTTGAAGCGGCTTTGAAGTACCACATAGGCGGTAAAATCGGAACGAATGTAAAAACCCCGTGCGCTACTGCGGAGGATTTGGCGCTTGCATATACGCCAGGCGTCGCGGAGCCTTGCAAGGTGATCGAAGGTGATCACGAGGCTGCGTTTAAATACACGAATAAAGCCAATCTCGTAGCCGTCATCACTAACGGCACGGCGGTTTTGGGGCTTGGTGATATCGGCGCAATCGCCGGAAAGCCCGTAATGGAAGGCAAGGCGGTTTTGTTCAAAAAATTCGGCGGCGTCGATGCGTTTGACATCGAGATCGACGAAAAAGATCCTAAAAAGATAATTGAAATTTGCAAAGCGCTTGCGCCTACGTTCGGCGGTATAAATTTAGAGGATATCAAAGCTCCCGAGTGCTTCGAGATCGAGCGCGAGCTGCAAAAAGCCGTCGATATCCCCATCATGCACGACGATCAGCACGGCACCGCGATGATTACGGGCGCAGGGCTAATCAATGCAGCCCTCATCAGCGGCAAAAAGATCGAGGATATGAAGATCGTAGTCAGCGGCTCGGGCGCTGCAGGCATAGCGTGTGCGAAGATGTATCGTAATTTAGGCGCTAAACATATCATAATGCTCGATTCCAAAGGGGTGATCCACAAGGGCCGCACCGATCTTACCGAGCAAAAGAAAGAATTTGCCCTAGACACCGCAGATCGCACGCTAGAGGACGCGATGAAGGGCGCGGATATGTTTTTGGGCCTTAGCAAGCCGGGCGTTTTAACCAAAGAGATGGTAAAGACTATGGCGCCACATCCAATCATTTTTGCGCTTGCAAATCCGGTGCCGGAAATCTATCCAAGCGAGGTCGAGGAAATACGAAACGACGCGATCGTAGGCACGGGCAGAAGCGACTTTGCAAATCAGATCAATAACGTTTTGGGCTTTCCGTATATCTTCCGCGGCGCGCTTGACGTAAGAGCCAAAAAGATCACCGAAAATATGAAAATTGCTGCCGCTCGCGCGATGGCAGATCTTGCTCGCGAAGAGGTTCCTGCGGAAATCCGCAAGATGCTGGGCAAGGATAGCTTAAAATTCGGTAAAGACTACGTGATCCCAAATCCTTTCGATCCGCGCGTATTTGCCGTGATATCGACGGCCGTCGCAAAAGCTGCGGTGGATGACGGCGTCGCTCGCGTCAAAGACTTCGACGCTGCAGCTTATAAAAAGAGCCTAGAAGCTAAAAAGCTATGATTCCTTGCTCCTGCGCGAGGCGAGATTAAATTTAAGAGGCGTAAATGAAAGATTTGGCTTTACTTACCGATTTTTATCAGCTTAGCATGATGCAGGGCTATTTTTTTACAAAGCCCGATCAGACGGCGGTTTTTGACGTTTTTTATCGCAAAAACCCAAGCGGCGGCGGTTACGCGATATTTTGCGGCTTAAACGAGGTTGTGGATTATATCGAAAACTTAAAATTTAGCGACGACGACATCGCATATCTAAAAAGTCTAAATTTCTTTAAGCCTGAATTTTTGGAATTTCTAAGAGGCTTTAAATTTAGCGGCGAAATTTACGCCATGGATGAGGGGCAGATCGTATTTCCGCACGAGCCGCTAATTCGCGTCAAGGCAAATATTATGGAGGCGCAGCTCATCGAGACTGCGATCCTAAATACTATAAATTTTCAAACCCTAGTCGCTACAAAAAGCTCGCGTATAAACTTTAGCGCTAAGGGTGATTCGGTGATGGAGTTTGGCTTGCGCCGCGCTCAGGGGCAAAGCGCCGGTATCTACGGCGCAAAGGCTGCGATTATAGGCGGTTGCAGCGCTACGTCGAACGTGCTTGCCGCAAAGAAATTCGGCGTGCCCGCGATCGGCACTCACTCGCACTCGTGGATTCAGAGCTTTGATAGCGAGCTGGAGGCGTTTCGCGCCTACGCTAAAATTTATCCGAACAGCACGCTTTTGCTCGTCGATACCTACGATACTCTCGGAAGCGGCGTGCCGAATGCGATCAAGGTTTTTGAGGAGCTGCATGCGAGCGGTCATAAGCCGCTTGGAATCCGCATCGATTCGGGCGATCTAGAGTATCTGACCAAGCAGGCGCGTAAGATGCTCGATGCCGCGGGCTTTAATAACGCAAAGATCACCGCGTCGAATGATCTAGACGAATACGCGATCGATCAGCTCAAGCTTTTCGACGCTAAAATCGATAGCTGGGGGATCGGCACGAGGCTTATTACGGGCGGAGATAGTTCGAGTCTAGGCGGTGTGTATAAGCTAAGCGGTATCGAAAAAGATGGCAAAATCGTGGCTAAGATCAAAATTTCAAACGATCCGCGCAAGATCAATAATCCCGGCTACAAACAGGTCTTTAGGCTCTACGACAAAGACAACGGCATGGCGCTTGCCGATCTGATCACGCTTGACGGCGAGAGCATAGATGAGAGTGCGCCGCTTGAAATTTTTCACCCGCTTTACACCTACAAGCGTAAAATTTTAACGAATTTCAGCGCGCATAAGCTCTTACGTCCCGTTTTCAAGGAGGGCAAATTCGTAGGTGTGCGCCGCACGGTAAGCGAGATCGCGCGTTTTAGTAAGGAGCAGAAGAGTAAATTTTGGCTTGAGCACCTTCGCAACGTCCATCCGCAGAGCTACAAAGTGGATCTCTCTCAAAAGCTTTGGGATATCCGAAAAGCACTCATCAACGAGTGTAACCTAAATTTAAAGGAAAAATATGTTTAAAGTTCTATCGTGCGCCGCTTTGGCGTTAGTTTTGCTAGGATGCGGTTCAAACCAGCTCCGCCAATCCCCGGACAGCGCTATGAATAAGCAAGCACAGAGCGAAAAAACCATAACTCAAGAGAACGCAAAGACCTTCTATTTCGTCGATGATAAGGGCAAAAAACTATCGCTTAGCTCAAACGACGATTTTAATACCGCCGTGCTAGAGGACGATAGCGGCAAAAGCTACAACCTCAAGCGCGAGCGTGCCGCAGACGGCATCTATATGGAGAACAAAGACGGAGTGAGCATCCACTTCAAAAAAGGTGAGGGCATAGTGGAGTTTATTAAATACAAATCCATCCCGATCACCGAGGTCAAATAAACTTTAAAATTTTTGGTTAAATTCCGATTTAGCGCCGGAATTTAACCTCTTTTCCTGCGCTAAATTCGGAGAAAGTCATGTTATTAGGCAAAATTGATTATCTAAATTTGCTCCCATTTCACGTATTTTTAAAATCACTTCCGCTGCCGTCTTATGTTAAAAAATCGATAGAATTTAAAAAAGGGGTGCCGAGCAAGCTCTGCGCCGATCTTTATTATAGGCGTATAGATGCCGCGGTGATCTCGAGCATCGAAAGCCGCCGCTCAAAATACCGCAGGCTGCCTCTTGGAATCGTCGCAAAGCGCGAAGTGCTAAGCGTGCTCGTGCGCAAAAACTCGGCGCCCAGGCTCGATCCCGCGTCGATGAGCTCAAATATGCTAGCTCGCGTGCTGGATCTTAGCGGCGAGGTGCTAATCGGCGATAATGCTCTAAAGGCGCTGCTTTCGCAGGGCAAGGATAAATTCTACGATTTGGGCGAAATTTGGCAGCAGCGCACGGGCTTGCCCTTTGTTTTTGGGCGGCTGTGCTGCGTGAAAAACGATAAGGCTTACTCGCGCCTGGCGACGAAATTTTTACGATCGCGCATTAAAATTCCAAGATATATCCTGCAAAGCTACGCCTTTTCGCGTGACATAAAAGAGCGTGAAATTTTAAATTATCTGAAATTTATAGGCTATGAGATCGGCGTTCGCGAGGAGCTGGCGCTGAAAAAATTTATCGCTAAAGCCAAAAAATTAAAATTTAATCCGGTTCAAAAGGAGGAACTATGAAATCTTACATCGACGGCTTGCTGCTAAATTTAAAGCGCGCCAATCCCGGTCAGGAGGTCTTTATCCAGGCATCGACCGAGATTTTATACTCGCTCATACCGCTTCTAAAGCGCGATGAACGATACGTGAAAAATAAAATTTTAGAGCGTATTTTGGCGCCCGAGCGCACGATGATGTTTCGCGTCGTCTATATGAGCGACGGCGGCGAGCCCTGCGTGCATACGGGATACCGCATAGAGTTCAACTCCGCTCTGGGCCCTTACAAAGGCGGTCTGCGCTTTCATCCGAGTGTAAATTTGGGCGTTTTAAAATTTTTAGGGTTTGAGCAAATTTTTAAAAATTCCCTCACGGGCCTTAATATCGGCGGCGCAAAAGGCGGCGCAAATTTCGATCCCAAGGGCAAGAGCGACGGCGAAATTATGAGATTTTGTCAAGCTTTTATGTTAGAACTTCACCGCCTAATCAGCTCCAATACCGACGTGCCTGCGGGCGACATCGGCGTGGGCGGTCGCGAGATCGGCTATATGTACGGCGCGTATAAAAAGCTCACCCGCAGATTCGACGGCGCGCTTACGGGCAAGGGACTAAGCTGGGGCGGTAGTCTTGCGCGCACCGAGGCTACGGGCTACGGCTCCGTGTATTTTGCAAACGAGATGCTCGCTACCAGGGGCGATTCGCTGCACGGCAAAATTTGCACGATCTCGGGCGCCGGCAACGTCGCGATCTACACCGCCGAAAAGCTCTATCAGATGCAGGCTAAGCCCGTTACAGTAAGCGATTCTACGGGCTTTATCTATGATGCTGAGGGAATCGACGTGGCGCTTCTTAAAAAACTAAAAGAGCAGCTGCGCGTAGGGCTTTGCGAATATATTAAAGAGCGCCCTAACGCAAAATTTATCCCAGTTAGCGCCTATCCCGCAGGCCGCAACGGCGTGTGGAGCGTGCCGTGCGATGCGGCATTTCCGAGCGCTACGCAAAACGAGCTTAATCTGCAAGACGTAAAGACTCTCTATGCCAACGGATGTCGCATGGTTTGCGAGGGCGCGAATATGCCAAGCACGCTTGAGGCGATCGATTTTATGCTCGCGCAAAAGGACCTTCTTTTCGGTCCTGCGAAAGCGGCGAATGCGGGCGGCGTGGCTACGAGCGGGCTTGAGATGGCGCAAAACGCGCAGATGGCGTCGTGGAGCTTCGAGGAGGTCGATGGCAAGCTGCGCGAGATCATGCGTCACATATTTCGCACCAGCTATGATACCTCGAAGGAATTCGGTGCGGAGGGTAATCTCGTACTGGGCTCGAATATCGCGGGCTTTCGCCGCGTAGCCGACGCGATGCTGGATCAAGGGCTGGTTTAGGCCTGCTTATCGCGCCCAAAGTCGCAGCTCGCTTTTAAATTTAAACTCTTTAAATTTACGGCGAGCCTTTGAACTGCAGCGGGTTTGATAAAATTTTAATCGTTTACGCTGAGGATAGGATATGCGCGCTGCGTAAATTTTAAATGACGCTCGATCGGGCGCGGTTTAAAATTTAAGTCGTCGCAACGTCGCTTTTAAATTAAACTGCAAGCGCGCAAAGCTCCCGCTGCCAAATTTTATCTTTAAATTTTGCGGGTAAATTTAGCTTTGGAATTTGACGTTTAAAATTTAACTCGAAGCCGCTTTTAAATTTAGTCTAAAATTTTATCTCAGCTCGTCCACGCAGCGCGTAAATTTAAACCGAGCACGGGCTGAGCGTTTACCGCAGTTTGGCATAATGGCGCAAATTTTATCCAAAGGTTGCAATATGAAAAAAATTATGGTTTTACTCGCTGCTGCGTCGCTGTCGCTCGCGCATGCGGACGTAACGGATATCCTAAAGCAGGGCGCGGGCGTACTCGGTGCGACTCAGAGCGGAAACTACAAAGACCTGCTCACTTCCGCCACGAACCGCGCCGTAGCCGAGCTCACCAAGGGCTACATCCACAGCAAGACCGCTAAAATCGAGCTTCCTCCTTCGCTCAAAGCCGCTGCAAAGCTCGCGAAAAAGATGGGCGGCGATAAATGGGAGCGCGAGCTCGTCGTGAGTATGAACGATGCCGCTACCAAGGCGGTTAGCGGCGCAAGTAAGATATTTTTGCAAGATCTGAAATCTATGAGCGATGCCGACGTTAAAAAGCTCATCGGCGGCGGCGACACGGCGCTTAGCGAGTATTTGCAGAGCAAATCGGGCGCGAAGCTGCGGGCGGTTTTTAGACCGATCGTAAGCGATATGATGAGCAAAAACAGCTTCGCGACGGCGTATAACGGTCTAAATTCCTTCGCGCAAAGCAAGATTGCGGGCAATGAAGCGGTGCAAAATATCGCGCGCGGGCTGGGCGCGAGCGAGTATCTGCCTAAGCAGGGCGAGGATCTGAACGATTACATCACGCAAAAGACGCTGGACGGGCTATTTGCAGTGATGAGAGAAAAAGAAAGCGCGCTTCGCAGCAGCGCCGTCGGCAAAGGTGCAGGGATTTTAGGTAAGGTGCTTAAATAAAACTTGCGGCGAGGCTTTGGCGTAAATTCCGCCGCATAGCTGCTTATAATTGCTTTGTGCCGTAAGTTTGGGCAGTCTAAAGCTGCGCGCAAAGCGCCCTCTCGTGCAAGACAGCTGCTTGCACCAAAGCGGGCGCGCGGCGGAATTTAGAAGCTCGTTTGTCGCGCGCTTGGAGCCTGTTTGCTTTAGACGATAATCTTAACGCGGAGTTTAGTCTGCGAAATTTGAAACTGTAAAATTTAGAAATTTAGCAAGACGCAAAGGATTTGAAATTTTAAAATTTCACGCGGAGTTTTAGAATTTTACGCGGTGTTTAGGTTCGCGTATAGACAGCGTTTATATCTGAAATTTTACAAAGCGGCGAAGTATCGGGAAGTAGAGCGGTAACAGATAAGCGCGTAAAAGTAAAGCAAGAAAGTCGTCTTGTAAATTTCGCTTCTTTCATATCTCACTTTATGTTCCGCAAAAACCGGTTTACTCATTAGTCCTATTATTTTCCGATTCCATTTTTCTTAATTCTTTAAGCGCTCTATTATGGACATTGGCTTGCTTGCAAACTCTACCTTCAGCAGCAATATATCTTACTAAATTTATATCATTTGTATCAATGGCTATCAATAATCTGCCCATAAGCCTTTCCTCTACAAAAAACGTATAATCACACTTTGCACACAAAGTACTTTCATAAATTATAAATAATAACAAAACTACTACGGCGCAAATTATAAATTTTAATGCTTTAACCATATTTCTCCTTGTGTGTATTCTTGCCCGTATATATTGATAATGTCGATTGGCGAGGCATTATATCACTTCTTATTTTTAAATTTAAATCTCTTTCGCTTAATTTTTATAAAATTTTTCAGTTGCTTATCGGTAAAATTTAAAACCTCTTTTCGATTTTGTAAATTTACATAGGTGTGCCTTATATCGCAGCATTTATAAAAAATATATTTCCAATTTTTAATT
>NZ_CALIIU010000067.1 GCF_938017775.1 uncultured Campylobacter sp.
CTAGAAGCGTCCATAAAGGCCTGCTCTTCGGCGCTCGGTTTATACTCGTCGCCGAAGAATTTCTTCTTTGCTTTGATCTTCTCCTCCATCATCTTCTTTTCGTAAATTTTATACGTAGGTCGCCAGTACTCTAGGTAGTTGCGAAGCCCGATGCCGTGACCTGCGCTTACGTGGCAGCTCGCGCATTTGAGCTCGCGCTCGGTGCCTAGGAGCTTTTTGTAGTGCGCGTGCATGCGCTGCGCCTGCTCGGAGGTGATTTTGCTGTCGATCACGGTAGCGTGGCAGCTCGTGCAGCCGTTGTCAAACACATAATGCTCGCGGTTTTCGCGCCTTTTGTTCCAATCAAATTTTTCAGGCTCGTCAAAGAAGTGCGAGTAGCCTTCCAACACGCCGTTTTTGGCCTTTTGATAGACGTATTTTACGATATTGTCGTGCGGTAGGTGGCAGTCGACGCATTGGGCTTTGATGCCCGTTTTGCCCTTGCCCGAATGGACGTCGTCTTGATAGGCGATCACCATCGGATCCATCTCATGGCAGACGTCGCAGAATTTATCGGTGCTCGTTTTCTCGAGCGCGTAATGCACCGGCACGACGACGAAAAACCCTATAATACCGCTTATTAAGATGATAAGCGCTAGTAATTTTTTAGAAATTCTCATGGCGTCACCCCCATCCATTGCGGCACTTCGTGCTCGTGGCATTCGGTACACATATTCGTAGATGCCTTGTGCTCGTTGTGGCATTCGTCGCAGTATAGCGTAGGACCGTCGTGGACGGAGTTATGCGGATTAGCCTTGAGCGTATCCATAAATTTAAGCCTCAAAGCGAGCTGCTTTTTGTCGCCGTGGCAGCTGATACAGCCTTTATCGCCGATGTTTTTAAATTTTGACGGATCGCTTCCTTGATTTATGTGGCAATCGACGCAGTCAAACGACAAATGCTCGTGATGAGGTTTGATTTTGTATTTTGCCCGAAGCTCATCTGAAACGACTATGTTCGTGGCGTTGGCGTCGTTAGCACTCGGCGCGCCGAACATAGTCGCGATGATACAGCACAGAAACAGCGCCGTAAAACTGATTTTTTTCATTTGCAACCTTTTAGAGAACTGCCTTGCCGGCTCGCGAAAGCTAGCCTGCAAGGCTTTAAAGAGCTTACGCTCCGACTAAATTAGGCGATCTGCTCGCCTGCGATCATTCCGAAAACTATGCAGTCGGTGATCGCGACGGTGCCTAAGCGACTTGCGCCGTGAGTTCCGCCGGTGATCTCGCCCGCAGCCCAAAGGCCTGGGATCGGCTTATTCGTCTTAGATGATAAGACCTCGGCTTTGGTGTTGATCTTTAGACCGCCCATCGTGTGGTGAGGTTTCGGCGAGAGGCGGATGACGTAGAAAGGTCCCGCTTCGTTGATCTCGCTAAGTGCGCTTTCTTGTTTGCCGAACTCGTCTTTTTTAGCTTTAACGCCTTCGTTGTATTTTTTGACGCTCTCTTTTAAGGCATCTGCAGGTACGCCGTATTTTTTGGCGATATCGTCGAGCGTAGCGCATTCGCCCACTAGCTTTCCGCTTGCCATGCCTTTAGAAATAACCTCTTCGCTTAGGTCTTTAAACGCCATTTTGGTATCGGCGAAGGTTATCGGATAGGCTTTTGGATCCTCGCGTAAAATTTTAAACTCCGCGTCCGCGCGGGTCTTGCGGTCTGCAAGCTCGTTCATAAAGCGTTTGCCGTTGCGAACATCCACGGCGATACCGTATTTAAAGGTGCCTTGCTGAGTTAGAATCGGAGCGGTACCGAAGCCCTTCTCATCGGGGCTCGCCCACGGACCGAACTGGATCCAATCGACCTGCACCGGATATGCGCCGATTTCAAAGGCTTTTAGTAGCACGCCTGCGGTAGCTCCAGCGTGATTTGTGCTATCGACATCATCTGGAATACGCGGGTCTTGAAGCTTGCGATAAATTTTATCGCGGCAAAAGCCGCCCGCTGCGAGTACTACGCCCTTTTTGGCTTTGAGCGTCTTTTTTGTACCGCTGGTGTTTTCAAGATCGTCGCTGTAGAGATTTGGATCAAATTTATACTCCTCGCGGATCACGACGCCCGCCACGCGATCTCCGTCCATTACGAAATCGTCAAATTTTGCGCGGCGGCGAAGCTCGCAGCCCTTATCTTTTAGCGCTTCAAATTTTTCAAGCATCGGCTGGATGTAGCCAGAGCCGCTATCATTCGTCGTTAGCATCGAGCGCGCGACGCTGTGTCCGCCGAAGTGCGCGCAGTGATCCATCTTAAATTGCACGCCGCTATCGACGAGGAATTTAAACGCGTCCAAGCCGCGATCGGCCAGGGTGCTTAAAAGCTCGGGGTGGTTGATGCCAAGGCCCGCCTTTAGGCAGTCGTTCATAAATAGCTCTTTGCTGTCTTTAACGCCCGTTTTTTCCTGCACGGGATTCATCGGCACGCTCATACCGCCGCCGTTGATGACTGAGTTTCCGCCGATACGAGCCATCTTTTCTAGAATCAAGACTTTGTTACCTTTCTCGGCTGCTTTTAAGCCCGCCGCAAGTCCAGCAAAGCCGCTGCCGATGATGATTACATCCCACTCCTCGTCAAATTTGACGTCCTTTGCGTCCACTGCGCTTGCTTGTGCATTTACAGCGCTAAGTGCGAGTGCACCGGCTCCTACCATACCCATTTTCAGTATGTCGCGTCTCTGCATATTTTGCCCCTTTACTTAGAGATTTTTTAATCTTAAAGATTAATGTCGTAATTTTATATTAAATCTTTATGTAAGTCAAATGTTATTTGGTATATAATTTAATAGCTAAAGGCTATAAAATTTCAACCGAAGGGGCAAAAAATGAGCCTGCGACATATGGAATTTGCGGTAAAAATTTCGGAGCTTAAAAGCTTTACAAAAGCGGCGAGCGAGCTTGGAATAGCGCAGCCGTCGCTTTCAAAGAGCATTATGCTTTTGGAAAAGGAGCTCGGGATCGAAATTTTTGATAGAAAAAATGGGCTTGAGCTTACCTACGCGGGCGAAATTTACATCGCCAGAGCGAAAAATATGCTTAGGCTCAATAAGGAGCTAAATAACGAAATCCGCGGGCTTTCGTCAATCAAGACGGGCAAGCTCGTAATCGGCGCGACCTCGACCAGCTTTAAATTTATCGAAAAGATCATCGCGATGTTTTACAGTAGGTTTTCGAAGGCTGATATCAGGATCGTGCATGCTCACTCCGAGCCCGCGCTCATCGAGATGCTAAAAAGCGGCGAGCTTGACATCGTCTATGCCGCGCACTTCGGCGAGCTTTTCGCGGAGGGGCTTGAGTGCGAGTTTATAAAAAAGCGCAGGCTGCTTCTAAGCGTCTGCTCCTCTCATCCTGCTGTTTCGCGAGCTAGTATAAATTCTACCGAGAAATACCCTAAAATCGCACTTAGCGAGTTTAAATCCGATAAATTTGCAATCAGCAGTAAAATTTTAAAAAGCGAATCGAACTTCAAAAAGATCTTTGAAAACGCGGGCTTTACGCCTCAAATTTTCTGCGACACCTCCTATCTGTACGTGGCTAATGCGATGGTCGCGGCGGGGCTTTGCGTGAGTTTCAGCTTCGCGCGGTATATTTTTGAGACGCAAAAGGACTACATCACGCTCTTTGACGTCGCGGATGAGCCGCTTTTGGACGTGTCGTTTTCGGTCGTGTATAAAAAACCCTCCAAGCTCGCAAAGGAATTTATAAAGATGATAAAAGCGGGCAAAAGCGGCGAGTAGGGCGGGCGAGAAATAATATACACAAAATTTGTATTTTAATCTCGCGCTGAGCCATATCGTACTGTGCAAATTTACAGTAAATTTCAAGTTATACCGCACATCGCAAATTTGCTTTGAAATCTGTGCCGTAACACGCTATTTGCATTAAATTCTATGTCGCGTCGCACTAAATTTGCGTTAAATTCCGAGCCGCATTAAATTTACGTCAAAATTCCGCCGCCGCGAGGACGGCGTTTGATTTTATTTTTTGATCATGCGTTTGTATGGGCCGAAGCGGTGATCGTTCTCGTCAAATCCGTCGTTGTAGGGCCCCACGTCCATATCCATCTGCTTGACGTCTAGATCGGGGAAATCTTTCTTTCTATCGGGTTTGATCTTGCGTGGTTTTGAGTTTATATACGCCGTCACGTCGAAAGCTTCCTCCCAGCTTAGCGAGGCGTCCCCTTTAGGCATAGTGGCTTTGACATACCTTGCTCCTTCGATGAGCCTATACATACCGGCGCCCGTATTGTAGCTGTCATCGCCCCAAAGCGCGGGGAATGTGTAATAATCGCCGCTTTGAGCAAA
Source organism: uncultured Campylobacter sp. (assembly GCF_938017775.1). Lineage (GTDB taxonomy): Bacteria > Campylobacterota > Campylobacteria > Campylobacterales > Campylobacteraceae > Campylobacter_B. Next base: position 4,330 of record NZ_CALIIU010000067.1, read on the forward strand.
CCCCTCGTTTTTTATCCCTTCGCCGTTTTCGCCGTGGCAGGCGGCGCATTTTGCGGCGTAAATTTCGCGTCCTTTTTTAGGATCTGCTGCGCGATCTAAAAATTGCGCCTTCGGCAGCCCCTGGCCTTTTACTTTTGCGCCGACCTCATATCCTGCGGAGAGCCAGTGCATGTAGGCGATCATCGCGCGCATCTCTTTGGAGTTCGTAGGGATCGCTTTGCCCGCCATCGAGCGCTGAAAACAGCCGTTTATGCGGTCTTGCAGTGTGACTAGCTGATCCGATCTCGCGACATACTGCGGAAATCTCGCGTAGATACCCACAAACGGGCTTTGATCTGGCACGACGCCGCCGCTCGTATGGCAGCTCGAACAGGAGAGATTGTTGCCCGCAAAGCGCATTTTTTCGTCCTTTGTCTGCGGTCCGAGATACCTCGTCGTCTCGTTGATGAGCTTCGCGCCGTAGATGACGGTCTTTGCATAAGGCGAGTCGCCGAGCTTCGCCTCGTCTATGACGCCGTTTTCGTCGATGCCTACGGGTAGCCTAAATTCCTGCGTCTTTTGCTCGTACGGTACGGCTTTTTTGGCGTTGAGTTTGGCTACATCAAAGCCTAAAACGGGCGTAAAAAAGAGCGGAAGCGCTAAAACAAGGGCGGTTTTTCTCATATGTTCTCCTTTAAAAGTAAAATATACATTTGAAATTATTGAATTTTTTAGTTAAATGTGCGTTAAAATTTTAAAAAAAGGAGAAATTCCGAGAGCTCGCACAGAGGAAAATTTTAAAGGAGCCGAAATTTTAACTTAGCGAGACGATGAAATTTGACGTAAATTTTGCGCGGCCTATCGATAAAATTTAAAGTAAATGGCGAGATTTTTTAAAATTTGAGCGGGCGATTTTGGCAGAACCTGCGCGATTAAACTACTTGATTTCGTCATGCGATAAATTTTGGCAGTGCGGCGAGCTACGCAGAAAAAGAAGTCGAGCCGTGACGCAGTGGATTTTTTTAAGGCTTGCGAGAGTAAAATTTAAAAGATTGTCTTACTCCCGCCGCTCGTTTCGTCCGCACTGCTCGGCCGTTTCCTGCACCTCTGTATTTCGCGCCGCTGCGTTTTTGCGTCGCGCGCACGGACCGCTTCATTTTTGCGTCGCGGATGCTACGCCGTATATCAAAATATCAAAACTCGATTGAACCCGCGCGTGCAAGCGCCCGCTGGAAACGAACGGATAAGATAAACGGACTAATTTTACCCATTTGTAAAACCGCAGTGTGTTGCCCGCGCAGGCTCCGATATTGCCGCCACAAACGAGCCGTTCGCAAAAACGTGTCGCGGCATGCCGCCGAAATACAAGTCGCAAATTGGTATTTCAATGCGAGATTTGCAAAAGCATATCGCGGTGCATCGCAGCAGGATCGCCGCCGTATTCGAAATTTATCGGCGCGATAGGACGAGGCGCGGATCGTCTCGTCCATGCGCCGTTTGGACGGCGCGCGTATTTATGCTCGCCCTGCACGCGTCTTAAACGGGCTCTAGGTTTGAAATTTAACTCGAGCGGGCTTGGAATTTTAAATTTAAGCGGATTTAGGCTTTGGCAGTCGGATCTGCCTGCGTGCCGCGCCGAACCATCCGCGCTAGAAATATCGCCGCCGAGATAAAATTTCGCGCGGCAGGCGACGTAATGCGGCGGTATAAAAATCAAAAGCTCTTGAGTAAAACGTAAAGGATTTGGGGAAATCGAAGTAGCATCGGCAAGTATGAAATTTTAATGTTTTTGAATAAAACGGCGCGAAACTTAATCGTTCTTAAGTAGAGCAAGGGCAAATTAGCCTTTATCGCCAAGCTCGCGATAGTTATAATTTTGAATTAAACGGCGAAATTTAAATACTTTTGGATAAAACAGCATGGAATGAACTTAACGCCTCGGATAAAAACGTTAATTTTAACCGCACTAAACTACCGCGCTATCTGAGCTAAGCCGAGCTGTATCGTGCTGTGATGGGCGGAATTTGAGTTAAATTCCGTGCTGCATCGCACCGGATTTGCTTTAATCTCGCACCGAGCTGTGCCGTGCCACACTAAATTTGCCGCTAAGCTGCATTAAATTTTATGTAAAAAATTTCGCCGCTAAGCTACGACAAATTTAGATTCAAATTTCGCTAGCATGCCTATCTGTGGTAATTCTTTACGAATTTTTCTATGCGCTCAAAGCCGCGTTTTAGATTTTCCATAGAGCATGCAAAGCTTATGCGGAAGTGCCCATCCATGCCAAATCCGCTTCCTGGCACCGTGGCTACGAGCCCTTTATCTAGCAGTTGCATGCAGAATTTCATACTATCGGGTTCTACCTGGGAGCAATCTATGAAGAAATAAAATGCGCCATCTGGTTTTACGACACTAAGCCCTGGGATCGCGCCTATCGCGTCTGTGCCAAAATCACGCCTGCGCTCGTATTCGCGCCTCATCTCCTCGATATAATCATCCGCCTCGCCGCGCAGCACCGGCATAGCGCCTGCCTGGACGATGCTTGCTACGTTGCTGACGCTTTGGCTTTGCAGGCTGATCATCGCCTTATTTAGCTCATCGATCGCACAGGCGGTGTATCCGAAGCGCCAGCCGGGCATTGCGCCGCATTTGCTTAGCCCATTGATCGTCACGGTGCGCCCGAACATATCCTCGCTGATGCTTGCTGCGGCTATGAAGCTCTTGCCGAAGACGATTTTTTCGTAAATTTCATCGGCAATTACTAAAATATCCGTACCTTTTAGCACTTCCGCAAGCTCTTGCAGCTCCTGCCGCGAATATACGGCGCCTGCGGGGTTGCTTGGGTTGAAAAGGCACAGTGCCTTCGTGCGCGGCGTGATCGCGGCTTTGAGCTGCGAGGCGGTGATTTTGTATCGGTTTTCCGCCTTGGTGTCTACGATGACGGGCTTGCTGCCACAAAATTTTACGATTTCGGGGTAAGTGACCCAATAAGGCGCCGGTATTATAACCTCATCGCCTTCGTTTAAGATACAGTTAAAGGCGTTAAATAGCGAGTGTTTGGCGCCTACGTTGGTGATGATCTGATCAGGCCTGTAGTTTAGAGCATTATCACGCTTTAGCTTCTGTGCGATTAAATTTAAAATTTCAGGCGTGCCGGCAACCGGCGTATATTTTCCGCAGCCCTTAGCCATAGCCTCTATGACCGCCCTTTTGGCGACTTCTGCGGTATCGAAATCAGGCTCGCCCGCGCTTAGGATTACGACGTCTTGCCCCTGAGCTTTCATCTGTTTGGCTTTGGTGCTGATTGCGATCGTTAGGCTTTCGCCGAGCTTGCTTACGCGACTTGAAAGTGTTAATTTCATTGATGCTCCTTGGATTGGTTTAGACAATTTAAAATTTGATTTTTGACGCTAAAAGCCCTGCCGCCGCTTGGGTCTTGGTCGTAGATATCGTCGATTTTATAATCGCCTCCGCTACGGACGAATTTGTAGATTATCGTCTGCGCACCGTAGGGGCAGGTCTGTGTCACTACGACGGTGTCGCGCTGCCCTAGCTCAAAATCATATTTCGCGTCGTCGCAGACATCTTGACCGCCGATTATCGGATTGTAGTCCAAGCAGCCTACCTCACCTTCGCCGGCAGAGGCTTCATCTTGCATAAGCACGGATTTGAAAGAAGCTGATAGGGCATTTTTGTGATCGCCAAAATAGGTGTCCTTGATGTATAGACTTTTTACTAGGCTTATTCTGGCGTCGTCCGCGGAATTTTTCGCGCTATTAGCATCGCTGCCGCTTGCCGACAAAATAGCAAAAATTGTAAAAAATAGAGCTTTTTTCACTTTGATCCTCTTATTTTAATGATTTCAGATACTCTTCGTAGAATTTATTTAGATCCTCATCCATTGCGGAGATATCTTTTCTGCCGTTGCAGATGCAATCTTCCAAAATTTCGATACGCTTGATGAGATATTTGATAAGCTCCTGGCTGATATCAGGAATTTTATTATGTGCCAAAGGATCGCTCTCGCAGCCGCCTAAAATTCTAGCAGGCACGCCTACGGCGGTGCAGTTTGGCGCGACGTCCTTTACGACGACGGAATTTGCGCCGATTTTGGAATTTTCGCCGATGGTGATATTGCCTAGCACTTTGGCTCCCGCGCCCACTACGACGCCGTTTTGCAGCGTCGGATGGCGCTTGCCGTGCTCTAAGCTCACGCCACCGAGAGTTACGCCCTGATAGATCAGACAGTTATCGCCGATGATCGCCGTTTCTCCGATGACAAGCCCCGTAGCGTGGTCGAAAAATACGCCCGAGCCGATCTGTGCGCCCGGGTTGATATCTACGGCGGTGATTATGCGGCTAAGTCCGCTAATCGCGCGAGCTATGAGCTTAAAACCTCGCTCGTAGAAAAAATGCGCGAAGCGGTAATTTATTAGCGCCCAGACGCCTGGATAGCAGAAAAATATCTCAAATACGCTGTTGCATGCGGGGTCTTGGCGCAAGGGCTCGGTGAAGTCCCGTTTTAAAATTTGCCAAAAACTCATTTGATCGTCTTTAGATAGCTGTTGTCGTTTAAAAACAGATATAGCTCGCCCAGGATATGCTTTTTCTCTTTATCTCCGATAAGATTTGATTTTTCGACGCGCTCATTTAGGCTTTCGCGGATATCTACTACGTCGTAGTCCATATCCTCCAAGATGTCGATGACCGATTGAGATTCGATAAAATCCTTGATCTCAAAGCCGCCGTCATCCTTTAAAATCACGGTCGCCTCTGTTGGGTGTGCAAAGAGGTTGTGGCTCATGCCAAGCACCTCCTGATAGGCTCCGACAAGGAAGAAGCCCAAAAAATACTCCTCTTTTTCAGGATCGAAATCGTGCAGAAAGAGCGGATTTTTTTGATTGTCGAATTCTATCTCGCCGTCGCTATCGCAGGTGATATCCCAGATCGATGCTGATAGGGTGGCGCGCTCGTCCAGCCTCTCTAGCGGCATGATTGGGAAGTGCTGCTTGATGCCCCAAAAATCGGGCAGGCTTTGAAAGATCGAAAAATTTACCAAATAGCGTTCTTGGGCGTTGCCTAGGGAGTTTAAGAAATTGCTGTATTCTTGCTTGTTGCCTAAAATTCCATACGCCTTTCGCATTATTAGATGAACTAAAATTTCGCCGTTTGAGCGGTCGATCAGATCGACGTAGCCCAGATCAAAAAGGGTAAGCACGCTCTCCATATGCGACATGGCGTCGTGCAGATACTCTAGCGCGTTGGACGGCTTTAGAGTTTTATACAGATCGTATAGCTCGGCGACTACCGGCGGATTGTCCTTTTTTAGGGCGAGCTTCTCTTCGGCGTATTCTTGGGTAAAAAGCTCCAAAATCGGCGCTACGAGCACCGCATGGCTGGCGGCTACGTATCTGCCGCTCTCGATAAAAATATCGGGCTCCGCCTCTTTTTTATCCTGCGCGATCGATTTTAGCAGAAAGACTACGTCGTTGGCGTATTCTTTTAGCGTATAGTTGCGACTGGAGCTTTCTTTGGCTTGAGAGTATTCGATAGCGAGCCCTCCGCCTAAATTTATGGATTTTAAATTTTTTGCGCCCATTTTGCGAAGCTCGGTGTAGATGTTGCCCGCCTCGATGAGGGCCTTTTTGAGCGGATGAATCTCTGTAATCTGTGAGCCAATATGAAAATGAATCATCGTAAACTGCTCGATGAGGTCGTTTTTCTTGAGTAAATTTATCGCCTCTATAAGCTCGGTCGAGGTAAGGCCGAATTTGGAATTTATCCCGCCGCTTTTCGCCCACATACCGCTTCCGGAGTTGTGCAGCCTGATGCGAAGCCCGATGAATGGCTTTGGCGCGAATCGCTCCTTAGCCGTTTCGATGATGGTTTCAAGCTCGTTTAACCCCTCGATTGTAAGTGTTACGTTATGCCCCATCTCTGCGGCGATGAAGCCGATATTGATGAGTTCCTTATCTTTAAAACCGTTTACGGTAATCGGCGCGCCGTAGTTATTATACGCCATCGCTAGCAGCAGCTCGGGCTTGCTGCCGGCTTCGAGTCCGTATCCGTAAGGCTCGCCGATATCGACTAAATTTCTAACGAAGCCCGGAAATTGATTTACTTTAAGCGGATAGACGGCGTGGAATTTTCCCTTGTAGCCGAACTCCTTTATGGCTCGGTTAAAATTTGAGTAAATTTCAACGATCTGTTTTTTGATGAGGTGCGGGAAGCGCAGCAGTATCGGGCCTCGCACGCCGTCTGCGCGGATCTCTTTTATTATATCCACTAAAGGCTGCTTGAAATCGGAGTTTAGGCATAGTTTGCCCCCGTCTATCGTGAAGTTGGAATTTCCCCAAATATTTAGTCCGTAATCGCTCATGCTCTATCCTTAAAAAATGCTTCGACCTCTTTAAATTTGATCGCAAAGGTGCTTTGATCCTCTAAATTTTTGCACCATACCTCGGCGCGATCAAACTCGTCCTGCCCGATGCAAAGGCAAAATTTCGCCTCCGCCCCGTCAGCCGCTTTTAAATGCTTCGCAAGCGCCTTGGGCTCGTATGAAATTTGAGTTTTACAAAACTTTCGCAGCTTTAGCGCAAACGAAAACGCCGTGCTTACGAACGCCTCATCCAGTGCGCCGATATAAAGCCCCTCGCGCGCTTGTGAGCTTTCGCGCGTTTTTAAAATTTCGGCTATTCGCTCGATACCGATCGCAAAGCCCACGCCCGCCGTCTTTCTGCCGCCTAAAAACTCCACGAGTCTGTCGTAGCGCCCGCCGCCGCCTACGGCGCTTTGTGCGCCAAGCTCGGATGAGACGAACTCAAAGGCGGTTTTGCAGTAGTAGTCAAGCCCGCGCACGAGTTTCGGATCGATCTGAAATTTTTGCCCGTTTTGGGTTAAAATTCTTTGCAGTTGCGCAAATTCCGCGGCGCATGCGTCGTTTAAATTTTCCGTTATAAGAGGCGCGGCGGCTAAAATTTTCTGGCAGCTCTCGTTTTTGCAGTCCAGTACGCGGATCGGATTGGTGTCGATGCGCCTTTGGCAGTCTTCGCAGAGCCTGTCTTTGCGTTCTTGTAAGAAATTTACGAGCTTGGTTTTATACGCCGGCATGCACTCCTCATCGCCTAAAGAGTTGATTTTAAGCGTTGCGGCGACATTTAGCTCGCGTAAAATTTGAGCTAACATCAAGATCACGCTCGCATCCTCATAAACGCTATTTTCGCCGAAGCACTCGACGCCGAATTGATGAAACTCGCGCAGGCGCCCCTTTTGCGGGCGCTCGTAGCGAAACATCGAGCCTTGATAATAAAATTTATGCACGCCGCCGCTGCGGTCTAGCTTTTTTTCGATAAAGGCGCGCACGACGCCCGCGGTACCTTCAGGGCGCAGGCAGACGCTATCGCCGCTTTTGTCGCTAAACTCATACATCTCTTTGCCGACGATATCGCTGCTCTCGCCGACGCTGCGGCGAAATAGCGCGGTCTGTTCGAGCTTAGGCGTTTCGATGAGACAAAAGCCGTAATTGCGCGCCACGCGCTCGCACACGTTTAAAATTTGCGAGTAGATGCGCGCCTGCTCGCCTGAAATATCGTTCATACCGCGAAGTGCCTTGATCATCTATGAAATCCTTTGTGAAATTTTAAAATTTTCAAATTTTTGCGGCGATTATAGTTAAATTTTCCTAAATTTTAAGCCCTGCCGCTCGCGGTTTTGTATAGGTTCTGCTTATTTACATCACGCGCCGCGATGATTTTAAAATTTCAAATTTATCTTAAAATGCGGATTGCGCGATCTTTGAAAATTGTTTTAAACGATCGGCGTTTATAAAATTTACGGCGCGACGATCGGTGTAACGGCTGCTAATATTGCATGCTGAGAGCTTGCAAATACAGCATCAGGTTTATAAAAACAGCGCGCCGCTGGGTTTGATATATCCCGCACCGCGAAGCGGTTTGATTTTAAAATTTAATTTGCGATGTGTCGCGCCAGCTCGCGCCATGCTATGTAAATTTAAAGCTTACGCGCTGCGCAAAATTTAACACATTGCATAAAATTTTAAATTTTACCGCGATGCAGATCGCGCGCCGTTTCGGCTTAGGCGTGTATTTTTAACCGGCTAAGCTCGGCGGTAAAATTTCTACTTCGCCGCCTTGAAGCTCAAAAATTCCTCGTAGCGGCGATCAATGATAGCCTTGATCTCGGCGTAATTTTGCGGCGAGTTTTCTATGTAAAAATAGGCGTTGTCGAAGTTTTTATCGCCGAATTTGCGCGCGACGAAATCGTCGTAATCTTGCAAATACCAGCCGTGCGTTTTGGCAAATTTCGTGCGGTCCGTGGCGTAGTAGGCCTTCGCAAAGGCCTTGCCTGCGGTGTTTAGCTCCTCGCTGCCCAGCACGCCGTCCATGGCGCCCAAAAAATACCGGCGGTAATCAAAGCTATCGTCCATCCGCGCTATATCGTCCGCGAAATCCGCCGCGAAGTCCTTGGAGTAAAGCTTGCGCTCCATGCACCAGCGGAAGAAAAACGCGATGTGCGTCGCGCCGTTTTCCTGCGGAATATCTGTCGGCGCATTTTTCGCGCCCCAGTGCCATTTTGCCTTGTCGTAGGTCACGTAAACCATTTTGCTCTCCTTTTTTTGGACTTTAAGTTGCATAGATTTTAGAAATTAAAAGCAAACGACGCTTGGTAAAGCTCTAAATTTTATCCGATGCAATCTGCGCCGTGAAATTTCAAATTTTATATCAGATCGCCCGTTACCTCATAATCGCATTCGCTTCGTAAAATTTTGCCGCGGCTAAAATTACGTTTAAATTCTATCGCATCTCGTAGAATTTCATGCACCCCGTCCTATGTCTTTCAGTCGCTGCTTTGCCGCAGCCGTTACGTCCTCTTCGTAATCATACCACGCAAACATCGCGCCGTGCTGCACCGAGCCGCCGAGCAGATCGCCTCCCTGGCGGTTTTTCAGATCGATATTTGCGACCTTAAATCCATCCAGCGTCGCTGCGAACTCGCGCAGGCGCTGCGGCGGAGATTTGAGCTTGGTGTAGAGGTAGCAGCGCCCCGCTTGCCCCTTACGCCCGACACGTCCGCGCAGCTGATGAAGCGACGCGAGCCCCATCCGCTCGGCACCTACGATTAGGATGACGCTAAGCCGCGGTAGCGAGATACCCACTTCGACGATCGTCGTAGTTATCAGCAGCCGCCCCTCGTCGCGGAAGCGGCGCAGGACCTCCTCCTTGTCCTTGTCACTGCCGTGGGTGATCAGGACATCTGGGAATTGAGCCTTCCAAAACGGCGCCGCCTCCTCAAGGCTTTGATAAACTGAGCTTTCGCTTTGCTGCACGAGCGGATAGACGATGATCGCTTGATTGCCCGCGGCGAGCTCGCGGTGCAGATCTTGCATAAAGCCCGCAAATCCGTCGTTTTGCAGGATTTTGGTTTTGATCTGCTTTTCAAATGGCAGCTGTTTTAAAAAGCTGAAGCTCACGAGCTCGGATTGGATCATGCTCAGCGTGCGCGGTATCGGCGTGGCGCTAAATTGAATGAAATGCGCGCGAAACTCGCCGCTTCCCGTTAGGCGCGCGATCTTTTCGCGCTGGTTGGAGCCGAAGCGGTGCTGCTCATCGACCATTATGAGATTTGACGGCGCGAGCTCGTGGTAGAGCAGGGCGTGAGTGCCGATGATAAGGTGCGCGTCTGCGAAATTCGGCTCGCGATCGCCGCTTTTTACGAGCATGGCTTTGATCTGCGGCGGCAGCAGACGGCACGTCTCGGCGTAAATTTGTTCGGCCAAGATACTCGTAGGCGCCATCAGATAGCTGATGCGCGGGTAGTTCATAGCCGCAGCGGCGAGGATCACGAGTGTTTTGCCGCTACCTACGTCGCCCATGACGACGCGGCGGCGCGCCAGAGGGCTTTGCAGATCGCTAGCGATGTCCTTTATCGCGCTTAACTGATCTCGCGTAGGCTCAAAAGGAAGCGAAGCGAGCCAGTCCGAAATGTCGTGCAATGGGTAAATTTGCGCTGGAAAGCTCGTTTTTTTCGCGCTTAGCTTTTGCAAGTAGTTTAGAATTTCTACAAATTTCAGCGTGCGTAAAATCGCAGCTCCGCTCATCTGTGTGACGGCTGCAGCCTGTAAGGCCTCGGCGGCATGGACAGTTCCAGCGTCGCTTGCAATTTGAGCGATTGTAGGTATGATCGTTGTAGCTTGGGCGGCTGCGGTCTGGATAGTTTCAGTTTGATAATGCGTAGGTTGCACGGCACAATCGCGCGAAGCGCTCATCGGTGCGGCGAGCGCGTCTTGAACAGCCTCGGCGGCGCTTGCGACCTGAGCGATTGTAGGCTCTGCGGTCTGCACAGCTACTACCGTCTGAACATTTTCGGTTTGATCGCTTGTAGCCTGCGCGCCCGTAGCTTGTGCGTTCAAAGTTTGGGTGGTCGCGAATTGCGCGCTCGCTACTTGGCTTGAAGTTTGGATTGCCGTAGGTTTCCCACTTGTTTCTTGATTTTGGGCGGCTACGAGTTGCAAATTTGCGATTCGAACGTCTGAAGTTTGAACCGCTGCGGATTGCGCATCTACGTCTTGGGCGCTTAAATTTTGTTGTTCGACTATGGACTGCTTGGTTGCGGCATGCTCTAGCATAGGTTGGGAGGCTGCAGCTTGAGTGTCTGCTGGCCGTGTCACTGTTTGGACATCGGATACTAGGTCGTTTGAAATTTTATCGCCGCTTGCAACCGCTTCATTATCGGCTTTGAAGTCGTCCGAAATTTCATCTCTGCGCGACTCCGTGCCGTATATGGCAAGAAAATCAGTGCCGCTTTGAACGTTAAAATTTTCGTCGTTATAAATCTCTGCATCGTGCGCTTGGCGCCCTTTGCCATCTAAAATTTTATCGCTCGTAATCTTGCCGTCACGGAGGCTTGGGGGGAGTGAAGTCTCCGCACCCTTTGGAATTTCGCCGCTTAAAATTTCATTCTCCGCGCCTCTGCTTGCTTCGCAGGCAAGAGCTCTACCGTTTTGCGGATAGTTTGAAATTTTACCCCTAAAAATTTCATCATTTTGCGATCTGCCGTTTAAAATTTCGGCGGCAGCGAGGCTTTGTGAGCTTGGAATTTCGCCGTTATCTGAAATTCCGTCGTCATTTAAAATTTTATCGCTGCTTGAAATTTCGTCGCTTGAAATTTCACTGCCGCTTGGAATTCTGTCGCTGTTTGAAACGTCGTCGCACTCGCCGAAATTTTCCGCGCCGCCCTCCTTGATCTGCCTATTTAGCGCGGCTAGCATTCGCACGCTGCGCGGCGAGCTCTCGTGTAGCGCGAGCAGTACCGCCGCCTCGTCCGCGTGCAGTCCGCAGGCTAAAAGCGCGCCCGCGCTTAGATATTTTTTAATCAGCTTTTGCGCTGCCGCGTCGCTCAGCGCGGCTTTGTATTTGGGCGCGATCCTGCCCGGCTCGCTTACGATTTTTGGGTTTACGAACTGCCACGAGCCGAAGCTCTCGTCGCATTTGCCGTGGATGAAAAATTTTTTGCCGCGCTTAAAAGCGCCGAAGTGCCAGTTTTTGGCGTTAAAGATCACGATTTTGATCTCGCGCTCCCAGCTGAGGCAGTGCGCCGTGACGATGAGCATCGAGCCGCGCCTGTGCTGGAAGAGGCACTCGACCTCCGCCGTGCTTTCGCCCGCGCACGGCGCGTCTCTGACGCTTAGATCGTCGAAGCTTTTGGGCAGAAGCAGCGCCAGATCCAAAAGCGTCGTAATGCCCGCCTTTTGCAGCGTCGCCGCGTCTTTTGCTTCAAAAATCAATTTTCATCCTTTAAATTTTATAGGCGTTAAGCCATTGCGCTGCAAAATTTTATGCGCCGCAGTGGAATCGTCCGCCTAAATTTGATCAAAATTTTATGCGCCGCATCGAACGCTTGCTTAAATTTATTCAAAATTTTCACCCATTGCGGCAAATTCGCTAGCCGGCCGCGCCTGTAAATTTTGCCGCCTTGCGCGTATTTTGTTTGGCGGCCGCGTCTTTGCGGTGCGCACTGGGTTTTAAACATAGCGTGATCGCTTGAAATTTTCACGGCGCGGCTTACAGACGGCGTGCGAAATCGGGCTTTGATTTTGTGCGCTGAAATTTTACCGAGTCGCGCACGGCGCCTTTAAATTTAGCCGCTTTTGTAAGGCTTGCAAATTTAATCGCTTCTGCAAAACCTCGCAAATTTTAACGCGACGCAAGCGTCGTTTTAAATTTAAACGCACAAAGCTGTCCGCAAGCGGAGCGCAAAAGTAAAATTTAGCGCCGTCTGCACCGCTTTATAAATTTAAAATTTACCCATTTATGCTGATCACGGAGATACGCGCCGCGACGGGCTAAATTTTAAGCCCCTTTTTCGCAGCGGCCTCATCGCAAATGACGGAAAAGCTTAGGTTTGTAATCTCGTCGTGCGACTTGATGAAATCGTTGAGCACTCCTAGTTTTAGCGTCTCGATGCGCTTTAAATTTCGCTCGAACTCGCCGAATGCGTAGCCCTTGTAATACTCGCTCTGCGCGATCGCCGCTCGCTTAAACATCGTCTCTTTTTGCAGCACGGCGCTTCCGATTAGGAATTTTTTGGCGCTTTTCAGCTCCGATTCGCTCACGCCAGAGGCGATAAATTTCGCGATCTCTGCCTTTACGAGCGCGGCGGCGTTTTGTAAATTTTCGTTTTTGGTCTGCAGATAGCCCCAAAACTCGCGGCGGCTAAGCTCGAAATCACCGCGCGCATAGACCGAGTACGCAAGCCCGTGCTTAACGCGGATGCGCTCCATTAGCCTACTGCCGAAACCGCTGCTTCCGAGCACGAAAAGCGCAGTGTTTGCGATGAACTCCTGCTCTTTTGGCAGCGTAAAGGGCGCGCCGAAGTAGATGTAGGCCTGCTGCGTCTGCTCCTTTTGGATCTTTATCTTTTTCGCATCGCTCGGCGTGAAAAACGGCAGCTCGCGCTTTTCTCCACTTGCAAAGAGGCTTAGAATTTCCGCGATTTTCGGGTTTTTATCGCTTACGTCGCCGCATAAAACGACGTATAAATTCTCTAAACTCAGCGAGGCGAAAAACTCCCGCACGTCCTTCATAGTGATCCGCTCTATGCTCGCCTCGTCGCCTATGAGCGGCCGCTCGAGCCTCGTGCGCGGATACAGAAGCGCTTTTAGGTTGCACGTCGCGATGTAATCAAACTCGCTTTTTAACACGGCGAGCTCGCCTATGGTTTGCATTTTTAGCTTTTCGAGCACCGAGGGCGTTAAATTGGGCTCTTTAAGCAGCTCCCGCAGCATATCTAAACCGAAATCGAAGTGCTCTTTTAGGCAGTTTAGCTGGATGCCGAAGGTCTCAAAATTGCTCGCGGCGCTGATTTCGACCGCGCGGATATCGAGCTTGCGGTGAAATTCGCTCACTCCTAGCGTCTTTGAGCCCTCGCCCAAAACGCCCGCGCAGATACGCGCAAGACCCGGGGTCTTCTCGCTCACCGCGCCGCTTGCTTTAAAAATTAACTTAAAGCTCGCCACCGGCAGCGAATCGTCGAACTGATACAAAAAGTCGATTTTAGCGCTCTTACCGCCTTTAGTTTTGAGTGAAATCTCTTTTTTTTCCATCGTTTTCCTTTATAAAATTTTTAAATTTTATCGCTCTTGCAGGCGCAGTTTTAAAATTTTGGCGCAGCCGCGCCGCTTTTTAAATTTGCGCCGGGGCTCGCTTTTAAAATTTTACGCTCGGACGGTTTTACTCATCCTGCTTAAAATTTTAAATTTAATCGCACCACACGTTTTGTAAAATTTCAGCGCCCTAAACGGCTTCCCGCCGCAGCGCATTCCAGCTATGAGGCGAAATGTATTCGCTAACGCCTAAACGGGGCGTATTGCTGCTGCCAAACACCACGCAGCTATGCGGCGTAAAAAGCCGCAATATATTTTGTCGCTGCAAACGCGGCAAGCGCCTTCACAAAATGCCTTCTGCGCGCCGTCTACGCCGCGCTGATCTCGCAGCGTAGAATTTCGCGTCCAAAAAATTTTAAGGCGAAATTCCACAGCAAAATGAAATTTTGCCGTGCAAATTCCGCTCGTGCCAGTAAATTTAAACCCACACCCATATCAAAATTTTAAATTTCGTTGCAAAATTCTACTATCGAGAAAATTCGCTATCTGTTTTAAGACAAAATTTTACCGCTAAATTCTAGCCGTAAGCGCATAAATTCCTGCCGCAAACGCGCAAAAGCCCACACCTAAGCGTACGTCTCCAAAATATCGTAGTTGGTGTTGCGCTTGGCGGGTATTTCGTCCACGTCGCGGATCAGCGCTATCATCTCGTCCTTGCTCATCCGGAAGCTCGCGCCTGCCGCCTTTACGACGTTTTCCTCCATCATCGTGCTTCCAAGATCGTTCGCGCCGAATTTCAGCGCCAGCTGCCCGATGTAGCTGCCCTGCGTGACCCAGCTGCTTTGGATGTTTTTAAAATTATCCAGAAATAGCCGCGAGACGGCGAGCAGGCGCAGGTAGCGGTTCGGGCTTTGCTTTTTGATCTCGGGATGCTCTCGTAAAAGGCGGGTGTTTTGCCCCTGAAAGCTCCATAAAATGAACGCTCGAAAGCCGCCCGTGCGGTCTTGCAGCTCGCGGATTTTATCCCAGTGCTCTACGATCTCGCGCGTGCTTTCAAGCGTGCCGAACATCATCGTGGCGGTCGTTTTCATGCCGATGCCGTGCGCCTCCTCGTGCACTCTAAGCCACGTGGCGCTGTCGCTTTTGCGCGGCGCTACGAGGTCTCGCACCCGGTCGCTTAAAATTTCGGCTCCGGCTCCAGGCATCGAGTAAAGCCCCTTGGCTTGCAGCCTGCGAAGTACTTCAAGCGTGCTGATGCCGCTAAGACGCGCGATATAATCGATCTCGATCGCCGAGAAGCCGTGGATCGTGATGCTCGGGTAATTTTTGTGGATGAACTCCACGAGATCCTCGTACCACTCGATTTTCAGCTTCGGATGGACGCCGCCTTGAAATAAAATTTGCGTGCCGCCCACGGCGATGAGCCCCTCGATCTTTTCGCTGATCTGCTCAAAGCTCAGCACGTAGGCGTCTGTGTCGCTTGCGTGGCGATAAAATGCGCAAAATTTGCAATCTATCATGCAGGCGTTGGTGTAGTTTATGTTTCGATCGATGATGAAAGTCGTGACGCGATCCGGATGCAGCTCGCGCTTGCGGGCAAACGCCGCGCGTCCAAGCTCGTTTAGATCGGCGTGCTCTATTAAATTTAAGGCTTCATCTATACTTAGTCTTTTCAAATTTATCCTTCCGATTTGCCTTTGCGATACGGTTTTAGTGCGCTGGTGATTTTTTGATTTAGCGTCGGTAGATAGTCCTTGATCGCTATCTCTATCAGCTCAAAATTTAGCCGTTCGTATTCGTGCGAGGCGATATTCCTGGTGGCGTTGATAGCTCTTATTTCATCTTTGCTAAAGATCGCCAAAGCCTGCAAATCGTTGCTTTCTTGCAGACCCTTTAGCAGGGCGTGGATATTGATGAACTGCATCATTATCGCAGGCTGCAAAACGTCCTCGTCGGCAAGAGCCTGCGCTACGCCGCCCTCGCATTTTTTTAGGATGGATGAAATTTTATCAGATATCTTTTTTAATCGCTCGATGCTTGATCTTTCAAACATAAATCGCTCCTTGCAGTAGCTTCATTTTTTCTTCGCGACTTAAAGAGGTAGTATCGCACAGATCGACATTTACATTAAATTTACCGGAGAGCTTTTTTTTAAAATCGTCTAAAAAAACCAGCGCCGAAAAAGGGTTTCCTAGATTTTTTACCATTTTTGCCCCGTCGGTTTCGATCGCGATGTCGATGTCTGAAAACGCGTCGGCGCTATCTTTGGCGTAGCTGCCGAAAAGCCCTAGCTCGGTAACGCCCACCGCAAAAAGCCTCTTTTTTTGCGACGATAAAAATTTTAAAATTTCATCTTTGCTGTTGATCGTTTTTTTCGGTGCGGTTTTAGCGCTCACTCTATGCCTCTTTCGGATCTGCGGACGCTTCTTGTTTAGCGTCAGAGCTTTGCGCGTCTTTGCTTGCGGCGGCGTTAGAATTTTTATCGTCGGCACTCGTGCTGTCCGCGCCGCCTAAATTTGCGTAGCCGTCATTTAAATTTACGCCGTCTGCGCCGCTAGAATTTCGACTGCTATCTTTTTTAATCACGATCTGGCCGTTTTTTACGCCTAAAATTTCGACGCGGTCGCCCTCGTTAAGATCCGAAATTTCATCGCTTTTCCAAAACGTGCCTTTGAAATATACCATGCCGTTTTTGACGGTGCCGGTGCCGCTTTCGTCTAAAAAATTATCCTTATGCTTCTCTTCTGGTTTGAAAAAGCGTGATTTTAGCGGCTTTTTAAATGCGATTAGAAGCACGAAAGAAAGCACGAACGAAAGTAGAATTTGCACGTCCCAATCAAGATGAAAACCGAAGCTCAAAAGCCCCGTGATGAAAAATCCAGCGCTGAAAAATATAAAGGTAAAATCCATCACCAAAAGCTCGACGATCGCCAAAATCACGCCGATTATGATAAAAATCAGCGCGTTCATTTGAGCTCCTTCGCGCCGTTTTTGCCGAAGAATTCTTTAAGCACGCTAAGAGAGCCGATAAGCTCGCTCGTTTCGTAAGGGATCAAAATTTTATCCTTGCTCGGGTTTTTGGATAGCTCGCTAAAAGCATTTACGCGACCCTGCGCGAGCAGGTATTCGGCGGCGAAGTGTGACGAGCCCATCGCGATATTGATGCTCTCCATCGCGTCTTTTTGACCTTGCGCAAGCGCGATCTGCTCGTATTTTTTCGCATCCGCCATACGCTCGATCGCCTCGGCTTCGAGCACCTTCTCCTGCTTTAGCGCCTCGGCGTTTCGGATGAGGGCTGCTTTTTCCGCCTCGGCTTTAAGCTCGATCGCGCGCTTTTCGCGCTCGGCTTTCATCTGCATATTCATCGCCTCTTCGATGCCGTGCGGTACCGAAATTTCGGAGATCTCCACGCGCATGATCTTTACCCCCCAGTTATCCGCAGCGTCGCCCAAAGCGATTTGTAGCTTGGAATTTAGCTGATCGCGCGAGCTAAGCGTGCTGTCTAAGCTCATCTCGCCGATCGCGCTACGTAGCGTGGTCATCGCTAAATTTGAAATCGCGCGGCGATAATCCTCGACGTTGTAAAGCGCCATCTTACCGTCGATGACTTTTAAAAACACGATACCATCCACGCTTATGTTGACATTATCTTTGGTGATGACCTGCTGCTTGCTGATGTCTACGAGCTGCTCGCGCACGCTCATCTTCGCGCGCACCGCGTCAAAAAACGGCACGATGATGTGAAAGCCGCCGTCAAGCACCTTGTGAAAGCGACCCAGCCGCTCGATGATTAAAATTTCCGATTGTGAGACGATCTTGACCCCCATCTTTAGAACTGCCGCGATGAGGACGCAAAATACTATTACCGTAGTTACGAACCCTTCCATTTTCACTCCTGAATTAAAATTTCGCAATTATAGCATTTTTATCTTATTTTGGCTTTTAAGGCGCGTCGTGATACAATTTCGCTAGATTTTTTATATTAAATACGGGATAAAATTTTATGATCAGATACATCGTGCTGCTTCGACATTCACGCAACTACCGCCTGCTCTTTTCGGCGGGTTTTATATGTATGTTCGGCTTGTGGTTTTCGGTGGTGGGGGTCGCTACGCTGCTGATTGAGCTTGGCGCGCCGGTGTGGGCGATTACGGCGGTGGGCGTCGTTTCGTTCGTGCCGAACGTTTTTTTAGCGCCCATTAACGGCATCATTGTGGATAAATTTCAACCAAAGCCTCTGATGACGGCGATGTTTATAACCGAGATGATCAGTATTTTCATGCTGATTTTTATCGATAGTTTGGATTATCTGTGGCTGTTGCTTCTGATCGTAGTCGTGCGCAGCGTCGCAGGCACGCTGTTTTTTCAAACCGAATCCTCTACGCTGCCGAAATTCCTAAGCCGCCCCTATCTCAAGCTTGCTAATGAGATGACGGGCATTATCTGGACGATCACATATACTTTCGGCATGGCGAGCGCGGGTATTTTTATCCACTATTTCGGCGTGCGAGCGGCGTTTATTTTGGATTTTTGCTTATATGTTTTTTCATTTTTCATCCTGCTGCGGCTAAATTTTAAAGACCTCGCAAGAAACGCGCGTGAGCCGGTGTTTAAGATGCTAAAGGAGGGCTTTTCTTACCTGCGCTCGCACCCTTTGGTGGTGCATCTCATCGTCCTTCACGCCTTCGTCGCCGTCACCACCTACGACAATCTCATCGCGCTTCTTGCGAAATACCGCTACAAAGAGATTTTAAGCGCGTCTCTAGTCATCGGGCTTATGAATATGTCGCGCTCGGCGGCTGCATTTTTCGGACAGATATGGCTAAGCAAGATCGTAAACAAGCACACCTTTTTTTGGATCCTGCTTGGGCAGTTTGCGGGCATCGCGCTGTGGGCGGCGCTGGAGTTTAACTACTGGCTTTCGTTTGCGGGCATGATTGCGGCGGGATTTTTCATCACGACGGTGTGGTCGTATTCTTTTACGCAGCTGCAAAGCCACGTCGATAGGGAGTTTTTCGGGCGCGTCATCGCTTACAACGATATGGCGTATTTCATCGTCGCCACGCTCGTGTCGGCTGCGATCGGATTTTTCTTCGAGCTTGGATTTTCGCTTTCGCAAATCACCTTCGGCATGGGCTTTATGTTCGCAATCGCGGCGTTTTATTATAAATTTTTGATCTACGAAAAAATTTAAAATCAAGCCGTTATCTTTTAGGCGCGATCTCGGGGCGAAAGATAGCAAATATAAATAAAAAGCTCATCGCCGCAAAAAACACCCAGATAAAGCCGTTTGCGCCCAAACATTTCATCATCGCGCCGATTATCAAAGGCGAACAGAGCGACGCGCTCGAATAGATAAAAAGCATTGCCGCCGAAATTTGCACGCGAGATGCGCCTTCACCGGTGATGGAGTCGTTTGCGCGCGCGATGGCAAGCGAATACAAAGGAAAGGCGCCGAATCCTAACATCAGCGCAAGTGCGCACGTTAGGATGAAGCTTTTAGCAAAAAATAGCGCCGCGCAGGCTACGATACCGATGGCGCAAACTATCATTATGGCGCGTTTGCGACCAAACTTATCTGAAATAGTGCCACAGACGAGCTGCGCTAAGAAGCCTCCTGCCATCGCCGATCCCATAAATGCGCCCACCGAGCCCACTCCAAGCCCTGCGCTTAGCACGAAAACGCTCGCCATCGAAAAAAAGCCGTTAATCAAAATGCCCGCGCAAACTACCGTTGCAAACGCAAGCGGCGGCACTATTGAAATTTGCGGCATAGAAATTCGCATGCGAGCGGGAACCCTAGGAGGGTTGAAGCGGATTAAATTTACCGGCAGCAGCGCTAGGATGATGAAAAATGCGCTTAGCACGAAAACTTTCATCGTTCCGAAATTTAGCGCTAAAATTGCAACTCCTATCGCAAACGCGCCGTAAAAAACCGCTTCGTAGATCGCCAGCACGCGGGAGCGGATGGAGTTTGTGATCTTTGAGTTTATCCAGCTTTCGATTATCATCAAAAGCGCGTAGTAGCAAAAGCCCAAAATAAAGCGCAAAATCGCCCAATACACGAGGTTTGAGCCAAGATCGTGCAGCATTGCCGCGATGCCGAAAAGCGCCGTAAAGACTGCGTATGCCCGCACGTACGAGAGCGCGCCGATTATCGAAGGCACGAAAAAGCCGCTAAAGATCGCTCCTAAAAAGAAAAACGCCGAAATCGCTCCGATCTCAAGCTCGCTGTGGCCGGATTCTTTTAGCATGATGCCCGCGCTTGCGATGACTAGCGCGTCGCCGATAAACATAAAGAAAATCCCCAGAAATAAAGGGCTTAGCGAGCGTGCCGCACGCATGGATTCAAACAATGACTTTTCCTTGGAATTAAATTTGGCGTTATTGTAGCCTTTTATTGATTAAAGCTCGGTTTTTATATAAAAATATTTGAAAAATTTCGATTCGGATAGGGATTTTAAAAAGATGCGAAAATTTATAAAGAAAAATCAAGCCAAAATTTTATCGCAGATGCCTAAGATCAGGTGTAGGTAGCGCGCCGAAAAGCCCAGCGTGCGATAAAATTTTATCGCAGCGGTTTTAAAACGACGTGAGCGTTTAAATTTATAGGCAAACCTGTAACGAAGCGCTAAAATTTTAATCCAAACATTAAAGCTCCGGCAGTCTCGCCTCGTCGCATCAAAGAGACGAGTTTTATTAAAAAAAGCTCTGCAGCCAAAGCGGCTATCCGCGCGGCTAAATTTCAAAGTAAAATTTCAATCTTTGCGGATAAATTTATGCGGCTTGCTTCAAAGATAAAATTTTAAAATTTCATAGAGCAAAACCGGGGCGCAAAAGGCGCGGAATTTAAAATTCTAGCCGTTTTGCATTATCCCTTTTAGGCTGCGATACTCCTCGCATTCGCCCGTTAGCTTCGCGTCGGTGCCGATAGCGAGGATGCGGCCGTTTTTCATCACGGCGATATTATCGGCGCGCTCGATCGTGGATAGGCGGTGAGCGATTACAAAGACGATTTTGCTTTGTTTGATCTTTTCGATGACGTTTGAGATCTCCTTTTCGCTTGCGTTATCCAGCGCCGAAGTCGCCTCGTCGAATATTAAAATTTGCGGGTCCTTATACAGCGCGCGCGCGATGGCGATACGCTGGCGCTGCCCGCCGCTAAGGTTTGCGCCGAACTCGCTAAGCACGGTGTAAATTCCATCCTTCATCGAGCTTACGAACTCATAGGCGTTGGCGAGCTTGAGCGCCTCTATGACGCGCTGCTCGTTAAATTCCGCGCCGTAGCTTACGTTTTGCGCGATCGTATCGTTGAAGATATAGACGCGCTGGCTTACGAGGCCGATATTTTCGCGCAGGCTAGGGATGCTAAACTCGCCGATCTCGTCGTTGCCGTTGAATAAAATTTTACCGCTGCTTGCGTCGTAAAAGCGCATCAGCAGGTTCACGACCGAGCTTTTACCGCCGCCGCTGTTTCCGACGAGCGCTAAAATTTCACCCTTTTTGACGCTGAAGCTTATATCTTTCAGCGCCGCCTTGTCGCCGTAGTTTAGCGACACGTCGCAAAAGCTCACCGAGCCGATCTCACCCATCTGCTTTCCGCCTCCTACGATCGTAGGCTCCAAGTCTATGAGCTCAAACGTCCGCTCGCTCGCCGCGATGGCGTCTTGCATATTGTTGTAGAGCGAGGAGACCTTTTTTATCGGGGTGTAAACCATAAAAAGCGCCGTAAGGAAGCTAAAAAAGCTGCCGATACTCATCTGGCCCGCGATGACCTCCTGCCCTCCGACGATGATCACCACGGCGATACCCACGGCGCCTAGCATCTCCATGATCGGGCTTACCAGGCACGCCGTTACGACTGCCTTTAAATTTAGACCGAAAAATTTCTTGTTTTCGGCGTTAAATTTCTCCACTTCAAAGCTCTCGGCATTGCTTGCTTTGACGATTTCGATGTTGGAGTAAATTTGGCTGAGCGCCGAGGAGATATCGGAGGTTTTCTCTTGAGACTCGCGCGAAATTTTCTTCATCCGCTTTGCAAGGCGCGAAAGCGGATATATCGCGCACGGAAAGACCACGAGCGCGAAAAATGAGAGCTTTGGGCTCTGATAGATCACGACGCCCAAAAGCCCCAAGATCGTAATGATCTGCGTGAAAAAATCGGGGATCATATTCGAAACCACGACGCGGATGCGCTCGATGTCGTTGATCGTGCGACTGATGAGCTCGCCCGTACGGAAGCGGTTGAAAAAATCCACGTCCAGCCGCACGAGGCTTGCGACGAGTCTATCGCGGAAGCGGCGCACCGTGTCTTGACCGATGAAGGCGGTGAAGTAGTTTTGCATAAACGCGCCGCCGCTTTTCATCGCAAAAACCACGATGATCGCGATCGGAAGCGTGTAGAGATACGGTTCGTTTTTTTCGACGAAAATTTTATTTAAAACGGGCTCGACCAGCTTCGCGCTCGTAGCAGTCGCCACGCTTGTCATCACCATACCCAAAATCGCCAATGCAAACTGCGGCTTGTAATCCCTAAAATAGGGCTTAAAGCGCGATAGTAAAGTTTTAAAGCCGTTCAAATACAATCCTTTTTTATAAAATTTTTAAAATTTAAAACCCAAAAATTTATGAAATTTCAAAATTCTTGAAATTCCAAAATTTATAATTCTAAAATTCCTAAAATTTCAAAATTTATAATTCTAAAATTCCTTAAATTTTAGAATTTCGGCCGCGAGGCAGCACAAATTTGCGCTACGACACGGGACTAATTTGCGCTACGCAAGCTCACTAAATCAACTCGCTCGCATGCGGCGACCGTGCGGGCGACGCCGAGATTTAGCTTTTTTGTTTGCCGCTTTTAAAGCGTTAAGCGCTTTAAAATGGCTTTTGCGCATCGCAGAGCGGTTTTTACATTGCCATTTTTAAAGCTCAAAGCGCCTTAAAAGCGAGCTAGTTTTTATTTATCGCGATCTTTCACGCTTTTGTACGCCCACGTTTTAAGCGGCAAATGCTTTGAGGCACCATAAAGCGCTACAAAGTGCCGTTATATATCGCGTGTATCGCGATTTCACAACGGCGTGCCGCATTGCGCTTTCATGCTACCGCGCCTTAAAAAAATCGCGCTAAATTTACGCACGAGCGCTGTATTGCTATTTATGCACTGCACCCATTCGCATTACCACATGCTGCCGATAAAAAATCGCGATCCGCCTTATGCCTTCGCCGCCACATCGCCATATCATTGTATCGCCGAATAAAAATTGCGCCGAAATATGCATGACCGCCGCAGTGCTGCTTTCACTGCGCTACGGCACAACCCCGCATCGCCAATTGCCGATAAAAATCGCACTAAAATTTACGTACAGTCAGACACGTAGTACTACCGCTGCACCGCACTATATCGCACCGCCACATCGTCTATTACCAATAAAACACGGTAAATACGCGCAGACACCGTAGTGTTACTTCATTTTGCCGCGATATATCGCGCCGCCGTATCAGCTGCGCCGACGAATGAAAATAGCGATCCACCTTGCGCTTCTGTCGCCGTGTCACGCCACACATCGCTCTGGCACCGTATCACTAAATAAAATCACGCCGCTGTATCACAATACTGCAGATAAAAATCGCACTGAAATTTACGCGCGAATTAGCGTTCGGATTTGTACCCCACATGGCAAAAATGTAAAATTTATCGCAAAATTTTGCGTTAAATTTTACATTTTATTCCGTCGTGATCTCCCAAACGGTGCCGCCAGGCGTATCCATAACTTCGATTTTCATATCCGCAAGGCGCGCCCTGATGGCATCCGCGCTCGCAAAGTCCTTTTCCGCTTTCGCCTGCGCGCGCTGTTTTATCAGCTCCTCGATCTGCGCTCTTTGCTGCTCGCTCACGCCAAAGCGAAAGTATTCGGTCTCATCCTCATATAAAATTCCGAGCGTCTGCTTTGCAAACTCCAAATTTGCAGCGATTTGAGCCTTTAGCGCCTTGTCTTTTGGTGCGCGATCTAGCGCTTCGTTCGCGCTTGCTACAAAGCTATCAAGCACTGCAAGCGCGCCTGAGGTGTTGAGATCGTCGCTTAAAAACTCCATCATCTCCGATCTAAATTTAGCCTCCGCAGCAGGCAGCTCGGACGTGGAATTTTGCCCCGCAGCGGGAGTTAAAACGTCACGGACGCGCTTTTTAAGGCGGTAAATTTTATCGAGCCTCTTTTTGCTCGCAAGCAGATCGGTCACCGAATAATTAAAATTTGCCCTGTAATGCGAGCTTAAGAGATAAAATCTCAGCGCCTCGCCGGGTGCGATTTTTAGGGCGTCTTTTACAAAAAACGAGTTGCCTAGGCTCTTGCTCATCTTTTCGTTATTTACCTGCACGAAGCCGTTGTGAAGCCAGTATTTGCTTAGCGCTCTATGGCGGGCGCAGCGGCACTGCGCGGCTTCGTTTTCGTGATGTGGGAAGAGCAGATCGGCGCCGCCTGCGTGAATGTCGATGCAAAAATGCGGATCGCCGCTATCAAGGTGCGCTAAAATCATCGCGACGCACTCGCTGTGCCAGCCCGGGCGCCCTTTGCCAAACGGGCTATCGAACCAATTTTCGTCAAATTTCCACAGCACGAAGTCCTTCTCGTCGTGCTTAGCATCGTTTGAGGCGACGCGGGCAATGTTTTTGCCGGCGCCCTCTTTTTTGCCGCTAAGACTTAGATAATCCCCGTCCTTGCGTGTGTCGAAGTAGATGCCGTCTCCCGCGATCTCGTAGGCAAAGCCTTTTTGAAGAAGTGAAGATATAAGCTCGCAGATCGCGGCGATATTCTCGGTCGCCTTGGGCGAAATGCTCGCGTCCGCGACGTTTAGCGCGCTCATATCCTGCAAATATCTGCGGGTGTAAAGCTCCGTGATCTCCCCCAGACTCTTGCCTGTTTCCGCCATCTTTTTTAAAATTTTATCGTCGATGTCGGTGAAATTTCGCGCAAATTTAACCTCATAGCCCTCCGCTTGTAGTACGCGGCGCAGCAGATCGAAGCTCACGGCGCTTTTTGCGTGCCCTAAATGCGCGTCGTCATAAACGGTCGGGCCGCAGGCGTAAATGCGCGCTACCCCCTCGCTAATGGGCTCAAACGGGAGCTTCTTTTTACTCAAACTATCATAAATTACCATAATACAAGCCTTTTAAAATGTATAAAATCGCCGCTTCGCCCGCACAAAGCGCCGCGATCGCAATAATTTTTTTTGCGCGGATTATAGCCAAAAAGTTATTAAATCCAAAAAAATAGAGGTTAAAGCCGAGCAGAAACGCCCCCGTTATCGTGCTTGCAAACGCAAGCCCCACGGCTCCGAAGGGTTTAAAAAACAGCGCGCACAAAGCGACGTTTATAAAGACGCACCAGATCGAAATTTTCGCGCTTAGCTTCTGCTTCATATTTGCATACAGCCAGTGCGAAAAAATCCTAGACAGCCCGAACGGCACGAGCCCCACCATATATGCGCCAAGAACCGCGGCGCATTCGATGGAATTTTGGCGGGTAAATTCTCCGCGCTCAAACAGCAGCTGCGTGATCTCGTTTCGCAGCATCACGCCGCCTATCGCAGAGAGCCCGAGCAGCGCCAAAAGGAAGTAAAATCCGCGCTCCACAAGCGCCATAGCCTGCGCGTCGTCGTGCGCTTTTACAAATTTGCTCATGCGCGGAAAGATCGCCGTGCTAAGCGCGATCGCAAAAAGCGCGAGCGGCAGCTGAAATATGCGGTTGGCGTAGTAAAGATAGCTGATGCTGCCGCTAGCAAGGAAGCTCGCAAAAAAGGTATCTATAAACGAGCTTAGCTGAAGCGCCGACGCACCGAGCACGCCTGCGAAAAAATTTTTATAAAAGCCCTGCGTCTGCGGTTTATCGCCCCGTGCAAGCCGCGCAAAGCCGCCCGCTAAGACGCGCAGCATACCGGTAAATTTCAGCGCATAAACGTGCACCGCAAGCTGTAAAAGCCCGCCCGCTACTACGCCAAAGCTAAGATAGAGTACCGCCGTAGCGCCGTCTTTGCCGCGAGCCAGCAGAAGCGCCGCTATCATCGCTAAATTTAAAAGCGCGGTCGAAAACGCCGTCGTAGCGAAGTGGTCGCGATACTGAAGCAGCGAGGCAAAGAGCGTAACGACGAAGATAAACGTGAGGTAGAAAAAATTTATCCGCACATACGGCACTGCAAGACCGATTTGCTCGGCGCTAAATCCGTATGCTAAAACTTTAGTAAAAACGGGCGCGGCGAGCAGCACGAGCGCCGTCAAAAGCGCGATGAAAATGCTAAATTTAATAAGCACCGCTGCGGCGAAAATTCCTTTTTTGCGCGCGGCGGTAAAACTAGGCAAAAATGCCTGCGTAAAGGCTCCCTCGCCGAATAGTCTGCGAAAAAGATTGGGCAGTTTAAACGCTACGAAAAACAGATCGCTATAAATCCCCGCGCCCAAAACCGATGCGGTAAGCAGGTCGCGCACGAAACCCAAAACTCGCGAAACCAGCGTGCCTACGCTATTTGTAAAAAAGCCTCTGAGCATAAATCTCCATTAAATTTTATAAAATGCCAAGGTTGATTATATTATAATTTCCCCTATTTTTTGATTTTGGAGAGAAATTTTTGCGGAATTTAGCCTTTTCGCTCGAAAGCTCGGGCGGGAAAAATACCTTATCGCTACGCGGGCAGTGGAACTACAAAAGCTCGCGCTCGCAGCTGCTTGCACTAAAAAAAGCGGTAAAAAATCTAAACGAGCTGGAGCTAAGCTTAAGCGAAATTTCAAATTTAGACTATTTCATGGCGCTGATGATCAAAAACGCCCTTGCCGGCAAGCGGGTTAGCCTTGTGGAGGATAGCAGCAAAGCTGCCAAAATTTTAAGCTTTATGGATGATAAAACGATCGATTTTAGCTATGTACCCGAATCTCGTAGGCTAAATTTTTTAGCGCAGATCGGGCTTTATTGCCATCTTGGAATTCTAGGCTTGCTAAGCCTTGCAAGCTTTTTGGGCGAGTTTTTCTCTAAACTCGCAGCTTTTATAATTCATCCGATGAAATTCCGCTTCAAAGAAACCGTAAATTTCATCAAAGATAGCGGCATAGACGCGCTTTTCATAGTCTCATT
This sequence comes from uncultured Campylobacter sp., assembly GCF_938017775.1. GTDB lineage: Bacteria > Campylobacterota > Campylobacteria > Campylobacterales > Campylobacteraceae > Campylobacter_B. Next base: position 31,048 of record NZ_CALIIU010000067.1, read on the forward strand.
GACGGCATTTTTGATAGGTATCGTGCTTGCTTACATAGGCTCGGATATGCTTTCTAAATTTGGTGCCAGCATCTACATCATCGATATAATGGGTGCTTTGACGCTTCGTGAGGTAGCACCTCTAATCGCCGCTATTGTTATCGCAGGTCGCTCGGCTTCGAGCTTTACGGCGCAGATCGGTGTGATGAAGATCACCGAAGAGATAGATGCGATGAGGACGATGGGCTTTGATCCGTTTTATTTTCTTGCGATGCCGCGCATTATCGCGATGGTACTAATCATGCCGCTGGTCATTTTTATTGCAGATTCGGTAAGTATTTTTGCTCAGATGATAGTGTGTGACGCGTATTTAGACATAGCCTTTAGCGATTATTTGGATAGATTTAAGGCTTCTGTAGAGCTTAGGCATTTTTTAGTAGGTATGATTAAAGCGCCGTTTTTTGGGGCATTTATCGCTATCATCGGCTGCATGCGGGGTTTCGAAGTAAAAGGAAATACCCAAAGCATCGGCGAATACACCACGATCAGCGTCGTAAATGCGATATTTTGGGTTATTGCGATCGACGCGGTATTTGCGGTTCTGTTTTCGGAAATCGGGCTATGAGCGAGCAAGTACAATCCAGCGAAAGCGCTAACATTATAGTCGCACGCGACGTTACTACCGCGTACGGATCGCGCGTTATGCACGATTGCGTGAGCTTTAGCGTCAAAAAGGGCGAAATTTACGGCTTTTTAGGCGGCAGCGGCAGCGGCAAAACGACGTTAATGAAAACTCTCATATTTTTAAAACGCCCGCAAAGCGGCGAGATTAAAATTTTCGGGCGCGATATTTGGCGCGCGAGCGAGGCGGAGCAAAACGAGATCCGCCTAAAATGCGGCGTGATGTTTCAGTTCGGCGCGCTTTACAGCTCGATGAGCGTGCTTGAAAACGTAGGCGTTCTGCTGCGCGAATACTCTAAATTTAGCGAGCGCGAGATAGATGAGCTATCGATGTTTTGGATCCAGAAGGTGGGGCTTAAAAAAGAGGCCGCCGCGCTTAGGCCAAACGAGCTTAGCGGCGGTATGAAAAAGCGCGTGGCGCTGGCTCGCGCGCTTGCTCTAAGTCCTGAAATTTTATTTTTGGACGAGCCAAACTCGGGGCTTGATCCGCTCAGCGCCAGAGCCCTTGATAGGCTTGTTTGCGAGCTTAGAGACAGCCTCGGCGTCACGGTCGTGATGGTGACGCACGACGTGGATAGTATCTTTGACATTTTGGATCGGTTTTTGATCGTGGATAATCAGAAAATCGCTTTTGAAGGAAATATCGAGGAGATTTCAAGCCTAGAGAATAACCCGCTCGAAGAGCTATTTAAGATGCGACAAAGAGATTAAACTTCGGAATTTACCGAGCCGAAATATGCATCGCGGCGGGTAAAATTTAGATAGGTAGGAGCTGAAATTTTAAAATAGCAGCGGAAGAATTTTAAATTTTAAACCTAGCGAGGAATTCCCGGCTCCGCAGGGCTTAAATTTTAAAATTTAGACCTTAGTGGCTCAATCGAAATTTTAAAATTTAAGCAGGTCGCATTTAAGGGCGCATTTATTGGATAGTGCATTAAATTTTAAAAATTTAAACGAGCAAGCGGCGCTAAATTTAAACCGGAGCGGCAAAATTTTACGCTAAAATACGGCGCGGCGATATTTTGAAATTTCAAAATGCACGCTAAGCTTTAAAATTTAAACTCAGATGATTCTGCAAATTTTGCGACTATTTGAGAAAGTGCTAAGTTTTAAAATTTAAGCCCAAATGGCTATTTTAAGGCATATCGCAGGGCTTAAATTTTACGCTCTGAAATTAGGAGAAAAGATTGGAAAATAGAACTTCATACACGATAGTAGGCGCATTTGTTATGATCTGCGTCGCGGCTCTTACGGCATTTATGTGGTGGATGCTTACAAAGACTGATCGCAGCGAAAGCTACCGCTCCTACTATATCCACACAAAAGAGCTTCCCGTAGGCATTAAGGAGAATTCCGAAGTTAAATTTATCGGCGTAAATGCGGGCATCATCAAAAGCATCGACTTTGCCGATATCGAAAATGCGATTATTGAGATTGAAATTTCGGTAAAAAGCAAGCTACCGATCTCGCAAGATAGCGTCGCTAAGGTAGAATCTCAAGGCATCAGCGGAATCGCGTTTATAAATATCACGAAAGGAAGCGGCAAGCTTTTTCCGCCGAATGATAAAAAGCCGATAATTGCGCTGGACAAAACACTTCTTGACAAAATCGGCTCTAAAGCTGAAGTCATCACCGATAGCGTAAGTGAGATGATCTTTAAGATTAATGGGCTACTGTCTAAGCAAAATACCGATAAAGTGGATAGAATCCTATCTTCGATGGATAAATTTAGCGCCGAGCTAAGCGATGAGAAAAAATTCCAAAGCCTAGACGCGCTGCTTGCTAACGTAAATACTCTCATAGCAAATTTAAACGAGCGCGAGAAGGAGCTAGACGCGCTGCTAGATAATCTAAATGCTTTTGCCGTGAGTGCTGCCAATCTATCGAATTCACTGGATAAAACCGCAGGCATCATCACTAAGCGTATCGATCGCGGCGAGTACAATCTAAAAGCGATCTTGGATCCTACGCTTGAGGAGGCAAAAAACACTCTTGGCGAGCTAAAAAAATCGCTTAGAGAATTCCAAGGCGCGATGTTTAGGCTAGAGGACAATCCTTACGATTTCTTTTTTAAAGACACTTCTAAAGGCGCGGATCGCGACGATAAAAAGGAATAAAGATGAAAAATTTTATAAAGTTTACGCTTGCTGCGACGCTGGCGGCGATATTTTTAGGCGGCTGCTTAGCTAAGCAGGCTAAGCCATACACCTACTACGAGCTGCGTTATGATCAAAAGCGCTGCGTAAATCTTAGCGGTGCGCGCAAAAATATCTTTATCGACACTATCACGGCGACAGATCTCGTCGATAGGCGGGATATTTTAATAGTAGATTTTAGAAACCGAACGCGGTTCGCAAGCGACGCCAAATTTATCACGATGCCTAGCGAGATGGTATATAAGGCACTGCTTGATGCGGCATTTTCCACCTGCTCGCTAAATCCGATATTTGTGCCAAAAGAGCGGGATTTGCGCCTAAAAACCAGTATCGTAGCGCTTCAGGTCAATAACGATCAAGCAACCGTCACGATGGGGTATGAAATTTTGAATTCTTTAGAAAGCATAAAATCAGGCATCGTCACTAAGCGCGTTTTTGTGCCTGATCCTAGCTCGCAAAGCATTTATAATGCTCTAAATCTAGCGCTTAATGAGAGCATAAACGAAATTTTAAAGGCTCTTAGATGATAGCAGCGATCGAAGGAATTATCACGCGCAAGGAGCCCACTGCTTGCGTCATTAAATGCGCTAGCGGCGTAAGCTACGCTCTTTCATTGTCATTAAATACCTCCGCGAAGCTCACGCAGGGCAAGCTGACCGAGCTTGCGTGCGTACAAATTCTGCGCGAGGATGCCGATTTGCTGTATGGGTTTTTAGACGAGAGTGAAAAAAAGATGTTTGAAACCCTAATCAAGCTTAGCGGTGTAGGTGCAAGCACGGCGATGGCGGTTTGTTCGACGCTTGCTCCGCAGGATTTCGCGCGTTGCGTAGCTACGGGGGATGCTGCGACGCTAACTTCAGTTCCGGGCATCGGCCCAAAGACCGCTAGACGGATCATTGCCGAACTAGGCGATGCGAAGTTAATGGAATTCGGTCCTAGCGAGACTTATAAAAATGAAGCGGCGTCCGCACTACAAAGCCTTGGATTTAAGCGCGATAAGATCAATCAAATCTTAGCGGGATGCAGCAGCACGAATACGTCAGATCTTGTCAAAGAGGCGTTAAAAAAATTAGCGTAGAAAATAAAATTTGAAGGAAAGCAATGAAATTTGGCATAGTTTTTGGAGCTCAGAGCTACGAGCACGAAGTAAGTATCATCTCGGCAATTGCCGTCAAAAATGCCCTAAAAGGCTGGGACTTGGAGTTTGTATTTTGCGATAAAAATCGTAAATTTTACCGCATCGAGGATAAAAATATGCGCGCGGCATATTTTAAGCAGGGCGGCTATGCTAAAGCAAAAGAGCTTAGTATCGGTGCGGGCGGATTTTTTGAGAGCGGAATGTTTAGCAAAAGCATGCTAGAAGTCGGCACATATATCAATCTAATCCACGGCTGCGACGGCGAGGATGGTAAAATGGCAGCGCTATTTGAGTTTTTTGGCATCCCTTACATCGGGCCTCGCATCGAAGCTAGCGTGCTAAGTTATAATAAAATTTTAACCAAGCACCTAGCCGTAATCGCAAATGTAAAAACCTTGCCGTATGAGATCGTAAATCGTACTAGCCTGCCTAATTTTAATTTTCCGATCATCGTTAAGCCCGCTCATTTGGGCTCTAGCATCGGAATTTCGATAGCCAAGAACGAAAGCGAGTTTAGCTACGCGCTGGATCAGGCTTTTGAGCTGGACGACAGCGCGATCGTAGAGCCGTACTGGGAAAACGTAAAGGAATTCAATCTCGCAGGCGCTAAAATAGACGGCAAAATCGTATTTTCAAACATCGAAGAGCCAAAAAAAGATGGCTATTTAAATTTCGATCGTAAGTATTTGGATTTTTCGCGTAGCGGTGCGATCGAGCCCGCTCGTCCTGGCGCTTTGCTAGAGGGCAAGATGAAAGACGCCTTTACGCGGCTTTATAACGCAGGATCATTCGATGGCGCGCTCATTCGCTGCGATTTTTTTGAAAAAGAGGGTGAAATTTATCTAAACGAGATAAATCCAAACCCGGGCAGCCTCGCAAACTATCTATTTGATGATTTCCCAGAGGTCTTAGCAGCTCTTGCTTCATCGCTGCCGCCGATGAGGCAGATCCCTGTAAGCTACGAGCTGATCACCAAAATCACCGCTAATAAATAGCCAATCGTTTAAAATTTTACGCTAAATTTTGCGTAAAATTTTACCCCAAAAGGTCGAGTTATGATAAATCAAGATGAAATTTACACCGCTACCGAGATCGTGCGCAACTTCAGCACCGTTTTAAACAAGATCAAAAACCAAGAGATCAAAAAAGCCCTGATCGTCAAAAACAACAAATTCGAAGCCGTAATGATCAGTGTGAGCGAGTTTGAGCGGCTCGAAAAGGCAGTCGAGCTACTCAAGGCCGTTTATGCCAAAAGGAGCGGCGGTGGCGAGTAAGGAGCTCGTCTACGGCGGCGAGAGCTACAAAATCAGCTACGAAATTTCAAACCTGCAGCGCACCGAATATATTTTGGTGCTGCACGGCTGGGGCGCAAACAAAGCGCTTATGTCTAGGGTTTTTTCGGATAAATTCCGCCGTTACGCGATAGTGTGCGTCGATCTGCCGGGATTTGGCGCCAGCTCGCAGCCCGCGCGCGCCCTTGGTAGCGAGGATTACGCGGAGATTATGCGCGCCTTTATCGCGGCTTTTGGCAAGCAGCCCGCGGCGATCATGGGGCACAGCTTCGGCGGCAAGATCGCCGCGTTGCTGGCTCCGCGCAATCTCATACTGCTAAGCAGCGCTGGTATCATCGAACCCAAGCCTTTCGCCGTGCGCGCTAAAATTGCGATTTTTAAAATTTTAAAAAGACTTGGACTGGCGGGTCTTTGGCGCGCGTTTGCAAGCAAGGATGCCGCAGGTATGAGCAAGACGATGTACGAGACGCTAAAAAACGTCGTAAATGAGGATTTCCGCGACATTTTTTCCGCGCTAAGCCCGCAAAATGCGCTCATCTTTTGGGGTAAGGACGATCGCGCCACTAGCCTAAAAAGCGGCGAGCTGATCCACTCGCTCGTTAAAAATAGCAAATTTTATCCGCTGGCGGGGGATCACTTTTTCTTTTTGCAAAGCGCGGATTTTATCGGCGAGCAGATTGAAAAGGAGCTTGGCAGCAGCTAAATTTAACGATTTGGCGCCGCGCTAAATTTAGAACGAAACGCGATTTTGTGTAAATTTTAAAATTTAGCCGCGAAATTTTAGCGCCGCTAAAAATCGTGCTTTAGATGTAAATAACAGATCGCGCGAAAAGCTGGGTGGCAGCGAGTGTATTTCAAATGAGGCGCTTTAATACGGCTCACCCCGCGTTTTAAAATTTTGCAATCTGTTTGCGTCAAAGATCGCAAACCGAAGCGTAAATTTTAAATATAAAAGCCGCGAAGTATGCGGCACATATTAAATTTTAGCGGCGTAAAATCCGCTCTTTGGGCGCGTAGTATAAAACGCAAAGCTCAAATTGCGGCAATGCCGCGTTAAATTTTAAAATTTTACGCCGTAGCGGATCGTTTCCGCTTTGTGTTTGCGGCAGCCGTACAAGACGCGGCGAAACCGCGTGCGTGCACCGAAAAACGGACGATTAAATTTAGTCGTACCGCGCCATGTATTTGCCGCGACAGAAGGCCTATGTGCCGTAAATAATGCGAATAATCGCGCGAGATAGGGCGCGATGTCGCAAGATATGCAGCGTGCGAAAATTTCAGGTCGCGAGATGGATACGGCGCGGTATCGAAAATGGAGGCACGCGGCAGCGTAAATTTATCTAGCGTGGCTCGTGCAGCTAGCATGAGAGAATGAATTTGCAAGCTAGCGAAGTTTGCAAAAATAGAATTTGCAAAGCGAAAATTCATAAAATTTGCAAATGAAGTCTAATGCCGGTTAGTCCGAGCTCGCCGCATTTGCCCGCACAGGCTCGCAAAGCGGGCGCGCAAATTTATAAAAAGGAATTTTAAAAGATGAATATAATATTTTTGATCGCGCACGCGGCATTCGTCCTACTGCTGGGCTTTTATCTGATCACCTGCCTGCAGTGGTTTTCATACAAGCCCGCGCGCATCATCTTTCACTTCACCAAGCCCGCGTGGCACCTCTATTTTTTGATTTTGCCGCTGGCGGCGTATTTTGGCTGCGAGATCGCGGCGAGCCTCTGTGCGGCTAAATTCGGCACCGCGCCCCTCCATGCCCTGCACATCGCTAAAATTCTAATCGTCGCGGTCTATGCGCTAGCGCTTTATTTTTGGCAAAGAGGGCTTGATAAAAAGCTCGTCTTTACGCCGCGCGTGAAGCGATTTTTTGCGATTTTGGCGGTTTGTGTGTTTAGCTTTAACGCCGCGTTTTATGCCGTGGGAGGCCCGATTTTGCCGATATTTTTACCGCTTGGCGCGGGCCTTGCGGCGAGTTTTGCTTATGAGCGGGCGCAGGCTGCGAAATTTAAGGCTGCCGCACGCAAAAAACTAGCCCAGATGCCCTCTCTTACGATCATTCAGATCACCGCGAGCTACGGCAAGACGAGCATTAAAAACTTCTTGTATCAAATTTTAAAAAATGACTTTCGCTGCTACAAGACGCCGCGCTCGGTAAATACGCTAGCGGGGCTAGTGCGCGACGTAAACGAGGCGCTACCCGCAGATACGCAGATCTACATCGCCGAAGCAGGCGCCAGGCTAAGCGGCGACATCGCCGAGATCACCGAGTTTTTGGCGCCGCAGATCGTCGTCGTGGGTGAGATTGGTGCGCAACACATCGAGTATTTCAAAAGCATCGAAAACATCCGCAAAACCAAGCTCGAAGCGCTCACAAGCGTGAGGCTAAAGCATGCGTTTTTGTACAGCTCTACGCAAAAAAGCGCGGACGAGTGCGTCACGATCTACGACGAGGGGCTGGAAATTCATGGTGCAGATCTGGACGGAATAAAATTTAGTCTTAGCTTTAGTGAGGATGAAAGCGGTGCTAGCGGCGAGAATTCCGCGCTGCGCGCAGAAACATCCGCCGCAGAGAGCGAAGGGCAGGGTGATTTGAGCCTAGATGCAAAGAACATATGCGACGAGTGCAGCGCAGAGCAAGAGGAGCAGGAAAAGCAAGGGAAGCAAACGAGCAAGGGCGATCGGCATGAGTTTTTCGCGCCGATTTTGGGTAAATTTAACGCCGCAAATCTCGCTGCATGCATAAAGATCGCGCGATTTTTAGGGCTTAGCGCAGATAAAATCAAAAGCCGCGTCGCACACGTCGGCGCCGTCGAGCACCGCCTCGCGCGGCTAGATGCGGGCGGCAAGATCATCATCGACGATAGCTTCAACGGTAATCTAAGCGGCATGCTGCAAAGCTACGAGCTGATGCGAAGCTACGGCGGGCGCAAGGTCATCATCACGCCGGGCATCGTCGAGAGCACGCGCGAAGACAACGAGACGCTGGCTGCCAAAATCGATGAAATTTTTGATCTCGCGATCATCACGGGCGAGCTAAATTCCGAGGTGCTGCAAAGCAAAATCGACCCCGCAAAGACTATCGTTTTGAAAGATAAGCGCGATTTGCAGCGGGTTTTGAGCGAAAATACGCACAGCGGCGATCTGATTTTGTTTTCAAACGACGCGCCGAGCTTCATTTAAGCGGCTTTAGCGATACGGCTTACTCTGCATGGCTGTATACAGAGCGATTTAGCAGGCATGTTTTTTAGATAAAAGACTTTGAGCGAGTGCGGCGAGCGACTTAAACGCGATCTATCGGGCGATTAGTTTGAGCGTGCGGCGCGATCTGTTTAAATAGATAGTCTGTGCGGCGGAATTTCGGCGCGGCGCGATCAGCTCGCGTTCGGGCTGGTAAAATTCGCAATCAAAATTTAAAGGAAAGCTATGGATTTACGAGAAAATATGCTAGGGCAGCTGCGGGCGTTAAGCGAGGAGAAGTTGGCGAAATTTTCGCAGCGCCTAATACCCGCGCCGCAGATTTTGGGCGTGCGCACTCCGGCACTTCGCGCGCTTGCCCGCAAAAGCTTCGCCGCTTTGGGAGAGGCGGACGAGGCGCGTCGCAAGCTGCAAAATTACGAGCCCGTTTTTCACGAGGAGTTCGTGCTAAAGGGCTTTTTTATAATGCTTTTGAAGCAGGATGAGACGAAATTCGCGCTTGCGAGCAGTTTTATCAAAACGATGCCTAATTGGGCGGTTTGCGATATGTTCGCTCCGAAATTCAGGGGCGCCGATCTTGCGGACGCGCTGCTAAAGCAGGCTAAAAGCGGCGCGAGCGAGTTTGAGAGGCGATTTTTCTACGTTTATTTTATGCGAAATATGGACGCGATCTCGCCTAAGGAATTTTTTGAAATTTGCGCCGCCGAAAGCGACGAGCGGTACTACGTGCAGATGGGCACGGCGTGGGCGATAGCCGAGATGTTTATCAAGCAGCGCGAGATCACGCTTGCGTTTTTGGCGAGCAAACGAGCGGCTAAATTTGTCCAAAACAAGGCGATATCGAAGATCTGCGATAGCTTTCGCGTAAGTAAAGCCGAAAAAGATGCGCTTTTGAAGTATAAAATTTAACCGCAGCAGAAAGTGGCGGAGGTAGTTAAAATTTCAGTTGCGCGCGGGGCTTGTCAGCCAAAATCGCGAGCTTTAAAATGTAAATTTAAGGAGAGAAAATGTTTAGCAAGGAATTTTTGGAGATTTTGAATTACGAATGCGCCGTAGGTATCGCTACCTGCGCGCAGGGCGAGGCTCATATCAGCAATACGTGGAACAGATATCTCGTCATTAAAGGTGATCGCATCCTCATCCCGGCTGCGGGTATGAAAAAGACGCAAAGCAACGTGGAGGCTAATCCAAACGTCGAGCTTAGCGTCGCAACGAAGGAGCTAGCAGGCAGGTTTGGCGCAGGGCGCGGCTTTGTGGTGAAGGGCACGGCGCGCTTTATAGATAGCGGCGCGGAGTTTGAGGAAACGAAGGCAAAATTCCCTTTTGCTACAAGGCTACTTGAAATCACGGCTAGTAGTGTAAAACAGGTGCTGTAAGCCGAGCGGCGCAGTTTGGGTGGAATTTATGGATGGAATTCCCGATGAAATTCCACCGCGAGCTTTACGATGGAATTTTGCCGTGAAATTTTATCGATGGAATTTTAAAGTTAGTAAAATTTTATCGACGAAATTTTGCTTCGCTGTAAAATTTTAAAGCGAGCGAAATTTTAAAGCGGGTAAAATTTCAAAGCCTGCAAAATTTCGAAGTCTGCGAGATCCATAAATCTCGCTCAAATTTTTAGAACCTAAATTTACGCATTGAAAGGAAAAGTATGAAACGATTAGAGGGTAAAACCGCCGTAATTACGGGCGGAAGTGACGGCATAGGGCTTGGCATCGCAAAGTGTTTCGCCGAAGAGGGCGCAAATTTGATCCTGCTCGGCAGAAGCGAGGAGAAATTAAAAATCGCGCAGGAGGCATTGGACGGTTACGGCGTGAAAATTTACGCGGTAGAGGCGGATTTGGCGCAAAGCAAAACGATAAAAGGCCTTTGCGAGCGCATTTTAGCACTACCCCTTAAGATAGATATTCTCGTAAATAACGCCGGACTGGGAAAATTCGTACCGTTTGAGGCGACTGACGAAGCGCTGCTGGACGCTCATCTAAATCTAAACGTCAAAGCGCCATATCTGCTTACTCAGGGGCTTTTGGACGCGCTTGCGGCTAGCAAAGGCTGCGTGATCAATATCTCGTCGTATTTCGCAAACAGAATGCTCGTGGGGCGCACCACGACGGCATACTCGATCACCAAAGGCGCGCTAAATTCTTTCACTAAATCGCTTGCTTTCGAGGTCGGCAAACTCGGCATTCGCGTCAATGCCATAGCGCCCGGAAGCGTGCTGACGCCGCAGTTTGAGCGAAATTTAAGCGCGCTTAGCCCGCAGGGGCGCGAGGCGTTCGAGCAGATGGTGCAAAATATCTATCCGCTCGGCAAAATCGGCAGCGCGCAGGACATCGGCGAGGCGGCGGTGTTTTTGGCGTCGGATGCGGCGAAATGGGTCAGCGGCGCGATATTTGCGATAGACGGCGGGCTTACGACGAATTAGCCGGACCGGGCGGAATTTTGGGCGCGGGTTTTGAAACATAAAATTTTACAGAGGCGAATTCCGCCGCGAGAAATTTTACCCCGTAGAATTTCGCAGCGGCAAATTTTACGATGAAAAATTTAGCACGTAGAATTTTACGGCGACGAATACTGCGCGTGAAATTCCGCTATGGCGAAAATGCAGAATTCCGCAAGCCGTGCGAATTACAACGCAAATTTTAAAATTTATATTGTAAAATTTTGCGGCGCGTCGGCTCGGAATTTTAAGTCGTGAAATTTCGCGCCGTAAAATTTCAGGTCGTGGTAAAACGGCGCCTGCGGAGCTAAATTTAAAAAAGCGGCGCCGGCAGCCGGTTTGAAATAACGAGAAATCAAACGAGATTGGAGAGGGTTTGAGGGTTTTGTTTCTGGCATTTTTGTCGGTGTTTTTGCTCTCTTGCGCGGCGCTATTTAGCTCGTGCGCGGCTCCGCTGGCGCCCGCTGGTAACGCGCTTAGCGTATACGACATCTACTCCGTAGCGCGCGACCGCCGCAGCGTAAGCGAGGTCGCTAGCGACAAGCTAATCCAGACTAAAATCCAAAGCAAAATTCTATTTACCAAAGGCCTTAGCAGCTGGGATTTGGAGGTCGAATGCTTCTATGGCGAGGTCTATCTCATCGGGCTACTGGACAGCGAAGCGATGCGCGAGCCGCTACTTGCTTTAGCTAGACAAACCGAAGGCGTGCGGCGCGTACATACCTACCTGCGCGTCAAAAAGCCCGAATATCCGTGCAATTCGTTTGAAATTTTTACAAATTTAAAGAAAAATCTCTTTTCCGATACCGACGTTTCGGGCACTGCGGTGCGTGTGGCGATCGTAGGCTGCGACGTGGTATTTAGCGGCGTGGTGAGCGACATCGAGCACGAAAAGCACGCGATCTGGTACGCGACGCACGCGCCTGGGGTACAGGACGTGTATTCCTTTCTGCGCGTGGTGAAGGAGTAGGGCTGTTAAATTCGATCTCTTCGGCACGGCAAATTTAACCGCTTGCGTTGAGCTAAATTTAAAAGATACGCGCTCGGTTTATTTAGCTTGCTTGCACAGCGCCCGCATCTATGAAATTAAAATTTTATCGGCGCGCAAGATAGCGGGGAATTTTAAAATTTGGCTCACGAGCGCGAGCATTAAGTAAATTTAAAGCCGCCTCAGACGATAATTTCGGAAGTGAAATTTACGCCGCGAGCGCTCGCCGAAAAGTAGCGCTCAGTGCCGATAAAAAGCGTGCCCTGTTTAAATAGCAACCAAATCAAAAGCGCATGCGCAAGCTAAATTTAAAGCGCTGCGTTTTAAAAGCGCTAAATTTAAAGCGAGTCACCGAGCTAAATTTTGAGCGTCAAAACGCACATATCGTAGGCAAAGACGCTTTAAATTTAAAATCGCGCTGCCGTTATCGGCAAAATTTTAGCGCCACGGCGCTGGAGTTCGCATCAAAATAGATAATTAAAATGCCCAAGAGGGCGCAAAATTTAGTAAATTTAAGGAGAGAAAATGAGCCAAAGCCAAAAATGTACGCACCAAACCGCGTGCGAACTGCCTAACGTGAGGCTTATCAGGCACCCGCTGATCGAGCATAAGCTCACGATCCTGCGAGATCGGGGGACCGATCCGTTTCAGTTCCGCATGCTCGTCGATGAGATCAGCTACCTGATGATGTTTGAGGCGACGCGGGATCTTGCGCTGCGCGAAGTGAGCGTGCATACGCCCGTAGCGCAAACCTACGCGCATAAGCTCGCCACGAAGATCATGATCTGCCCGATTTTGCGCGCCGCGCTGGGGATGCTGGATAGTGTTTTTAAGCTCATACCGGATGCCAGCGTGGGATTTTTAGGCTTTCAGCGCGACGAAAAGACCGCGCAGGCGGAGTTTTTTTACGCCAAACTGCCCGCAGACGCCGCAGAGCGCACCGCAATAATCATCGATCCGATGTTCGCGACCGGCGGCACGGCGATCGATGCGGTAAAATTTCTACTGCAAAACGGCGTTAAAAAGATCAAATTTATCTCCATCATCGCAGCGCCAGAGGGGCTTCATAAATTTAGCGAGATCTACCCGCAGGTCGAGGTTTTCACCGCGGCGATCGACGAGAGATTAAACGAACAAAAATATATCGTGCCTGGCCTCGGAGACGCGGGAGATAGGGTGTTTAATACGCTGTGAATTTGCGCGGTGAAGGACTTTGTGCTGCGTTAAATTTGCGCGGACAGTATTTTATGCGGCGATAAATTAAATTTGCCAGCATGCAATTTGCGCTGCGGAATCTATTTATCAAATATGCGGGTTGCCGCGGCTCGGAATTTCACGCTGCAATAGATTTGGCAGGGCACGTACTTTTTACGGCGCGCGCAATACGTAGTGAAATTTAAAATTTTGCGGCGCTGTAAATTTGGTGCGTCCGTAAATTTTAACTCGTCGTAGAATTTGCGGCATTTTGTAATTTATTAAATAAAATTTTAGCTCCGCGATGTATAAAACACGTAAATTTCAAAGTAAGAGAAAGATGAAATAGGGCGGCGGAATTTTATTGCCGTCGAATTCTTCTGCAAAATTCTAGCCGTGCGAGATTTCACGGAGAATTTACCGCATCAAAACTCTACGGCAGAGCGGGAGCTAAATTTTAAAATTTGGCTCGCATTTGCGGCGTAAAATTTTGCAACCGCCCGCGCCGCAAAGATCACCGCTTCCAAACCACCCCTGATCGCGCTGTAGCGTAACCCGCGCACAGCTCGCAAAAAAACTCCGAGCAGTCACGCTTTTCATAGCAGCTTAAAACCCCGCTACCGCCTGCAAATTTAGCCCGCTGCAAAATATCTCACAACGTCCGCGCCGCAAAAATTTACAAATCGCAAAATTTGCAAAAATCGTACGGCAAAATTCTTACCAAGCAATCCGATAAAGAAGCAGGGCGGCGCGTCGGGAGTATGCGAGGAGTAAAATTCTTACCCAAACGATCCGTAGAACGCGCTAAAATGAAATTTAAAAATTTAGCGAGCAAATTTCGCCTACTTCACCAGCCCCGCTTCCCTTAAAAAGCAGCTCGGCTCATAATTAATCTTTCTGATCTTATCAAATTTCGCGTAGCTTAGCACCAGCTCGTCGCGCGCTCTGGTGACCGCCACGTAAAATAGTCGCCGCTCCTCCTCCAGGCTGCCGCCCATCGCCATTAGCTTGAGGTTCGGGAAGCGGTTTTGCGCCAGATCGATGAGATAGACGCTGCAAAACTCAAGCCCCTTGCTTGCGTGCACGCTGAGCAGATTTACCCCCTCGCCCTCACTCATCTCCTTTGCACCCAGGGTTATGAAGTTATAAAAGCTATGCGGATCCGCGTATTTGCCGGCGATCTGCTCTAAAATTCCGCATTTATCGTAGATGCGGGAGATCTCATCCTTTTTGCGCTCATCGTCTATCTTGCCGTTTTTCAGCATCGCGCGCTTTGTCGCGATGAAATCCGCCACAAGCGCGAAAAGGCGCGAGCCTTTGATCTGCGAGATGAGCGTGGCAGACTTTGCAACGGAGCCGCTTTTTTTAAAAATTTTATAAATTTCGTGCAAAAATACGGCGCCGCCCTCGGTGATTTTATTGTGTTTTAGAACCGGGTGCGAGCGAAAAAACTCATCAAATTCCAAAGCCTCAAAGCGCGATACCGAGCCGATTATATCGACATCGTCAAAAAGCCCGAGCTGGTAGTTTTTCCTCTTTTTTTCAAAAATTTTAACGCTCTCGTCGGGACGCAAAAGCCCTGCGTGGATGCTTCCGTGTCCAAGCGCGATCAGCGCGTCGAAAAGCTCCTTGCTTAGCGCGCTGCCGACGCCTCTTGCGTATTCGCACGTGCTCATAAAGGCCATCATATCTTTTGGATTTATTATCATCGCGAAGATGTCCGTAAAGGCCTTGATCTCGCGGCTTTCAAAAAAGCTCACGCCGCCTTTTCGCTTCGCGCCGATACCGAGCTCCTTAAGCGCGACCTCGACGCCGTCGGCGCTGGAGTTATTGCGAAAGATAACGGCGATCTTTTCGCGCGGAGTGGCGCTTTGCGCGATCTGTGCGGCCACGTGGGCGTATTGCGCCGCCGTATCGTCGTAAACATGCAGCTTAGGCGCGCTAAATTTACCCTCGCGGCCCACGATCAGCTTCTTTTCGTAAAGGCGCGGATTATTCGCGATGACGCGATTTGCAAGCGCCAAAATCGCCGAGCTTGAGCGGTAGTTGATATTCAGCGCGTAAATTTTAGCGTCCGCAAAGCGCTTACCGAAGCTGCCGATGATGTCGATGTTTGCGCCGTTGAAGGCGTAGATGCTCTGATCGAAATCGCCGACGCAAAAAAGGCTTTTCGTCGCGAAGGCATCGATGAGACTTCCTTGCAGCGAGTTCGTGTCCTGATACTCGTCCACTAAAATTTCATCAAACCGTAGCGGCGCGCCCTTTCGCAGCTCATGGCGCATTTTTAGCAAAACGTCGTTGAAATCGGCGTAGTTAAATTTCGCCTTTTCCTCCTCAAATTCGCGCAAAATATCTGCGTAAATTTCGGCGAATTCCGCCTGATCCTCGTAGTTTTTGCTAAACCATGTCTCAAAATCCGCGCTCATCTCCTTGTTTTGATACAGCGAGTACACGTCGTACAGATACGCCCCGCCATAGGGACGCGCGTCGCTTACGTGATAAAATTTGCGCTTTTCTACGAGGCTTTTTAGCAGCGTCTTTAGCTCGGCAGGCTGCTTTAAGATCACGCCTTTACCGAGCTCGCGAAGTAGGGCGTAGGATACGGCGTGGAAGGTGCCCGCGACGATTGCGGAGGTGATTTTTTTATCAAAATGCCGCTGCAGCCTCGCTATCATCTCGCTCGCGGCCTTGTTCGTAAAGGTAAGAAGCAAAATTTTTCTAGGGCTCGTGCCGAGATTTAACAGATGAGCGATACGCGCGACGATGGTGCTGGTTTTGCCCGTGCCTGCGCTTGCGATTATTAGATTGTGCCCCGCAGGAGCGGTTGCTGCGGCGTATTGTTCGGTATTGAGCTTGCTTAAAGCGTCCAAGATTATTCCTTTGCAAAAAGGCGTCATTATAGCCTAAAATCATTAAAATTCTTTGATATAATTGCGCGATGAAATTTCTAAAATTTACGTTAAAAATCGCGCTATTTTGCGCATTTGCATTCGCTCTGTTTTTGATCCTAGATGCGCTTTATCCGCTAAATTTGGATATGCTAAACAAGCAGAAGAGTAGAATTTTATATGACCGAAACGGCGAAATTTTAAATATGCAGATCAGCGACGATCAAATTTGGCGCTTCTACGCGAGCGCGGACGAGATACCGCCGCGGCTGAAACAAAGCGCGATCTACTTTGAAGATCGCTATTTTTACTACCATTTCGGCGTCAATCCAGCCTCGATCCTGCGTGCGGCTACGTATAATTTTACGCAAAATTTTACTAAAAAAAGCGAGGGCAACGTCGAGCGCGTCGGAGCCTCGACGATTACGATGCAGGTTGCGCGTATGATGCGCCCCAAACAGCGCAGCTACAAGAATAAAATCATCGAAATTTTCAACGCCTTTCAGCTGGAGTGGCACTTCAGCAAGGATGAAATTTTAGGAATGTATTTTAACCTCGCCCCATACGGCGGCAATATCGAGGGGGTCAAAACCGCGGCGTATTTTTACTTCAAAAAGGATCTGCGCGAGCTTAGCAGCGCTCAAATCGCGCTTCTTAGCGTGATCCCGAAAAACCCGAACAAAAACCGCCTGGACCGCAGATCAAGCATTAACGCGCTTAAAAACCGCCTAATTTCGCAGTTGCGAGAGGGCGGCGTGATCTCGCAGAGCGAGTATGAGCGAGCCCTCGCAGAGCCGTTTTCGCCAAGACGCTACGCAGCGCCCAATTATGCGCCGCATTACGCGCTGTTAGCGTTTAGCAATTATAAAATGCAGAATTTTACCGCCAAAGATGACGTAAATTTCACTCAAAATTTAGAGCAGGTCGGAGCGCCCGGCGCGACGACAGGGCAAGCAAGCTCGTCTACACGCCGAACCGCGGCGGGGGCAGAGTCAAATTTTTCGGACGCGGCTAGTGCAGAATCAAGTTTTACGGCTTTGACAAGAGCCACGCCGAATCTATCCGGCTCCGTGAGTGCGCAGGCGAGAGTGGATTCGAAAGAAATGAATTCCAAAGAGGCGGATTTTAAAACAGATGCGCCGGAGAGTTTAAATTTGGGCGGACGAACGAGTTTAAATTTAAACGAGCGCGAAAGCGCAAAATCGCAGGCAGGCGTAAAACCGAATGAAGCGGAAAGCGTAAAACCA
This sequence comes from uncultured Campylobacter sp., assembly GCF_938017775.1. Taxonomy (GTDB): domain Bacteria; phylum Campylobacterota; class Campylobacteria; order Campylobacterales; family Campylobacteraceae; genus Campylobacter_B. The sequence goes on from NZ_CALIIU010000067.1 coordinate 48,249, forward strand.
AATGAACGAAAGAGTGCAAATTTAGATGAGCGGCGAGATTTAATTAATGTCGCCCATCCGTCGCAAAACTCGCAAAATCAGCAAAGTCTAAATTTAAACGAGCAACGAGGCGCTGCGCATTTGCCGCAAAATTTTAGCGCAGATACGGAAGGGCAGACCGAGTATTTGCCGCAAAATCCGAGTGCGGATATAAATTTAAACAAGCGGCAGAATGTCGTCGGTACCGCACATCCGCATCAAAACTCGCAAAATCCGCAAAATCTAAATTTAAATAGTCGGCAAGATACCACGCATCCGCCGCAAAATCCGCAGGCAGACGCAAGCTCTAGCGAGCGGTCGAGCGTAAATTTTAGTGCGCAGATAAATTCTGCTTCGGATGTTAGTATGCAGACGGATTTCGCTTCGTCGAACGCTAATGCTCAGACAGATTCTACTTCAGACGCCAAAATGCAGACGGATTCTGCTGCAAGCGCTGAATCGCAGGCAAATTCCGCTTCGGACACTATGGCGCAAACGAATTCCGTTTCAGGCGCCAAAGCGCAGATAAATTCCTATCCGAACGCCAAGACGCAGGAAAATTCCGCAAACTCTAAAGCGAGCGCGCAGCCCAAGGAGCAAACTGCGCGAGCACAGGAGCTTGCGCGTCTAAACGAGGGTAAAATTTATTCGAGTTTGGATCTGAAAACCCAGATCGCGCTTGAGGGTTTTTTGAAAAGCGAGATCCTCTCTCTACGCGATAAGGGCGTTAGAAACGGCGCTGCGGTGCTGATCGACAACGAAAGCATGAGGGTGATCGCCTATGTCGGCAGCCACGATTTTAGCGCCAATGAGGGGCAAAACGACGGCGTGCGCTCGCAAAAAAACGTAGGCTCGACGCTCAAGCCCTTCATCTACGCCAAAGCCCTTGAGCACGGGCTTATCACCCCTTCAAAGAAGCTGATTGACGCACCGATAACCTTCGCGGGCTATGTGCCGCGCAACTACAATCAAGGCTTTTTGGGCGCGATTAGTGCTACGGACGCGCTAAGTCTTAGCCTAAATATCCCCGCGGTGAAGCTAAATTTAATGCTGGGTGACGATGGGCTGTATGAAATGCTATCAAACGTGCATCTGGCGGAGTTTAGCAAGGATTATTACGGCGCAGGTATCGCGCTTGGCAGTATTTCGATGAGTCTAATGGATCTTGCTCGCCTTTACAGCGCGTTTGCAAATGGTGGAAAGCTACGAAAGCTCGAAATAGCGAGTGTAAAGATCGGCGATGATGCGCAGATCATGAGCCCGCAGGGTGCCTACATCGTAACGCAGATGTTAAGAAACGCGCCGCGCTCCTACCTCGGCTCGGTGTGGCAAAATACTCTAAACACGCCGCCTCTGATGTTTAAAACGGGCACGAGCGCCGATGCGCGCGATCTCTACACCGTCGCTCTGACGCCAAAATTTACCCTCGGCGTCTGGCTGGGAAATTTCGACGGCTCCAAGACTAGGGATCTTAGCGGCGGCGTGAGTGCTGCAAAAGTGGCGTTTAATATGTTTGCCTTCCTCGATAAATCGGGCATGCTAGGCGAGGTGGAGTTTGCGCGCCCTGCGGGCGTGAGCTTGCGGCGGGTATGCACCGACGCGTACCGCGAAAAGGAGTGCGCACAAAGCGCCGATGATCTTACGATCGATGGGGTTGAGCCCAACGAGGAGTGCGAAATTTACGGCACGAGCGAGCTTTTTTATCTGCTAAAACACGGTCTAGTTGATCCGCAAAAGGTGCGCGCAGGAAGGTGCGCGGCTAAATTTGCCGCCGTAAAGCCCGTGCTAAACGACATTAACGCCAAAACCTACGAGACCGGCGCGGACGGCTTTTTGCGGCTAAAGGTGCAGTGCACGGCGGTTTTTGGCGAGCGGGTATATATCAGACTAAGCGGCGGTTCGCGGGAGTTTATAGTGCTAAATTCCACCGCGTTTACGAGGGAGAATTCCGCGGATTTGGATTTCGAGCATTCTAGCGCGGCGCAGCAAGATAATTTAAAGCAGAATTTAGCACAGCAAAATTTTGCAGAACAGAATTCTACAGCACAAAATTCTATGCGACAAAATTTAGCGCCGCAGAATTTAAAATCACAAAATCTTACGAAGCAAAATTCTGCGGGATTGAATTTTATAGCTGAAAATCCAGTCACACGGAATTTGGCGTCGCAAAATTCTATCTTGCAAAATTCTACAGAGCAAAATTCGGAAGTTCAAAATTTCACAGATCAAAATTTCTCGCAACAAAATTCTGCGGCACGAGATTTCACCACGCAAAGCCTAGCGCCTGCAAATTCTAAAGTTAAAATGGGAGAATATTTTGCGCGCACTAACGGCGAGGCTTTTACGCTAAGTCTTGGCGCAGGGGATTTTGAGCTTGGCTGCCTGGACGAAAATGCAAATTTCGCTAAAGCAAATTTTAGAGTAAATGAAAGAAAATAAAAGGTTAATTTGTATATAATTTCGTAAAATTTTTGCAAAGGAATTTTATGAAGACAAAACTACTAAGCGCAGCGCTATTTTGCGCTTTGGCTAGCTTTGCCGCAGGCGTAGAGATCAAATACGCTAGCGGGGCTTACGAGATTAGCGGGGTGGACGGCAGTGGATTTAGCGTCACGCAAAAGCAGATCTTAAAATGCACTCCCAAAATCACAGGCACCTACGAAAGCGTGAGCGAGAGCTCAATCAGGCTCTATCCTAAGCCGATGCTTAGCGCCGGGGTTAATTATTCGTGCGAGGCGCGCGGGGTGCGCTTTGAGTTCGAGACGGAGCCTTTTAGCACCGAGCATATCGCGCTTCTGCGTCCGGGGTTAGTGGCAATTAAATTTAACGATGCGGTTAGCAAGGACGCGCTACAGCAAGCGACTAGAATTTACCGCGCGCAGAATTTAGCCCAAAACGACATATCCTACGAGCTTAGCTCACACGATGATCGGAATTTTTTATTCAGCTTCGATCCTAAGGCGCAAAACGTCGTACTGCAAATAGAATCTCTCACCTCAAAAGCGGGCGCAAAGCTACAAAATCCGGTGGAGTTGCGCACGGACGAGGAGCCTTTTAACGACAGCATTAACGCTTCAAATTTAAGCGGCGTGCAGATTCGCCCTGCGGCTCTAAAAGACGGCTCGCTCGCGGCTAGAGTGTGTTTCCCTAACTATATGGACGAGCTGTCCGCCAAATACATAAGGATCGCAGGCGTGAGTAAATTTAGCCTCACTCAGCCGCGATATTATTATTACGACGAAGATGAGGAGGGCAGCGAAAGCGACGATCCTTCATGCTACTACTATGCAGATATAGTAAGCGACGAGTTTATGCCGAATAAAAGCTACGAGATTAGGCTGCTAAAGGGCTTCGGAGATAGCTCATATATCTTGCGCGACGAGATAAAACAAAGCGTAAAAATGGGCGACAGGCTGCCTTTCGTAGCCTTTAGCGACGAGAAAAATTTTATCCCAAAATCCGCTTCGTTGGCATTTAAAAGCTCAAACGTAAATGAGGTTAAAATTTCGATTGCCAAAGTCCCTGAGCAAAATTTTAGGTATTTTTTAAACTTTGAAAGCAACGAAGATAGCGTAGGTGGGTTAGCTAGCGAGATCGCGGTTAAGAGCTTTGATATAGGAGGCGCTAAAAACGCCGTTGCGGAGCATAAAATCGCGATGGATTTTAAAGGCTACGAGGATGGAATTTATAAAATCACGGCGTTTTACAAAGTGGGCGAAAAGATGCAAGAGGTTTCGCGCGTAGCCTATCTTAGCGACATTACGGCTCAAGTGGTGCTGCTTGAGCGCGGCGCGCTAATTTATACTTCTAGGCTTAGTAATGGCGAGGAGCTAAGCAGAGCGAAGGTTAAAATTTACAGCGATAAAAACGAGCTAATCGTAGAGGATAAAACGGACGGAGATGGAATTTTGCGATTAGAAAATATGGAAATTCTAGCCAAAAATCCGCGCTCTATCGAGATTAGTAAAGGCGATGAGCATGCATTCGTGCTATTTAATAACGCCGTAGCAAGCATCGAGAAAACGATTACTGCAAAGCGTCCGTTTGTTTATCTCGCAAGCGAGCTGATAAGCCCGAATGAGCGGCTTTTAGGCACGATCGTGATAAAAAATCGCGATTTTAGCTCTTTAAAAAATACGCCGATTAAATTTAAAATTTACGATCCTAGCGGCACTGTGGTCATCACGCGCGCGCAAAACACCGATGAGTTCGGTAGCGTTAAAATCGACGAGCTGATGGGCGAGAAAAGCGGCACTTACCGCCTGGATCTCATCTATGAGGACAAAATCATCGCTTCTAAAAGCTTCAGCGTAGAAAATTTCGTCCCAAACCGCATTAAAAATGAAATTCTCACTGCCAAAGATGAATACGGCGCGGATGAGATCATCACACTAAAGCTAAGCTCAAACTATCTTGCAGGCGCACCAGCCGGAGATTTGAAAGGCTCGCTGGAAGCAAACGCCTACGAAAAAGAGCTAAAAATTAAAGGCTACGAGGGCTTTTCGTTTCTAAACGATCGCTTAAAGAAAAAGGGTGCTACGCAGCTTCGCAGGGCAGAATTTACGCTAAGCTCCGCCGGCAAAAAAGAGCTTGCACTCTCGCCGGCAGCAGCTGATCTAAATGTCTCTAACGCCATAAATATTCTACTAAATTTCAGCGTAACCGAAGAGGGCAAAAACGTAAACGCATATCGCAGCCTGAGCTATCTGCCTTATGATCGTATCGTAGGAATTCGCGCGAGCAAGGACTTTATCTCAAGTGGAGATAGCGTAAAATTCGGCTTTGCGCTGCTAGATTCCAAAACCAAAACCGACGTCAAAGGCAAGATCGACGTTGAAATTTACCGCGACGATTTTACTTACGTTTATGACGGCAACAGATATGTCGAGCAAGAAAGCTTTAATCTCGTAAGCGCCGTTAGCACCGACGCGCGCGAGTTTGAGTATAAATTCCAAAACGGCGGCAATTATCTAATCGTCGCAAACGATTACTCAAGCGGCGCAAGTGCTGGCGTGCGTGTGGATGTAAGCGGCTGGGGATATTATGGACGGGTAAACGCTAAAGACGTGCAAAGCGCTAAAATCAAACTCGCAAGCGACAAGGTTAAAGCCGGAGATAAAATTAAAGGCGTCATCAATTCGCCGGTAGAAAGCGGCGTGCTAAATATCTCGCTCGTAGGCGAGCAGGTTTACGACTATAAAATTCTATCCATAAAAGGTGGTAGCGCGGAATTTGAGCTTAGCGTGCCGGAGAATTTCGTCGGAGGACACATCAACGCTGTAATCGCGCGCGCTGCGACACCTGCTGCGATGCCGCTTAGAGCCTATGCAAACGTGCCGGTGGCGCTAGATGCGAGCTCGCACAAGGCTAGCGTGCAAATTTTAGCCGAGAAAAGCTACAAAAACGGGCAAAATGCGCAGATCAGCGTAAAAAGCGAGCCAAATTCAAAAGTCATATTATACGCGGTCGATCTTGGAATTTTAGATATCGTCTCACAAGAGGAGCTTGATGCATTTAAGGCGTTTGACATTAGCGCGTATTTTGCGCTGCGATATTTCGACATTTACGACGATCTTAGCGTGTATCAAACTACTGCTAAAGAGCTAAGCTTCGGCGGCGACGGCGTTATGGCGAAAGCTAAACGAAATTTAAGTCCGGTCGAAAACAAAAAGCAGAAAAAATTTATCAAAATGCTGATCGCAAAAGCAGACGCGAACGGCGAGGCGAAATTTGAGCTTGCAATGCCGAAAAATTTTAACTCCACGATCCGACTAAGCGCCATGGCTATCGGAGAGGCGTCTACGATTGGCTCGGCAAACGTCGAAGCCAAGGTCCGAGACGACGTGATCATAAAGCCCGCCGATCTAACCTACATGGTGCGCGGCGATGAAATTTCCGTGCCGCTGACGCTCATCAATACGACTGACAAAGAGCAAAAGGCGGTCTTAAAAATCAGCTCATCTCCCTCGGTCGCTATAAGCGGCGGCGAGGCAAATTTCACACTCAAACCGCTGGAGGTAAAACATACGAGCTTCACCGCGAGCGCGCTTGATATTGCGGATGCAAATATTAAATTTGATCTTGACGCAAACGGGCAAAAATTTAGCAATGATGTGGGATTTGACATAATCAGCCAGTTCCCGCGCTCGAAGCTATTTCACGTAAGCTATGGCGATAAGCCGGTAACGCTCAAAATCGATCCGAGCTATAAAGAAATTTACGCTCACGTAAGCTCTACGCCTAACGCTTTTAGCCTAGCGGACGAGCTATATCTCTATCCTTACGGTTGCACCGAGCAGCTTACTTCAAAGATGGTAGCGGTTGATTATGTCGCACGCAAAGACTCCAATAAAACCTTAACCAACCGCGTAAACGAGTATGCAAGTAGAATTTTATCTCGCCTCAAACCTAGCGGCAGTTTCGGCTACTGGAGTGCTCACGGCGTTACTAATTACTACGCTTCGATTTACGCAAGCGACGTTTTATTGGAGCTTGATGCGCGCTATAAATTCCTTAGCAATAAGCAAAGATCGCTGATATTTAGCGCCTTAAAATCAGACTACGAAGATCAAGCGACGCTTCGAATATACGCGGATTTCGTGCTGGATCAATACGGCAAGCTCGATGACGATGAGATAAATTTTATTTTCGACAATGGCCTTTATGATAACTCGCCGATGGCTCGCATCGCTATGGCTGCGATACTTAAAAAGCACAATATGACGACCGAGTTTAACTTCATGCGTGAAAAAATAAACCAAATGGATTATGACTACGCCGAAGACGGAGCGGGCTTGACGTTTGCCAGCGACATAAGAGACGCCGCCTTTAAGCTCTACGCATTCGGCAAGGCTGGCATCAAAGATGATAACACGGCTCGCACGGTCGATGCGATCATTCGCGATCTAAAAAATATAAACAACACGCAGGAGAGAGCGAGCGTTATACGCGGATTTGATGAGTATTTTAAGGATTCGAAAAAAGAAGCCCATTTTGCATTAAAATACGACGGCGAAACGAAAAATTTCAATTCGCCGCTGGATACCAAGCTCGCAGTTAAAGACGGCGCGATAGAATTTACGCCGATGAGCGGCAACGGCGAGCTGTTTTTTACGGTGCTGGGATTTGGATATGAAAGCGCTGCGGTCAAACACAATCCGCTTAGCATAAATAGACCGTTTGATAACGACCGAGATAAGAAGGTTGAAATTTATCGCGAGTTTCTCGATGCTCGCGGCAACATCGTCGATCTAAACAAACTCAAAGTAGGGCAGAAAATTTACTCTAAGATCAGCTGGCGAGCGAATCATTATCTGTATAATTTCGCAATCGACGAGGCGATGCCTAGCTGCTTTGAGGCGGTAAATGAGCGCCTGGGCTCGGCCGCACAGGCTCGCCCGGAAGGCTTTGTGGATAGCGTAGCGATCGAGCATACGGAGTATCTGTACGACCGAGTACTTCACTTCCCGAAAAGCGGTTATTTTTACTACGATCCGCAAGAGGGCCATAATAGTACCGGCGTCATCTACACGCCGATAAACGTGATCATGTCGGGCTCGTGCGCGCTTCCTGCGATCTCTATCGAGGATATGCAATACGAGCAGGTAAATAACTACGATCTGCAAACGCTTAAATTTAAAGTCGCTCGCTAAGGGTTAGCGATTTTAAGGCTCGGCGCGAATTTTGCATTAATTGCGATTTTCGCGCCGAGTGCGCTTTTGCGTTCACAAGCATTTTGCAAACGAGCGTCTGATAAAATTTTAAAATTTTAATTCCGCTCGCCCGCCGAATTTCAAAATTTTATATCAACGCCCATATTTCATAGTTTTTTACTATCTATTTATAACGTTATTCTATTTGACTTACATTTAAATTCGAGTTATCATTTCTTTTAAATATACACTTTCAATTAAAGGAGTTGCAAATGCAAGACGTATCAAGACGTAGTTTTTTAAAGATTAGCGCGGTTGGCGCCGGAGCACTTGCGCTGGGAGCTAGTAGCGCGTGCGCGGCACAAAACGCTAAGGACGTCAAATTTGATGAGGAATACGACATCGTCATCATCGGCACCGGTTTTGCTGGACTTGCCGCAGCGATTAAAGCTAGCGGACGCGGTAAAAAGGTGCTGGTGCTTGAAAAAATGGGTCGCGCGGGCGGAAATTCCGTCATCAACGGCGGAAATATGGCCGCTCCGATGAATAAATTTCAAGTCGCACAAGGCATCAAGGATAGCAAGGAGCTTTTTATCGCCGATGCCGTAAAAGACGGGCTTGGGCTTAACCACACCGATCTTTTGGGCGTGATGTTTGATCGCAGCAACGATGCGGTGGATCTTTTGGTGGGCTGCGGAGCGGAGTTTAGCGATAAGCTGATCTTTGAAAGCGGTCACAGCGTCGCAAGAAGCTTGCAATCAACCAACGGCTCGGGCTCGGGCTACATCCAGCCGATGATGGGTAAACTTCAAAACGATCCTAACGTCACCATTAAAACCCGCACGAAATTTGACGATTTCATCGTGGACGACAGCGGTCGTGTCGTGGGCGTAGAAGCTCGTGAGGAGTATAAATTTGATCCGAAGCTCTTTAGCGACGATTTGGAAAATAAAAGCGGTGAGAAAAAGAGCTATAAAGCCAAAGACGGCGTTTTGCTAGCCTCGGGCGGATACGGACGCGATCTATGGTATCGCCAGATCCAAGATCCGCGCGTAGTGCCTAGCATAGATAGCACCAATCATCCAGGAAGCTCGGCGGGAGCGATGCTAGCGGCAAATAGAATCGGCGCATTTACGCTTCTTACATCGTGGATTCAGTTCCTTCCATATTGCTCGCCCGATGAAAAAGGCTTCGGCGCTGCGGTAAATTTTACCAACCACTGCTGCAATACCTATGGCCTTACCGTCGATCCAAAGACGGGCAAGCGCTTTATGGACGAGCACGCAGGGCGCAAGATCAAGGCGGACGCCTGCTTTAAGGTTATCGGCGAGAGCGAGAAAAACGACAACTATCCGGTAAATATCTGCGACTCTCAAGCCGTCGCCGCGCGTAACCCGGTCTATACATCAAGGCCGCTGGAAGCGGGAGTCGTGAAGAAATTTGACACGCTAGAGGAGCTTGCAAAGGCTTACAATCTGCCGCTGGAGCCGTTTTTAAAGACTGTCGCGGATTATAACTCTTACGTCAAAGCGGGCAAAGACCCCGAATTCGGCAAAGTGGTCGATAAGCTAGACGGCATCGACGTTTCCAAACCGCCGTTTTACGCAAGCCGCACGATGCCGAAGGTGCACCACACGATGGGCGGACTTGAGATCAACACCAAAGCTCAGGTCATCTCGAGCCTTACTCACGAGCCGATCCCGGGTCTTTGGGCTGCGGGCGAGGTGACTGGCGGCGTGCACGGCGCGAGCAGGCTCGGAACCTACGCAATCCTTGATTGTATGGTTTTCGGAATGATCGCGGGAGAAACAATCGGGGCTTAAATTTAGCGCCTCAAAATTTCGGCGCGAAGTAGCCATACATGCTTTGCGCCGAAATGCTTGAGAAGGACTTACGCGAAGTAGGGCACAGCACACAATCCGTAAATCCTACGTAGAGCGGCGGCAGGGTCTGTCGCGATTTGCAAGGCTAGGCACGTGAAGCAGTAAAATGCGTACAGCAATAAAAGGCTTTGTTGCCCAAGTTGTAACGCCTAAGGACGAGAGTGCGTTCGTCGCCCGCGACGGCGCGACGGCAAAATTTCAAATCATAAAATTTTAAAATCTCATAACGCGGGAGTTTTAAATTTTGTAGCGCCAAAACTCTGCGGCGTCGCCCGAGTTTGTAGCTCGTAAGCCCCGTTTTGTATGTATCGCGCGTACTAGGAAAAGTTAAATTTGACCGCCGCTTTTATGATGCCACGGCGCAATAACTCGATCAAATTTTAAAATTTCATGCATCTTTTGCGTAAAATTTCATCTATTTAGCAATCAACGATGCTAAATTTCGCTAAAATTCGTCACACGAAGCAACTCGGGGGGCGGGCATGATAGCGATCTATTTTAGCGCCACGGGCAACACGAAGCATTGCGCAGATAAGCTCATCGCTCATCTTGGCGGCGTCTGCGTCTCGATCGAGAGCGAGGCTTGCGGTGAGCTTTTAAAGCACCACAACGACGTCATTTTGGCATATCCCGTCTATTTTAGCGACCTGCCGCGTATCATGCGCGACTTCCTCTACCGAAACGGCGCAAGCTTTAGCGGCAAAAACGTATTCATCCTCGCTACGATGGAGATTTTCAGCGGCGACGGAGCAGGGTGCGCGGCTAGAGTTTTAAAACAATTCGGTGCAAACATAACGGGCGGCGCTCATATCAAAATGCCCGCGTTCATCCTCGACGTGGCGATTTTCAGCTACTCGCAAGCGAAAAACGAGCGCATAATCAAAGAGGCGGACGCTAAAGTCAGACGCGTTGCGGAGGCGCTTAGTGCAAATCGTCCGCCGCAAGAGGGGCTGAGCGCGCTTTGTCGTATCGCAGGGTTTTTAGGACAGCGACTTTGGATGAAAATTTGGGACAAAAGCCCCTTTGCCAAGCGCAAGCCGAGCCTCGATCCATCGCGATGCAGCGGCTGCGGGGCTTGCGTCAAACCCTGCCCGATGCGTAACATAAAGCTCGCTTGCAAAAAGGCGCAATTCGGTGATGAGTGCACGCTTTGCTACAGGTGCGTAAATATATGCGAGCACAAGGCGATTACGATCCTAGGCAGGGCGAAAAATTTAGAAAAGTCCATCCCTGCGGACTTATGAGGACGAGCTCATACCATGCAAGCTAGCAATCAAATACATGAAAACGGGCGGAAATTTTACTTTTTGATAGCACTGCGTACGGCTAAAGCGCGATGTCTTACAACGAATATGGCGCAGAAAAAAGTAACTCGCCGCGAGCTCGTGAAATTTAACCTACCGCTGTGCAAGATCCTCGTAAAATTTGGCTACAGCACCCACTACGGATACGGGACAGACGAGCGTGGTAGGGTCATACTAATAAACGGCGGGGCTGCCTTGCGTAGCAAGAGGTAAGGCAAACGGCTTTGATTATATCGCCGTAAGCTGCGAGGATGAAACAGACAAAAAGACAAAATTTCGCTTATGTAGGCGGCCTTAAATCTCAAGTCCGTCTTTTTTGCTCCGTATTTAAATTTTACTAGGTCGCTAGATACTCCTAAATTTAAATTCCCTAGAGCCGAATGTGGCGTCTTAGAATTTTAGTAAAGGTTTATTCTGTAATACTGCGCCGTGAAATTTCAGCGAAGGCTTATTTTGCCGCATACCTCAAATTCTTAAATTACCCGCGCCGGCCTACTTAAGCTCTAAAGCGCTTGCCTTATCACTTCGCCTAAGGGCAAAATGCCGCGCCTTGTCTTATTAATTCGCCGCGGAATTTCGCGGTAAAACTAAATTTTAAAATTTGACCCATTTAAATTTAAAAAGCGCACGACTATCGCAAAAATCATCCGATATTATTGGCGACGCCGGCCTAATTTTGAAATTACACCATCGCCCCTATATACTGCTATAGTCGTTAAATTTTAAGCAACGATAGGCGATAAAATTTTAAGAATTTCGCCGCCCAGCATTTCTTTATGCCACCAAGCCCACAAAACCGCCTAAACCTTCTTAAAATTTACGCTAAATTTGCTTCCGCGTCCTACTTCGCTACGTAGTGAAACCTGCGCGCCATGGATCTTTGCGATTTGTGAGGCGATGGCTAGCCCGAGTCCTGCGCCGCTATTTTGCTCGCGATTTCTGGAACGCTCGATTTGATAGAGCTTGTCCCAGATTTTAGTTTGCAAAGCAGGCTCGATGCCCTCTCCATCGTCGCTTATGCTAAGTTCGCACGCGTCTGCGCTCACGCAAAGCTCTAAAACGACGCAGCTGCGCGCAAATTTTAAAGCATTGCTTAAAAGATTGTTAATCAGCCTGATCAAAAGCAACTCATCGCCGTTTACGCGCACGCCCTCGGCTATCTGCGAGCTAAAGCTTAGCCCTTTTTGTGCGCACAAAAGTTGAAAGTCTTGCGCGCACTCGCTTGCGATTCTGCTTAAGCTTACGGGTGCCAAACACACGCCGCGCTGTAAGCGGGCAAGCTCTAAAATTTGCTCTATTAGCGCCGAAATTTTACGGGCTTGATTGTTTATGACCGCGAAACTCTCCCTCGCCTCGCTCGCGTCTTGCTCGTAGGCTAGGGCGTAGTCGCTTTGAGCCAGTATGACAGCAGCGGGTGTACGCAGCTCATGCGAAAGGTCGGCGCTTAGCTGCTGCTCGCGCTCAAACGCGCTTTGCAGCGATGCTAGCATTTCATTAAACGTAGCTGCGAGCGCGCTTAGCTCATCCTTGCCTCGCGGTAGTTCTATTCGCCGCGTAAAATCGCCGCTAGCTCCGATCTCGCTAGCTGTACGCGACATAGCGCGCACGGGCTTAAACGCTCTTTTTATTATTGCGTAGCCGCCGTAGATGACGAGCACCACAAATAGCGGCGATAGGATAAGAGCGATCAGCATCACACGCTTCATCGCAAGCTCAAACTCGCTAACTGCGATGACGCCGCGTATCCATGCACTGCGCCCTTTGATCTGCGCGTCGTAATAGAAAAACTCATCGTCATCAAGCTCCACCTCGCGCGCGCCTTGAGGAGAGAGCGGCATCGCAGGCTCGAAGCCTTTAGGCACAAACCCTGCGATCACGCCGCCTTGTCCGTCATGCTCGTAGAAAAATACACCGTCATCAAAGCTTTTAAATTTTCCCTCGCGCGCGGCTTTTTGCACTAAGCGGGCAAGCTTTTTTTGGCTGACGGAGCTTCCTGATACTTCGTCTAAAATATAGCCGCAAATGCCGATAATAGCGCCTGTAAGCGCCAAAATAAATACGCTGTAATAAAGCGTCACGCGCAGGCTGATAGGTAGCGCGTGTGAGCTAAAATTTTCCTTAGCGGTTGTAAATACTCTAGATAAGACTTGAGCAAAATTTTGTATTGTGATTTTAGACGCGAAATTTTGTTCTTGACTTTGCGCGAGGACGCTATTAGAATTTTGCACTAGATCGGGTGTTGCGCCTGTAGCAGAAAAATTTGGCGCGGAATTTGATGCCGGATTTTGCGTGGAATTCCGTTTAAAATTTGACGCCTGGCTTTGAGTAGAATTTAGAGCCCGGTTTAACTCGATATTTTGCGTGGGATTTTTCTTGCGGCTTTTCTTTAAACACGCAAAATTATGCGTAAAATTCTGTTTAAAATTTCGCACGAATTTTAATATGAAAAGCGCCGTAGTGACAAAAATCTGCTTCGCAATCGCCGAAATTTTGATACAAATCTTGCTATTTTGCCACGACATAGCCAAGCCCTCGCTTCGTTTCTATTATATCGCCGTGCTCGCCTAGCTTTTTGCGGATATTTTTGATTAAAACATCGATAACATTTGAGCTTGCTTCGCCGCTAAAATCCCAAATGCTCTCGCCGATTTGTTCTCGACTCAAAATCGCACCGCGATTTAGCATCAAAAGCTCTAAAATTCTATATTCCTTACCCGTTAGCTCCACTACCTCGCCCGCGCAGACGACCGATTTTTTGCTTAGATTTAGGCGCACTTGCCCTATGATAATTTCGTTATCCGCAGTAGCGTTTTTACGCCTAATAATTGCGCGAAGTCGCGCCAAAAGCTCACGAAAATCAAAGGGCTTAACCATATAATCGTCTGCGCCCAGATCAAGCCCTGCGATGATATCTTCTTTGGCGTCCCGCGCAGTTAAAAATAAAACCGGCGTGCCCAATCTGCGCGCCCGCGCCACCTTCAAAAACTCAAAGCCGTCCATCACAGGCATCATCGCATCAAGCACGATAGCGTCATATTTCGCGACATCCAAAAACTCTAGTGCTTCCTTGCCGCAAAAGGCGCAATCTACGCTGTAGCCGTCCTTTTTCAGACATTTTGCGATGATTTGATTTAGATCTTTTTCATCCTCGACAAGTAAAATTTTCAAAGTGCTCCTTTAAAATTTTGCTAATTCTAATCCGCCATTTTAGCCAAAAACGTATAAATTTTGCGGCGCCTTGGATGTGTAAACCTGCTCGCTTTATGCACCACTAAATTTCAGTAGCGTTGGGAGCTGCGCTAATTCGCAGGCGCCTTTTGCCTAGCTCTAATCTCACTTGCCTTTTTATCCGCTACGCTTCCTAACCGCCCTAAAAAATTTAGCGCACCTGCTGCGATATTTAACGCAAAAAGCCCAAATCCTATGCAGCCAAGCTTGAAATTTTGCTTAGCGATTTCGCGTTTGCAGCGGCTGCAAAGCACTGGCTTGCAAGAATTACAAACCTCCGCGCAGCTTGCTGCGCTGGCATAATCTTGCGCGCTTGCGAAATTACTTGTATCAGAAAAATTTTGTGTATCGGCGAAATTTTGCTCGCTTGATAAGTCTTGCGTCTGCGAAGAATTCCGCTCGTCCTTATAATCTTTCGCATCCGCAGAAATTTTTTGATTTTCGCAACATTCCACGCTAGAAAAATCTTTAGAATTTTGCTCGCAGGACGCGAGATTCCGCTCGCTTGTTTCGCTAGCGAAATTTGCCGAAAAATCCTGCGCATTTTCATCTAAATTTTTAGCTGCGTCTGCATTTTGGGCGCCATAGTCAGCGTTTTCGTTTATGCTAAAATCCCTAGCGTCCAAAGCCTCGCTAGTTTGAGCGGAGCTATCTGTTCCACCCTTTAAACTTTGATTTTTCATCTCACGCCTTTGCTTATTTTTGACGCTGCAAGATCTGCTCGCCCGTAGCAGCGTCTATTAGCACCTCTTTTTTGCTCATGCCCTGGCGCAGTTTCACTTCGTATGCAGGCTTACCGCCGTTACTTTTTAAATCAACCTCGCGAAAATCCCAGCCGGCGTTTGCGCTAAGTGCTTTGGCGCGAGCGTCTGCGGCACTGATTTTGACCTGCGAATAATCAATTTTACTAGGCTTTAGCTTCTTTTGCGTTTGAGTCTTTAAAATTTCGCCGCTTTGAGCGTCGATTTTGATCTCGTTTTCGCTACCTTCTTTATACGACTCTATCTCATAGACGAGCCTTCCGTGCTCATCGTCGATTTCTACACTTTTTATAGTCGCGTCACCAAAGTTTTGCTGTGCGATCCCTATCGCTTGATCGAATGAAACTTTAGCATCTTTTTCGCTAAAGTTTCCTGCGTTTAATGCGCCTACAAGGGCGAATGTAGCAGCGAGCGCGCCTAAAGCTTTAAGATTTTTCATCTTTAATCCTTTTAATTTTATTTCCAAATTTTATTTTGGATGGCGCAATTTTAAAATTCCAAGATGAAGCTAAGATGAATACGCGCGGAATTTTAAAATTTCACAAAAATTTTGCTGCGATTTGTGAGATACGAAGCGCGGAATTTCCGAGCATTTACCAAAACGCCGTAAAATTTCAACTTGAAATTTTATCTCAAGGAACGCTTGGTGCCTAGCTTTTTTAAAAATCCGTCGCAGCAGAAGCTTATTTTTCTAAGCTCGCTTGCTTTTGTGGCATTTTTTAACTTCTCGTTTTTTAAAAATATCATAAATGCCTACGGAATCTCGGGGCTAAATTTTATCTATCTTGTCTGCGACGCGGCGGCTTTGATCGCTTTTTTGACGCTATTTTTTACGATTTTTAGCTCGCGTTATACAACCAAGCCGATTTTGATGATCTGCTTTTTTATCTCGTCGTTTACAGCGTATTTTATGGATAGCTATAACGTCGTAATCGATTCGGAGATGATCCGTAACGCAGCCCAAACGAACTTTGCCGAATCAGCGGATCTTTTCAGTCTGCGACTGGCGATTTACGTGCTGGTACTGGGCGTCTTACCCTGCGTGCTGATTGCTCGCTCGCGCGTTAGCTACCGTCCGCTTAAATTTGAAATTTTAGCTAAGCTCAAAGTAGCGGGCATTTGCATAGTGATCATCGCGGCGCTGCTTTTTGGATTTAGCAAATACTACGCGTCATTTTTCAGAGAGCATAAAATTTTACGCAGCTACGCAAATCCCGGATATTGGATCTACAGCGGCGTTAAATTTGCCGCGAAATCTAAAAAGCAGGGCTCACAGCCTCTGATGCAAATCGCTATGGACGCGCATATCGATGAAAATTCTACAAGCCCAAAAAAGCTCGTCGTCGTAGTCGTGGGCGAAGCGGCGAGAGCGGATAGATTTTCGCTAAACGGCTACGAGCGAGATACTAATCCGCTACTAGCCAAAGAGCAGGGTGTCGTAAGCCTAAGCAATACCCATTCTTGCGGCACTTCGACGGCGCAAAGCGTGCCGTGCATGTTTTCGCTGCTAAATCGCGAGGAATTTAGCGTCGAAAAGGCTAACGAAGAGCAAAACGTGCTGGACGTGCTAAATCGCACCAACGACGTAGCGATTTTGTGGCGCGATAACAATTCCGATTCCAAAGGTGTGGCGCTGCGCGTAAAATATCAGGATTTTAAAATTCCGCAAAATAATCCTATCTGCGACGTAGAGTGCAGGGACGAGGGGATGCTTGCGGGGCTTGATAAATTTGTCGCCGAAAACGCGGGCAAAGACGTATTAATCGTGCTGCATCAGATGGGCAATCACGGGCCTGCGTATTTTAAGCGCTATAAGAAAGAATTTGAAAAATTTAGCCCCGTTTGTCGCGATAATGAGCTTGAAAACTGCTCGCAGCAAGAAATTTCAAATGCCTACGATAACGCGATTTTATACACGGATTATTTTTTAAGCAAGGTTATAGAATTTTTAAAGCCGTATTCTAAGACACACGAAACGGCGATGATCTATATGAGCGATCACGGCGAGAGCCTCGGCGAGGGCGGCGTTTATCTGCACGGCATGCCCTATCTTTTTGCTCCCGAGGCGCAAAAGCATATCGGCGCTATTGTTTGGCTAGGCGAGGGAAAAATGCGCGAAAGATACAATCTGAGCGTACTTAAATCGCATAAGGACGATGCCTTTTCGCACGATAATCTTTTTCACACGCTGCTTGGAATTTTTGAAGTAGATACTAAGGTGTATAACAAGGATTTGGATATTTTAAGCGGAGTGAAAAATTAGAATTTCGCACTAAATTTCGTCGTAAATTGTGAGTGAAATTTTAGCAATAAAAAATTCTATTGGCAAAATTCTAATTTAAGCTTAGTTTGAAATTTTACCTAAACTTGAGCAAAATCTGCTCTAAAAATTTTTATGCAAAAGCTAATGCAGAGGCAAAGTGCTGCAAAAACTCAATCTCTCATTTATCGTTGCGAGCTATGAATTTTAAATTTCATTAGAAATTTTACGTGCAGTTTTGATAAATGCCTGCGCTAGATGGTTTAGATGTTTGCCTTTTTTGTAGGCGATTATCAGCGTATTATCGAGCTCGCGCGCGCCTACATCAAAGAGCTTTATCCTACTTGCCTTATCTTCTTTTATCATCTGTGGTATGCTAAAGCACGCTCCTGCGCCGCTTGCGACGATAGCATTGGCGATGTCAAAAGTCTCCGTACGGCACAGCACTTTCGGCGCAAAGCCTGCGGCGGCAAAGAATGCATCTATCTGCTCGGCGCTTCTTAAATTCTGTTTAGGCAGGATAAATTTCTCGTTTTTTAGCTGCAAAATATCGATTTTAGGAGTTGGTTCATTTTTAAATTTAAGCGACAACGGATGCAAAGAGCTAAGCGCTACATATGTTTTTTGTTTTAAAATTTCACTGCCTTCAAGCCCGCTCATATCGATAGGAAGTATTAGCATTCCTACGTCTAGCTCCCCCTGCAAGAGCATTTCTTGAATATTAAGCGTTGATGAAAACTGCATGATTTGCACATCCGAATCTTTAAATTTCTTACAAAATTTCGGTAGCAGTGAGGGCAGCAGATTATATCCGTTTTGTGAAAAGCCTATGCGGATTTTACCGCTTTTTGCGTCGTCAAGCTCGGAGATTTCGCTGTTTAGATCGTCCATCACATCAAAAATAATTTTAGCCTTGCTTGCGTAAATTTCGCCCGCGCGCGTGAGCGAAACGGGGCTCGTGGAACGATTAAACAGCACCACCTTAAGCTCCTTTTCGAGTGATAATATACTTTGCGATAGCGAGGGCTGCGGGATTTTAAGCGCCTCGGCAGCCGCAGTAAAACTTCTGAGCTCGGCGACTTTAAGCACGAGCTGCATGCGATGTAAATTCATTTTACGCCTCCAAACATAATTTTAGAATTATATAACTATATGCTAAATAATATTTGACTTATGTTAAAAATAAAACTAAAATTGCGTAATTAGTTTAGAATTTTAAAGCCAAGCTAAGAATTTCTCAAATGGAGGGAAAGATGAATGAATCCAATTTCAACAGACGCGATTTTTTGAAATCGGCCTGTATCGGCG
>NZ_CALIIU010000068.1 GCF_938017775.1 uncultured Campylobacter sp.
TGTGGGTTTGGTAGCTTACTTTATTTTAAGTCAGCAAGCCGATCCGTATTTAGAGAAGAGCGAAACTAATCTAAGTACTGCCACGACTAAGCTTGAAGGCGCACAAAGAGAGTATAACGAGTTTTTTGGCGGTGATCCTGATGCTTTTGTTAATAATAAACGCAATATCCTCAATGGTGCTAGGACCAACCTTAACAATATCGTTGAAGAGCGTAAGTATCTAGACGGTAAGCTAAAAGAAATTTCAAAGCTTACCTATAATGAAAAGAACTGGGCTAAGTTTATGGATAGCCTCTCAACGATCGCAGAGAATAACAATATTAAAATTTATGCTATTCACAGCGATAGAAGAGAGCCTAGCATCAAACAAATTTTTCAGCCTGAAGCTTTGTTGGATATAGATGTGAAATTTGAAGGAGCATTTTCGAATGTCCTTAGGTATATCAACCTTATAGAACAATCGGAGATGATCGTAGATGTAAATAAGATGGATATCAATGCCACTAAAAATG
Organism: uncultured Campylobacter sp.; assembly: GCF_938017775.1. Lineage (GTDB taxonomy): Bacteria > Campylobacterota > Campylobacteria > Campylobacterales > Campylobacteraceae > Campylobacter_B. The sequence goes on from NZ_CALIIU010000068.1 coordinate 513, forward strand.
GCAAAATCGGTGGAAGCATCGGTATATCTATCTGGGGAGTAAATTACTAATGAAAAAGTTAATTTTATGCTCTTTGCTACTTTCTACTGCTCTATTTGCTGTAGATGATAATCAGACGGTGGCGCCTAGTAATGGAGCCTATAAAGCTAAGTACGATGCGATATTCGATGATCTTAGTAAGCCTAGAGTGGGTCTTAGCGATGAGCAGATAGCTTCTTTGCAAGATCCGTTTTATCCTAAAGAAGCCAATGCGCCTAGAGAAGCTAATCAGCAGGTGGATCTAGGTTATCAGCTAGTAGGTATTATGGGCGATAAGGTTAAGCTAAACGATAAGTGGTATGGTTTGGGCGAGTATGTAGGCTCATATAAGATCGTGCAAATAACGGGCAATAGCGTTATTATTACCAACGACGATGAAAATAAAGTCGAACTAACACTAAAACAAGGAAGTCAAAATGTCATTATTACATATAAGTAAAAAGCTTAGCATAGCCGCTATGCTTGCTTTGTCTGTTACGGCTACTAGTCTATATGCCGCTCCTGCAACTGCAGGTAACTGCGATAGGAAAGCGCTAAATATTAAGATTAACGATACCGTTACGCTAAACGAGATGCTAACTCAGCTATCCGATATGTGCCGCTTTTCAGTGGTAGCAAAAGACGCTATCGCTCAAGAGGAGATGAGTAAGCCACTGCAGGGCGTAAGCATCAAAGACCTTTCTTTACGCGAAGTTTTAGATCTACTCATAAAAGAGAATAATCTAAGCTATGAGTATTCTCATGGCATATTAAAAATTTCAGCGCTAGAGACTAGGACTTTTAAAGTGGATTACATCACCTCTATTAGAGAAGGCACTGCTGTTACTAAATCTTCTGTCGATTCCGCACCTACGAAAGTGGATGATAGCGACGATAAAGAAAATAAAGAAGATAATAAGATCACTACCAAAGAGAAATTTGATTTTTGGGAGAAGATTAGCGAGGAAATCACCTCTGTTTTAAATAACGGTACCGAAAAATACGTCGCAGTCGCTCCTATTATAAATCAAAATGCCGGTTTAGTAACCGTTACTGCTATGAAGTCTCAGATAGCTCGTGTAGATAGATATCTAAGCGGTATGCAAAAACGCCTTAGTCGTCAAGTCTTGCTAGATGTAAATATCATATCTGTCGAGCTAAATAACGAATACACCACCGGTATAGATTGGAGTAAATTTCAACTAGGATTTAATACCTATGTAGGTGGAGATCCAAAGAAACTTTCAGGCTATCACATAGATAACGGCAATAGAGGAAAGGCTAGCGATACTCACGGAACTTGGACGATAGGAGCTAATCTAAATTTCAATATCGACGGTTTGATTAATTTCCTAGAGACTAAGGGCAAAACCAAGATTATTTCAAGCCCTAAGGTAACTACGATGAATAATCAGCCTGCTATTATCTCTGTAGGTGATACCATTAACTACGTATTAAAATCTACTACTACAGGTGATTATCAAGGCGGAGATACTCAGTCAGATGATCAGTATTCGATCTTTGTAGGTATTCTTTTGAATATCTTGCCTGAAATTTCAGATGATAATAGGATTATGCTACGAATTAATCCGTCTTTAAGTTCTCTTAAATATGCAGAAGATAATGTAAGGAAAGAGAATGGCAGAAGAGATATCGCACCTGATACCTTGCAAAAGAAACTCTCTAGTGTAGTTTGGGTAGATGATGGCGATACTGTAATTTTAGGCGGTTTGATTGGTGCAACTAAGTCCAAGAATAACACTAGGGTGCCTGTGCTAGCTGAAATTCCATTAATCGGAAATCTTTTCAAAAGCACTGCCGATGTTTTGAGCACATCGGAGCTGATCTTCGTAGTAACTCCACATATCATCGACAATACCGGCGCGCCGCTTGCTACCTCTCTTAAAGAGCTAGGCTACTCAAAATCCATCTACGAAAATGAGTAATAACTATACGGCGATCAAGGAGATTTTTATCGAGGATAACGAAGTCTCAGACTTCGTTAATCTCGATAAATCGACCCTTGCTTATCATAAAATTTTAAATGCTTTGCAAAAGCCGTTAAAACTTATACTTTTCTACGGCAAACCGGGCTGTGGCAAGACATTTTTGCTTAATAAGATCAAGGTCGATCTTGAAAAAAAGGTAAGAGTCGTATTTGTGCCGCAGCCGTTTTTTGATGAGAAAGAATTTTTCTTAGAGCTTTATTCTCAGATATTTCACTCTACGCCGAGTGAACCGATAGATAATTATGAAAATTTTATGCGGGTTTACAGAGAGAGATTTGGAATTTCTACTAACGTAGGAGCGGTAGAGCAGGTCGTTATTTTGCTCGACGAAGCTCAGCTGTATCCCGGGAATTTAATAGAAAAAATTC
>NZ_CALIIU010000069.1 GCF_938017775.1 uncultured Campylobacter sp.
GATGAAATTTTAATGCTAATTTATCGGTATATTATATTAATTTAATTAAATGAAAATCTATATTAAAATTTATCAAAAACTCGCTATCCTGATAAAATTTGAGTCACTAAATTTAAAATTTATAAAATTATTATCTTATATCTGAAATCTATGTAGAAAAAACCTTGATTTTAATCTAGACTAAGCCGTTTTTTTATGCTATTATCCAAAACGTTAATAGAAATTAATTCTAAACGAAAGGTTAATCTCATGGATAGACGAGACTTTATAAAAAGCTCTGCGGCAGCGGCTGCCTGTAGCGTTGCAGGTATCAGCTTGCCTAGCAGTCTTAGTGCTGCGGAAGAAGCCGAAAAAGGCTGGCGCTGGGACAAGGCGGCCTGTCGCTTCTGCGGCACCGGTTGTGGCATCATGGTAGCCACTAAAGACGGTAAGATCGTAGCGGTTAAAGGCGATCCGTTAGCGCCTGTAAATCGCGGTCTAAACTGCATCAAAGGCTATTTCAACGCCAAGATCATGTACGGCGCAGATCGCATTACCAAGCCTCTTTTACGCGTAAATTCCAAAGGCGAATTCGACAAAAAGGGAAAATTTATCGAAATCAGCTGGCAACGAGCGTTCGACGAAATGGAGAAGCATTTTAGGCGAGCCTATAACGAAGGCGGTCCCGAGGGCTTTGCCGTACTTGGTAGCGGTCAATACACGATCCCGGAAGGTTACGCCGCAGCAAAGCTAGTAAAGGCGGGCTTTCGCTCCAATAATCTCGATCCCAACGCCCGCCAGTGTATGGCCAGCGCCGTCGTAGGCTTTATGCAAACCTTCGGTATCGACGAGCCTGCGGGCGTTTTCGACGATATCGAACTAACTGATACCATCATCGCTTGGGGCGCGAATATGGCTGAGATGCACCCTATCCTTTGGTCTCGCGTCTCCGACCACAAGCTTCGCAACCCGGACCGCGTAAAAGTTATAAATCTCTCGACCTACTCTAGCCGCACTTCAAACATCGCCGATATTGAAATTATATTCCGTCCGAATACCGATTTGGCGATATGGAACTACATAGCGCGAGAGATCGTTTATAACCATCCCGAGATGATAGACGAAAAATTCATTAAAGAGCACTGCGTATTCGCTACCGGTCCAGTAGATATCGGCTACGGCCTACGAGAAGATATAAATCATAAAAAATACCGCAAGACCGAGCTTGACACCGCGGCTAAGCAAAAATCTAAAATTTTAAGCAAATCCGAGGGCGTTACCTTAGCATATTTGGGTATGAAAGAGGGCGACGTACTCGAAAACAAACACTCTGACAAATCGGATGCTCACTGGCTCATAAGCTTCGAAGAATTTAAAAAAGCGCTAGAGCCTTACACGCTAGAATTTGTAGCGCCTTTAGCTAAGGGTGACGAAAGTGAGGATTTAGAAGCATTTAAGACCAAGCTAAAGCAGCTGGCAGATTATTACATCGAAAAGGACCGCAAAGTAGTAAGCTTTTGGACGATGGGCTTTAATCAGCACTCAAGAGGAACTTGGGTCAATGAGCAAAGTTACATGGTACATTTCCTTCTCGGCAAGCAAGCCAAGCCCGGCTGCGGAGCGTTTTCGCTTACCGGTCAGCCTAGCGCTTGCGGCACGGCTAGAGAGGTAGGCACGTTTTCTCACCGACTACCTGCCGATATGGTCGTGGCAAATCCGGCGCACAGAAAGGTTTCCGAAAAAATTTGGAAGCTTCCGGAAGGCACGATAAATCCAAAACCGGGCGCACATTATGTACAGGCTCTGCGCAATCTCGAAGACGGCAAGATAAAATGGCTATGGGTGCAGGTAAATAACCCATGGCAGCAGATCGCCAACGCAAATCACTGGATCGCAGCGGCGCGCGAGATGGATAACTTCATCGTAGTAAGCGATCCGTATCCGGGACTAAGCGCAAAGGTAGCTGATCTAATCCTGCCAACCGCGATGATCTACGAAAAATGGGGCGCATACGGCAATGCCGAGCGCAGAACTCAGTGGTGGAGACAGCAGGTCCTTCCTGTGGGCGACGCGATGAGCGATACGTGGCAGATGCTAGAGTTTTCCAAGCGCTTCAAACTCAAGGATTTCTGGGGCGAGGTTAAAGTAAATGATAAGCTTACGTTACCAAGTGTCTTAGATAAAATTTCAGAATTCGGCTATACGCCAGAGACTACACTATTTGAAGTGCTCTTTGCAAACAAAGACGCTCAGGCTTTCGCGGCAAAAGATCCGATTATGGCAAGCTTCGATAACTCTGAAGTAAACGGCGACTCACGCGGCGTAATCGGCAGCGACGGCAAAGAATTTAAAGGCTATGGCTTTTTCATCCAAAAATATCTTTGGGAGGAGTACCGAAAATTCGGCACCGGTCACGGACATGATCTAGCCGATTTCGATACATATCACCGAGTGCGCGGTCTTAGATGGCCGGTCGTAGACGGCAAAGAGACGCTTTGGCGCTTTAACGCCCAATACGATCCTTATGCTAAAAAAGCGGCTCCGGATAGTGACTTTGCCTTTTATGGCAACGCCAAAGCGGCGCTTCCTAGTGGCGATCTGAAATCCGCTACTTCAGGCGAAGAAAAAACAAGCTTTGCCAATAAAGCTAAAATTTTCTTCCGTCCATATATGGATCCTGTAGAAGTGCCAAGCGAGGAATATCCTTTCTGGTTATGTACGGGTCGCGTACTGGAGCACTGGCATACGGGCACTATGACTATGCGCGTGCCGGAGCTTTATCGCGCGGTGCCTGAGGCAAGATGCTATATGAACGAAGCCGACGGCGCCAAAATCGGCGTACAACAAAACGAAATCGTCTGGATCGAGTCGCGCCGCGGCAAAGTCAAAGCTCGCGTGGATTTTCACGGACGTAACATTCCGCCGAAAGGGCTTATTTTCGTGCCGTTTTTTGACGAGAAAGTTTATATCAACCGCGTCACGCTCGATCATACCTGCCCGCTTTCAAAAGAGACCGACTACAAAAAATGCGCGGTTAAAATTTACAAGGCGTAAATTATGGATAGGCGTGAGGTCTTAGGTATTCTTTCTTTAGCTGCTGGCGTAGGCGTTCTGGGGCTCGGAGTCGCAAACTCTAGCGAGCACGCCAAACTCCGCCCGCCCGCAGCTATAGGCGAGAAAGAATTTCTTAGCAAATGCCTAAGGTGCGGACTTTGTGTCGAGGCGTGCCCATTTGATACGCTTAAGCTTGCGAGCTTTTGCGATCATGCTATTGCAAACGGCACGCCGTTTTTTATCCCGCGCGAAATTCCGTGCTATATGTGCGACGACATACCTTGCGTCGCAGCCTGTCCTAGCGACGCACTAGAAAAAAGCCTGGTAAGCGAAGACTCCAAGCTTAATGTGCGTCTATCCAAAATGGGCGTTGCGGTCATAGATACCGAGCATTGCATCGCTTATGCTGGTATCCAATGCGACGCGTGCGTGCGAAGCTGCCCCGTAATGGACAAGGCGCTCAGGATCGATTATCGTCACAACAACCGCACCGAAAAGCACGCCCTGCTCGTGCCTGTCGTAGATAGCGACTACTGCACGGGTTGCGGCAAATGCGAGCATGCCTGCGTCACGAAAAAGGCGGCTATCAGCGTCGTGGAGCGCGAGCGCGTCATAGGAATTTCTAGCGACAACTACGTCAAAGGTTGGATCAAGGGCGACGACGCGAAGCTAAAGGACGCAGACACCAAAATCAAGCTCGATCCGCAAAAAAGTAAGGATTACTTAAACGAGGACGATCTAATGGAGGGGACTAGGCAATGAAATACACTATTTTAAGGCGTTTGAGCCAAATTTCTATTCTAGTCCTTTTTATTTTGGGAAATAATTTCGCCTTCAAATCCGCGAGCGAAAACGGAATTTTATCAGGAATTCTAAAGGGCAATCTAAGCTCGTCGAAACTTTTCGGCACGATTAATCTAAGCGATCCGTTTGCGACGGCGCAGATGCTGCTAGCTAGCTTTTCTTTGGGCGCTACGGCGGTTATCGGAGCGCTTATCGTAGGCGCATTTTATGCGCTTATAGCGCCGCGAGTATATTGCTCATGGATATGCCCGATAAATTTACTGACCGATCTTGCCGCATGGCTTCGTAAAAGACTTGGCATAACGACTAAACTCGTTAGCGTAAATCGCAAAGCTCGCTACGTCCTAGCGGTGCTAGCGCTCATTTGCAGCGGAGCTTTCAGCTTTGCGGCGTTTGAGAGCGTAAGCTTTATCTCGCTTTTCGCGCGCGCCGTAATAGCGCTGAGTGCTAGTGCGTTTGCAATCGCGCTACTGATCGTGGTTTTTGAAATTTTTGCAGGCGATCGCACGATCTGTTCGCGGCTATGCCCGCTCGGCGGATTTTGGGCTGTGCTTAGCTATTTTAGCGTCATTCGCGTTCGCCACGAGGTTGATAAATGCACGATGTGCGGCAAATGCAAAATGGTCTGCCCCGAAGTTCAGGTGCTTAAGATGGTTGGGCGCGAAAACGGGCGCGTTAGCAGCGAGTGTATCAGCTGCGGACGCTGCATCGACGTATGCGACGACGATGCGTTAAATTTTAGTATATTAGGAGTGAAAAAATGAAAAAAATGGTTTTAGGCTTGGCTCTTGCATGCTGTGCGGCGCTATTTGCTGCGGACAAGACGGCATCCATAGACGCCGACAGCTTGGGCTTTATAAAAAGCGTGGACGAATCGGTGCAAAATAAAAATTCCCTGCCCGATTTCAAATATAGCGAGGACGCTCCGGGCGCCGCTTCGAAAATCGAACGCAGCTTCGAAAACGCTCCGCCGCTCATACCGCACAGCCTAGAGGGGCTCGTGCCGATCACAAAGGATAACAATATGTGCGTAACCTGCCATATGCCCGAGTTTGCCAAGGATGTAGGCTCTACGCCGATTCCAAAAAGCCACCTGGTGGACTTTCGCACGGGCGCGGATCTAAACGGCACGCTAGCCGAGCAGCGCTTCAACTGCACGCAATGCCACGTACCGCAAGCCCAAACCAATCCGCTAGTGAAAAATAATTTCAAAGCCGATTTTAGCAGGTTTAGCGACGCAAATTCTACTTCTAATCTCATAGATACGCTAAATCAAGGCGCCGAGGTTGAGTAGGAGCGCACGATGAAATTTTTACCACCGCTGCTACTTTGCGCCTGCTTCATCTATGCCGGCAACGGCGTTGCAATACCTAGTGACGCTGTGGGCATAGATACGCCGGCAGGGGCTAGCTTCAGGCTCGATATAGGCGCAAACGTCGCGGTGCTAAAAAGTCTAGACGGCGAAATTTACGCAGGGCTCGACGACGGCAAGCTCTATAAAATCACCATTAACTCCGTGGAGAGTTCCATGCAAAATTCTGCTGCCGGACAAAATTTCGCAGATCAAAATTCCGTCGCAAGCACAAATTCCGATGCGGCGCAGAATTTCAATGCGAAAGCAAGCGTAAATTCCACGGGAAATTCCACCGCAAATTCCGCTGCCGTAAATTCTTTAGAAAATTCCGCGAAGCAAAATTCTACGGCATTAAATTCCGCTCAAAATTCCATCCCGAATTCCGTGCCGGACGCAATCTCCAAGACGCTAATTTTCGCCCTGCCCTCGTCCAAAAACTACCTAGACGAGCCGATGAGCGCTACCATATTCGACGTCGATAAACTAGGCGAAAAGTACGCATTTTTGTATAACGGCGACGCGTTTGAAAAGATGCTGGGTATATTTGCGGGCGGCAAGATCACGCACTACAAGTTGCCGATGACGGGGATTAAAAACGTCTATTTCTACGACGAAAATACCGTGATTTTGCTAGGTCTTGGTAGCGAAATTTTATACTTCGACCTGTCTAGCGGCAAGGTAAGCTTCGAGCAAAAGCTCACCATCGCGTCTTTGGGCGGCAGCGCATACGACCGCGCTAGCGGGACGCTGCTAATCTCGTGCGAGGGCGGTATCGTATTTTATTTCGACGCGAAAGCGAAAAAGCTTATGAGCCAAAAGTCCCTGCACAAGGACGGGATCTACTCCGTGGCGCTGCTTGGCGATCGCATGATGAGCGGCTCGAATGACAAAGAAAGATCGTGCTACTACGAAAACGGCGATTTCGCTAAATTTTATAACGCGCATTTTGCAGTTTTTGCCGTGGCCCTAAGCCCCGAGCTAGGAGCTTTCACAGTCAATAACGGCGTGCGCGTAATCGATAAAGCAGGCGAGATCGTCCGCAGCATTGAGCTGGACAACGACATCATCAACTATCTGCTTTTCGCAGGAGAGTATCTCGTGGGTTCGGGATACAATAGATATATCTACTTTTGGGGGCTAAAATGAATATTTCAAGCGTCGTGATCTATCTAGGCGCAAATACCGACGTAGCGGCGTTTCGCAAGCAGCTGCAAAGTATCGGCGGCTGCGAGTTCGTAGCGTGCGAGGACGGCAAGGCGGTCGCCACGATTAGCGCGGAGAGCTTCGATGACGAGATCGCCGCATTTCGCGCGATAGAGGCTATAGAGGGCGTAAGCGAGGCTATGATGATCTACTCATACTCCGATCTGGACGCAGATATCGCCGCGGCAAACTCCGACAACGGCGAGCAGATAATGCGCGAGCTGGACGAAAAAGACCCGAGCCAGATCAAATACGGCGGCAAGGTGAGGGTCTAAACCGCCGCCACCACTCTATTGGTGCTTTTCGCTTAAATTTTGTTATTTTTGGCAGTTTCTGCACTACTAGGTAAATTTTCAGTATAAATTTTATCTGCGCCCACGGAATTTGAAATTTTCCAACTCATCTTTACCGCTTCTAGCCTGTTTTTGCATCTCTAGCCCGACGCCGCTTTTGCGCTCCTAGCCGATTTTTACGCCTTTGATCCGCCGCCTTGCATTTAGCCGTAAATTTAAATCTACAATTAGACTCTATGACGATACAGAATTTTAAAAGCGACGGACGAATTAAATTTATGAAATTTCTGCGCAGCGCTATGCTTTACGTCGCATAAAAAATATGCCGTACCAAATCAGACGCCGCATAAAAGGCGATGCCGTAGCGACTGCCGTCTGGCGCCACGGCTTATAGCCGCCGCGACGTCCGTCTGTTTGGGATGGCGCTATAAAAATACGGCGACCGGGGCGCCGACCTCTGGCAGAAACTACTTCTGCGCGCGGCTTAAGATGCGCCGCAGTAAAACATCGAGCGAGCTCAGGCCGCCGTCAAACACGCTAAATTTAGCGCGCGCATTTACTCTCTAGTATCGCAGCCCTTCGTTCGACCACGAGCTTTGCGGCGCGCAGAGGGTTTTTAAATTTCAAAACGAGAGCATAAATTTTAAAATTCCTAGGCGTAGAAATTCCGCGCCGAAGCTAAATTTTAAAATTTATACTGCGGGCACTCAAAGAGAGTTAGCGGTGCGCTGAAATTAAAATTTACCTTTAAATTTAAAAGCTTTGTGCCCGCGCAAGAGCTGCGAACGGACAAAAAGCCGCAAGGGCGCAAGAGCTGCAAAGGCGTGCTGGCATTGCGCTTTACGGGCGACATTTTTATAAATTTAAAAACGCCAAGCGGCGCAAGCCCTACTCGAATTCTATCTTTTTTAGATAATCGTATAAATTTAGCACAGCGATAAATAGCGTTAAAATCGCGGGTCCCAAGATCACGCCCCAGAACCCGAACGTACTAATGCCCGAAAGCATCGAGAAGAAGATCAGCATCTCGTTGATGTTTGCGGGGTTTTCGACCAATCGCGAGTTGATAAATTTGATCACGAGCGGCTTTACGAAGCTGTCCGCGAGCGTCGAAATCAGTATCACGCAATACGCCATTATCACGATCGCGCCCGAGGTGCTGCCCCCCGCTAGCACATATAGCGCTGTGGGCACGTAGATGAGCGCGCCGCCGACTGCAGGGATGAGCGAGCAGAAGGCGAAAAGCACCCCCATCAGTAGCGCGTCAAAGCCGAAGATCCCCGCGATGATCGAAAACAAAAAGCCCTGCAATACGGCGTTGAATATGGTCGAGTAAAACACGACGCTCATCGTATTTGCCGTCTCGGAAAAGATATAATCGATCTGCGCGGGCTCGACGGGTAGAATTTTTTTGAAAAAGCGCTTAAAGCTCTCGCCATAGAGGTATGCAAAAAAGCAAAACACGACGATAAGCACCATATCGACGATAAATTTCGCGCTGGATTTCCCGACGACCGAGAGGTAGGAGATGATCTGCTTCGCCACGCCCGCAACGTCTAGGTTTGCTAAAAACGAGCGGAACTGCGCATTAAATTTTTCAAAAGGCCCGGGCAGCCTGATGTCTAGGCTCTGAACGTAGCTAAGCGCGTCGTTTAAGCGCGCCATATCGAAGCTCGCGGCGTTTTTGGCGATCTCGATCACTGCGTAGATGAAGGGCACGAAAAAAAGTGCGCAGAGCAAAAACAGGCTAAGCACCGAGGCTAGCGTGCGCCTGCCGCGGCACAGCTTCGTTACTTTAGTGTGCAGACCCGAGGTCGCCACCGCCATCAGTACGCCGATTGCGATCACCATCAAAAACGGCGAGAACAGATAGATCACACAGCAAAACATCAGCAAAGTAGCGCCTATAAAAAATATCTTGCTCGTTTTCGCACGCCCGCTAGCCTTGGCAAGGCCCGCCTTCATACCCGCAGCGGCTCCGGAAGCGGCAGCAGCGCCTAGCGCGGAAGCACCAGCAGATGAGACTTTGTCGGTTGCGGTCCAGTTTTTGCTTTGATTTTCGGCAGCGGTTTTAGTCCTGCCTTCCGCGGCGCCTAACACAGCTGCGTCCGCTTTATCAGCGTCGGTATTTACTTTAGCGACTTTAACCCCGCTTTCAACACCGACATTGGCTCCGCTTCCGCTTTGATTTTCGGCGCCGATTTTAGCTCTTTTTTCGGCGGCGGCTTCGATTTTGCCCCCCTCATTATTTGCAGTCTGATTTTCGGTGAAATTTTGAGCCTCGCTTTTGGCGTTATTCTCGGCGTTGTTTTGAGCCATGTTTTCAGCCTGGTTTTCATTGCGGCTTGCGGCGTTATCTTTTGGCGTCGGCAAAATTTTATCCTTTTGAAATTTGATGACGTATTTTATAAATTTTTTTATCAGATTTCGATTAAATTTTGAAATTTCATAGAATTTACGAGCAGCGTTCTCGCACATACAGCGCGCGACGACGCAACGGGTGTGTTTATTAAAATTTCGAAGTAAAATTTAAAAGACTAAAGGCGGCGGGCTGACACAAAGTGTACGCCCAAGCACCCGCCTAGCAATAACCCATAGGCGGCGCGCGACGTAAACACACCGCAAGAGACCCGCAAAGCCCGATTAAATTTTAAACCCGCAGATCACTCCTCAAACAGATTTCTCTCTGCGGTCTTTAGCACGCGACCGAGCGCCTCGCGCGCCTTATCGGTTGCGATGCGGCCTTTGGCGGTCTTTTCGATGTAGCCGTTGGCGAGCAGATAGGGCTCGATTACGTCCTCGATCGTGCCCTCATCCTCGCTAAGCGCCGCCGCGATCGTGCTAAGCCCCAAGGCACGGCGCTTGGCGTCAAATAAAATTTCCAAATATTTTATATCCATCTCGTCAAAGCCTTGCTCGTCCACGCCCAGCGCTTCAAGCCCTTCGCGCGCGCGATCGTGCGAGATAGCGTCCTCGTCGCGCACCTCGGCAAAATCGCGTATGCGGCGCAGCAGCCTCAGCGCAATACGCGGAGTACCGCGAGAGCGGCGCGCGATCTCGGCGCTGGCATCGGCCGCGCTCTCCTTGCCGAGTTTAACAGAAGCGATCTGCACTATCCGCGCAAGCTCGGCGTGCGTGTAAAACTGCAAGCGAAACTGCATGCCGAAGCGATCCCGCAGCGGCGCGGAGATCATGCCCGCTCGCGTCGTGGCGCCGATGAGCGTAAAGTGCGGAATGTCGATCTTGATGGTCTGCGCGGCGGGACCCGAGCCGATGATAATGTCGAGGCGGAAGTCCTCCATCGCCGAATACAGCACCTCCTCGATCGCGGGGCTTAGGCGGTGGATCTCGTCGATGAAAAGCATGTCGCCGCTTTGCATGTTCGTTAAAATCGCCGCCAGATCGCCCGCCTTTTCGATCATCGGCGCGGCGGTAACCTTGATAGCGGCGCCCATTTGAGCGGCGATGATGTGCGCTAGCGTGGTTTTGCCTAGCCCCGGCGGCCCGTAGAAAAGCACGTGATCGAGCACGTCGGCGCGCTTTTTCGCCGCGGTGATCGCGATAGCGAGGTTTGATTTGATCTTCTCCTGCCCCACGTAATCCTCGAAGCTCGACGGGCGCAGCGAGCTCTCCACGCTCTCATCGAGCTGCATCTTTTCGATCTCTACAATTCTGTCCATAATCTCTCTTTAATCGTTTTTAAAATTTTAGCAAGTGTAGCGAAAAATGGCTAAATTTTGACAATTTTAGTAAGGCGCCGTCTTTGCGAGCGGAATAAAATTTGCCGCGCGGAATTTTACGGTACGTGCTTAGGGTTGGAGCTAAAAAGCAAAGCACCCGTCGCGAAAGACTGCGAAATTTTAGCGCGGCGGGTTTAAAACTACGCCCATGCCACTACGCCCGCTATGCCTTAAGTGGGAATTTCACCGCAGCTGCCGCCAAACAGCGCGCCGAATGGTAACTGCGCTAAATTTTAATGTGTAGAATTTGATCGCGTAGAATTTAAGACTTTGGCGTTCGCGAGCAGCGATTGCAGGGCGGCGGTGCAAAATTTAGCGCGTAGAATTTAGTGGCAAAATTTGGCTGTTTGAAAAATACGCGCGAGATTTTGCGACGTGAAATTCGGCGCCTGGAATTTTACAGCGAAATTTTACGGCGAAATTTTACCTCGTAGAATTTTAATTCGGATTTTGTTTTTGCGGCAGCGAGGGTTAAAATCTGCACTTCAAGCTTAGCGGCACGCAGCTAGCCAGAATTCCGTATCGCGCAGTCGGTTAAAATTTTGCAAGAAATTCTGCGTAGAATTTTATGCAAAATTTTGCCTTGCGCGCTTGCACGGCTAGGTAAAATTTCGCGTGGAGTTTGGTATTTCGCGACTGCTTGGAATTCGGCGCGGATTGTAAAATTTACCGCTAAGCTTAACGCGGGCTCGGGCGATTAAATTTAGCCTCGCGATCTCACGACGCCTTATCGATCGCTCTCTTTGATCAAGACACTTTTATTGTCGTCGTCACTCTTACAAAGCACTCTATAATCTGATATTTCAATTGCGTATAAAAATACTACGCCGTCGCTTTGAAATTTTTTCGAGCAGCCCTTGGCATATAGCTCGGCGAGTTTTGGACTATCGAGAACATAAAACTCATAGCTATCGGCAAAGTGCTCCATATAACTATAGGTGATGCTCGCCCAAGGCACCCCGCTATCGCCGCTTCTATTTAGCACGATGGTTCTGGCATTTATCGCCGCGAGCTTTGATTTTAGCTGCCCAAACGTCTTTTTGTCCCAGCCGATGAGTTTCAACCCCTCGCCGATACCCGGCGCATTATCCCTGAAAATGGAATTTGAATAAAATTTCGTCTCGTTGCCGTCCAAATCAATCCAAATATACTCATCGCCGTAGGTGCTCTGGATCGTAACGCGCAAATTTTTAGGGAAGTTGCGACCTGCAAAAGCTAACAGGTCTAGAAATTTCTCACGATTTTGCTCGTAGTTTTGCATAGGCGGGGCTTTATCCAGTTCCATATCATCTTTATCAAAGAAAGAATTAAACGCGAAAAATGCCGCCAAAATCGGCAGCACCTTTACGCAAAAAAGCAAGCCCAGAGCCGCGGCTATGATGATTTTTAAAGCTTTAGCCAAATTTTCTCCTTAAATTTTATAAGCCGTTTAGGCCTGACGATTAATTTGCGGCGAGAGCAAAATTTAAACGCCCGCCGTGCAGCGTAAATTTTAAAATTTCAAATTTACATCCAATTTTCTATTTTAAGCCCGCTTATATTTTTGAAATATTTTTCGTTATTCGTAACGAGCGTGCAGCCGCGCGATAGGACATTCGCAGCGATCAACATATCCATGTCGCCTATTTTGCGATTGACAGCCGTTAGTTCGCGGCGCACTACACCATATACCTGAGCATCGCGCATGCCAAATGGTAAAATGTTAAAATTTGAGATAAACTCGTCTATTAGCCGTAAATTTAACTCTTTGCGCTTTGAATTTTCCGCACCAAATCTCAGCTCGACAACGGTAATAAGCGAGATAAAAATATCCGATCTTTGGTGTTTTGTCAGACGATCAAGTATTTTAGGAGCGTATTTTTCGTCATTATTTATCAAATATATACAAATATTCGTATCTAAAACGATCATTTATCAAATCCAAACTCGCGCTCGCTCGGGATCTGCTTGCCGCGCTTAATCTCCGCGTTTTTAAATTTTGCCAGCGTCGCAAGCAATCCATCCCACTCGCCGCTACGTTTGGGGATACTAAGCGTTATCTCGGTATCGCTAAGCTCTTTTATCGCAAGCTCCTTAACGCCTTCTAAATTTAGATATTTCGGGATACGAAGCGCTAAGGAGTTGCCGCTTTTAAATACTTTTAAAGTTTTATCGTTAGCTGCTTTGACTTTCATCTATGCTCCTTTTATTTATTGGTTTTAGAATATATAAATTTTTAAAATTTAGCCCAAATCTCGCTACTGCCTATATTCAAACTCCTCGCTTGGGAAGCTCTCGTCCTTCACTTCGCGCGCGTATTCGCGCACCGCGCCTTTTACCAGCGCAGCGCCGTCTAAATAACGCTTAACGAATTTCGGCCGAAACTCCGTGAAAAATCCGCACATATCGCTCCACACGAGCACCTGTCCGTCTATGCCCGCGCCCGCGCCGATACCGATGACGGGCACGTCAGTGCCGAGTGCCACTTGATTTGCGACCGAGCAGATCGTCCCCTCGACCAGCAGTAGCACTGCGCCCGCCTCGGCAAGTGCTCTGGCGTCGCTTAAGACCTCGCGCGCACCCTCCTCTCCGCGTCCGCTTACCTTGTAGCCGCCAGTAAAGCGCGAAAACTGCGGCTTTAGCCCGATGTGGCTCATCACGGCGATGCCGTTTCGATTAAGCAGCGCCACGGTATCTGCCATATGCGCGCCGCCTTCGATCTTAACGGCGTCGCAGCCGGTACTCTCATAGACTTTGGCGCAGTTTTGCAGTGCGAGCTCTGGCGTCGCGCACGAGCAAAACGGCATATCCACGACCATATACGCTCGCTTGAGCCCCCGTCTTACGGCGCGCGCGTGATAGATCATCTGCTCTACGCTTGCACCCAGGGTCTCGGAGTGCCCGCCGAAGCTCATATTTAGGCTGTCGCCTACGAGCACCATATCGACCTCGTCGTCGAAAATTTTAGCAAAAAGCGCGTCATAGGCAGTGATCATCACGATCTTTTCGCCGGATTTTTTCATCTCGTATAATTTAGAAAGCGTGATTTTTGACATTTTGACTCCTTTGCTAGATTAAAATTTAAATACAATTTTAGCATAAGCCGAATTTGACATTTATAAAATTTTAAAGTAAAATGCGCGCGCATTCTTTCGGGGGTGACTTGGCTTCGACGGGAACGGATGGGTCAAGGCGGCATGTCGCTTTGGATACAGCGTATAAAATCCAAACTAAATTTAAACGCAAACAACGTTAAATTTGCTCCTGCTTACGCTAAAGCTGCGTAAGTCCAGTCGAGCCCTGCTCTGCGCCGATACTATCTAAGCGCGGCGGCGGGTAATCTGCGATAGCGTAGCTCTGCGGCGTGACGAGCCGTAGGGTGAAATCCTAGTCTTTGCGCCGGCGGGTCGTTTTGGAAAGTGAGCGAGCCTGCGCGAGAACTTCACTTTTGCTAAACATGTAGAGGCTTTGGTCGTTTATTTTCGGACTGCGGTTCAATCCCGCACACCTCCACCAATTAAGTTATCTTTAAGTTTCAATCACTTCTTTTTACTTCTCTTTAATTCCCGTATATAGGTGCTTATCTTATATTTCGATTATTTTTCTCTCCTTTCATTTTTATTTTAGATATAATCTTTTCCGAAAAAATAAGGGACTAATTCAGGGGCTTTTTCGCATTAGGGGGTTTTTGTAAAAAAAGACGAAATAGAAAAATGGCAATGGCAATAATCTTTTACTTAAAAGGAGCGAATTATGTTGTTTACAGATGAGGATTTTGTAAATATAGTGCCGCAGGATCTACTGGAGCGCGGTATAAACTTAAGAGAGAAGCTCGGTTTTTATGAAATCGCTTGGAAATTTGACGATGTAATGGAGGTGCTAAAAATCACAAGAGATAAAGGTATGATTATCCTAGGAGGAGACGTATATCGCCTAAGCGGTAATGAGCCCATCATCACATACGACGGCTGGAGTACCAACAGGGGAGTTAATAATGCATTCGAAGTGGCGATCCAATATATCACTAATTATCGCGCTAAAAACGGAGATGATTTTATATATTATCCAGCCATTGGCCCCGGGCGGGTGCCCAAATGAAAATTTTAATTGGATTGCGCGAATAAAATATCGGCAACCGATTAAATTTTAAAAGGAAAAACAATATGAAATTTAGAATTTTAGAACCGAAGCTTTATGAAAAGACAAGGATATGGCTATAGAGGCTTGAGGGCGAATGCGGCATTGATGGCTAAAATAGATATTTTATTAAATTTGATAAATTTCACCAAAGATATAAGCGCGATAAAAAGTGACTTAGCAAAGATAGGCTTTGATAGCGAATCGGAGCTTGTAACGATAACTCAAAATACCATCGCAAATATCTTAAATAGGGTCATCGATAAAGAAATTTCATATGACCTCCTTGAGGAGTGGGCAAATTTAATCGAGTGCCGCGAGGACATAGGATATGAGGATGAAATTTTGCAAGAGATCATATTTGAGCTGGCAAACCCTTGCCTTTATGGGGAGATAGACGAGAGGAAGATTTGTATGATTTTAGATAAAATTAAATACGGGCGGAGCGATTCAAATGATATTAGAAAAAAATATTGACATGGTAAGCGAGAGGGCAATTTTATTGATGGCGCTAGGTTCATTGCAGGCATTGGAGCACCAGGCGATTACCATAGATGAAAGCCAAAGAATTTTGTTTTCACCCTATATCTCAACGCATTTGGAAAAAAATAAGGTTAATGAATGCATTATAGATATAATAATCGAGTGCTGCGAATTAGAGGATATTTTTGAACTAATTCCTACAAAATATATGCAAACCCTGCAAATATTGCAGAATAGAATAATAGAAATTTTAAAGCAATACGATGAAGAATCTAGAAAAAGATGGATAATTATAGATGAAGAATAAGCATCCATAACTTCCGTCTTTGCGAGCAGGCGAGCGGATAAATAAAATTTGACTCAAGATAAGTTAAAAACTTTCAAGGAATTTTTAACTTATCTTGAACCTTTAAAATTTTAACGTCACGATAGAAACTCTGTGTAAATTTAAGTCCTTTCAATACTCAATAATGCTATTAACAAGATCGGTGTCACAATATAAATCATAGATTTTAGATGAATCGGCAAATTTTAAGATTTAAGGAGTTTGATATATCTGCCTTATGCTCGATGATTTTATTAATTTTAGACTATTAGTTAAGAATAAACTTTGTAGATAAAATTCTTAAATTGGAATTACAAACGTATATTTTTGTATTTTAAATAAAGGCAAAAGTAAAATTTAAAGTCACGATGCTGTGATATAAATTTAGGCTCAAGACAAGTTAAAAACTTTCAAAGGAGTTTTTAACTATGATCCTGTCGATGAAAAACAAGTATATCTATCGTTCCCGAATTTTAGAGAAGAAATTTAGAGAAATTCTCAAGTACTTTGTAGAGGATATAGAGGCTACTAAAATAGCAAATTTAACTGGGATTTCTAGAATTCCCATCAACAAAATTCTAAAAAATATCAGAATTTTAATGGCTAGCGAGTGTGAAAAAATAAGTAAGTTTTCAGGCGAGATAGAAATAGATGAAAGCTATTTCG
>NZ_CALIIU010000070.1 GCF_938017775.1 uncultured Campylobacter sp.
TAAACTACTATTTTTCAAATTTAATAACTTTTTCATCTTTATCCGCCGTAATTTTTGCTTTTGCTAAATTATACACCTTATTTGCGAAGCAGAGATCATTTATATTAATTTTCATAGAAAAATTTGATTTTATAAAAATTTTCATCTCCCGATGCGACTGCCAACAATAGGCTTTTTATACGACGAAATCTATCGAAAATATTCGGCTTTATATCTTCTTGATATTCATACGTTTTAAAACATTCGCTTTTTGCATCTATATCTACGTCGCGCCAACTTCCGTTTAGAAATATATCATTAGAGATAGAAATAATGCCCTGCATGATCTCCGGATCCAGCTCTTTGTTTTTATAATGCTGCAAAATCTTTTTTAAATCGGCTTCCAATTTCCAATATTCATCATCGGACCATAGATTATTATCTAAAATCATACCTATGAACGAATTTGCATCATATCTATCATCAAATGCAGTATTTCTATAAAAATTTACAAGATTCATTGCATTAATCCTTTGGAATATACCAAAAACCGCTATTGTCAAGCTTTTGTTTGAATACGATGCTGTTGCACAGAACATTTAATCTTTCAAATCTATCATATATGCTAGGCACCACGCCGTCGCTGTTTTCCGCGCACAGCATATTACTTACATAAATTTCCGATTTATCCTCCACGCCGATAACATCATTAAATATCGCTAGTATTGCGGCGAAAATTTCTTTTGGAAGCGTTTTGTTATGATAAAAGCTCAAAATCTGCATTAAAGTTTTATCTAACTCCCAATAATCGCAATCCGACCAAGTTTTTTGATATATAAATTTTCCAACAAACGAATAGATGCTAAATTTATCAGAATTCGTTGAATTCTGGTATAAAAGTTCTAACTCCATTAATCACCGTCCTTTTCATTTCTTTATTAAATTTAGCCATCTTTATGGCAAATTTGCGTTTATAAAAATTGATTATTTTCTGCTTGGCGACTCTTTAGATAAAATTTTTGAATCAGGATACAATTTTTTCAAAAATTCTATCTCTTCTTGATCTAGCTCATCTAAAACCTCTTCTGTCGGTCTTTCGCTTAAAATTTTTCCATAAACTAAACTCAATCGCTTATATGCGCGCGGGTTACTATTCTTTTCAAATTGCCTTATTATAGCAATTCTGCACTCTTTTGTTATTTCGGTATCGCCCATAAAAAGATCTTTTATATCGCAAGAGGCGCTTTGCTCTTTATATAGATAAAATATCCATGCAAATAATATTATAGCGGCGGCAATAAAGTAAATTTTATTTTTCATGAAATCTCTTATTCTTTCGGCTTTCTATCCGAGTAGTATAGATGTATGACTTCATCCATATTAATCTCTTTTTCCTTTCCGATCCGCTCGGTACACAATGTGAAATTTCCCTCCCTCAAAACGCACTTTTTTAATAAACCAACTATAAAGTCGTTATTTGTGCATAGATCTAAATTTCCAGAATGAAATTTTTTAATAAAATTTAGCTCCTCTTTGTCTAATTCTTGCTGCGCCTTTTGATCTATACAATATCTATCTAAAAAATAAAATTCATAATAATAGAAAAGTCGCCTATATGCCCCGCTGTTGCCATTATTAGCTCGTTGTATCAATTTTAATCTGCATTTTTGCTCATACGATTGTAGTTTTGCCTCAACATATCGTTAATATCACAAGGTGAAAAACTTAGCACCGAAAGAACAATATAAATACAAAGAAATATACTAAGTATGATTAGAAAAAATTTCATTTTATATCCTTACTTATTTTTAGCTTTTTAGATATAAACATCAATATATAGAATTTACGATTTAATTAGTAATAAAAGTGGTGTCCTGCGTTGGATTCGAACCAACGACCCCCTCATTAAAAGTGAGATGCTCTACCTACTGAGCTAGCAAGACATCGTAAGAAAGTGGCGCGACGAATGGGGCTCGAACCCACGACCTCCGCCGTGACAGGGCGGCATTCTAACCAGCTGAACTACCGTCGCACCAAAAATCACACTCGCAACGCAAGTGCTAAAGAAGTATGAAATCCAAGGATTTCAAAATGGTGGTCGCTGTAGGGATCGAACCTGCGACATCCACCTTGTAAGGGTGGCGCTCTACCAGCTGAGCTAAGCGACCGTTTGGGTTTAAAAAAGAAATGTAATTATATATCCAATACGATTAATTTTCACTTAAACAATGATGAAAAGACTGAAATTGTGCTATACTTGCGACATAAAATTTTATCAAAGGCTCGGTAAACTTATATGAAAAAGTTGGTTTTTGCCCTGTTTTTAGCGCTTCAAGCCCCCGCTTACTCGCCAAACGAGATCGTAAACGCTATCGCCGCAGTAGCGCAAAATGAAGGGGTAAAGCCTGAAATTTTATACACCATCGTCAAAATCGAAAGCGACTTCGAGCCCTACACGATCTCCTTTTTGACGAACAAAGCAAACGCCGATTATTTTGCAGGCCTGCGCAATCAAAATGTCCGTATCAAAACGAGCAACTATAGCCTAAATTCCAGCAAATGGGTCGTTACGATCATACCGGCAAACGAAATTTACGCCGTGCAGATCGCCAAGTACCTGTACGAGGACGGATTTAGCATCGACGTGGGGCTCGGGCAGCTAAACGCCATAAATTTCAGCCAAAATGAGATAGATTATATATTCAACCCGATGTACAACCTCACCAAATGCGCCAAAATTCTGCGCAAATGCTGGAACGCCAAAAATAAAAATATCAAAGACACGATCGAGTGCTACAACTACGGCATGCGCAAGCGCTACTCAAACCCTTACTACAAACGCTTTTACGAGCATTACGAGAAATTTTTCGGCAAGCCCTATTAAGAGTTAGTAAAATTTCGCTAAAATCGCGCAAATTTTAAAAAAGGATATTTCATGATACTGATCGCAGGACCCTGCGTGATCGAAAGCCGCGAGCTGATAATGAAAGTCGCGGAAAGTTTGCGCAAATTCAACGAAATGAGCGGGGTGGAATTTTACTTCAAAAGCAGCTTCGATAAAGCCAACCGCACCAGCATCTCAAGCTTCCGCGGCCCGGGGCTTGAGCGCGGCTGCGAAATTTTAGCCGAGGTAAAGGAAAAGTTCGGCTATAAAATTTTAACCGACATCCACGAGAGTTACCAGGCAGAGCCCGCCGCGCGCGTCGCCGACGTGCTGCAAATACCCGCGTTTTTGTGCCGCCAAACCGATCTGCTCGTCGCCGCAGCCAGCACGCAAGCGGTAGTAAATATCAAAAAAGGTCAGTTTCTATCGCCGCAGGCGATGAAACACAGCGTCGAAAAGGTGCTGCAAACCCGCAGCGCGCGGGCTTATACCCCGCAAAGCGACGCGGCATTTAGCGATACAAAGGCCGCTCAAAACAGCGCCTGCTCCGACGATGCCGAAATTCGCGGCGCACAAAGCGGCGCCCGAGGCGGTGCGGATAGCGCTTCTTCGGCGCTAGGCGCGCAAAATTCTTGCGGTGCACAATCGGGCACACAAAATTTTATTCATACTTGCGGCGCTAAAAGCGGTGCCGAAAGTACCGCTAAAGGTACGGCGACGCCTTGTGCCTCACAAAGCGATAACAAAAGCGAAGCGCAAAGCACCTTGCAACCAAACTTCTCTCATACTTGCAACGCGCAAGACGGCTCGATAAGTGCCGCGCAAAGCGCCTCGCAGCCAAGCAGCGAAGGTATGCACGATCTGGCGCGCCGCCACGGCGTTTGGCTCACCGAGCGCGGCAGTACCTTCGGCTACGGAAATTTGATCGTCGATATGCGCTCGCTGCCGATTATGCGCGAGTTTGCGCCGGTCATTTTCGACGCGACGCACAGCGTGCAGATGCCTAGTATCGGCGCTACGAGCGGCGGCGACTCGCGCTTCGTGCCGTACCTTGCACGAGCGGCGGCGGCCGTGGGCGTGGACGGCTTTTTTTACGAAACACACCCAGATCCCGCTCACGCGCTTTCGGACGGACCGAATATGCTAAATTTACAGCAGCTTGAGCACGTTGTCGCGCAGACGCTCGCGATTCAAAAAGCGCTCGGATTTTAGAGCGGGCGGCTATAAAATTTCAAATTAGGCTAGCGAGCTTAAAATTTTTCGCACGCTAGCCGCTTTTTGCACTTTGCGCTAACAAATTTTATATTCCACAAGGATGTGCTTCAAGCGCAGCGAGTTTGCATATCGCACGCTAAAATTTCAAACGTATCGCGCGGCTATAAAATTTAGCGTATTTGTAAAATTTTAAACTCCACGCGCGCTTCACCAAACTTCGAGGGCTTTGATAAAATTTACGCGGCATGCGCCTATCGCCCAGCGCGAGCAGGACAATTTCGCGCCGCTAAATTTACAATTCTAAAAGCCTAGCGCGCAGAATTTAGCCATAAATTTTGTACAAAATTTCGCAGCCGACAAAGTAAAATTTAATCTAAATTTACGCACAAATTCCGATTGCCCAATCCGCATTACACGAGCTGCCGCCGCATAAAATTTAAGTCAAAATTAATGGGGCAGGGATATAATTCAAGCCTAAAATTCTTTTAAAGGATATTTATGGGTTACGTAGAGTCTAACCTTCTAAATGGCGAAACTGTAATTGCTAAAGCTAAAATTCACTGGGCGGTTTTTATCTCCGCTATCATCATATTGATTCCCGCGATAGTTGGAATCATAAATAAAGATGATAGACTTTCATTCATATGCTTTGGCGGTTTTATAGCGGCGCTAATTCACGGATTTGTTGTTTTAAAAACAAACGAGCTTGCTATCACAAATCAGCGTATAATCGGCAAAAAGGGTCTTATCAGTCGCGAAACGGCGGAGCTAAAATATGAAAAAATCGAAAGCATATCCGTAATGCAGAGTATCTTGGGACGAATTTTAAAATTCGGCACCATAGTGGTGCGAGGTACCGGCGGCACGGCAGTTAGCTTCCAATTTGTCGCTAATCCAGTAGCGTTTAAAAACAAGGCGATGGAAAAGATCGGCTAGACTTTTTTCATATATGAAATTTCAGCCAAATCATAAAATTTACGTCGCAAATTTTATCTATGCCGCGCCGGCTTTTAAAATTCCAAGCGATCTGTGCTTGCGCCGCCGCCAGCATTTTATCTAAAATTTTGTTTTTGTCGCTATAATGCGGCTTCTTGACCTTTTCGTCTAGTGGCTCAGGACGTTGCATTCTCAGTGCGAAAACGCGTGGTTCAAATCCCGCAAGGGTCGCCATTATGGACTTATACAAGCCTCTTGATTTTAAACGATAAATTTATCTATGATTTTATCATGGGCTTTCATATAGCCCGTCAGATTTTAAATAATAAATTTTATCCGCGATTTTATCGATGAAGCTTTTATCGTGCGAAACGATGATCTCGCTTACGTCGAGCTCCGCCAAAATCCCCGCCACGCGCTCCTGCATCGCCTCATCAAGCGCCGTCGTAGGCTCGTCCAGTAGCAGTATCCTAGGCTCGCACACCAGCGCGCCAGCAAGCGCCACCAGCTTTTTCTCGCCGCCGCTTAGATGAAAGGGCACTCGCTCGCGCAGATGTTCGATTCCCAAGCGCCGTAGCGTCTCTAGCGCCTTGCGCTCGATCTGCTCTTCGCTTAAAATTTCAAGCTTTTTTAGATGGTCGTTTTCGCTGCCCTGCCTTAAAATTTGCGCCTTACGACCAAAAAATTTAGAAAAAATTCCACGCCTTTTCTCCGCATTTCGTGCTTGTTTTAGCCGCTCATTTTGTGCACGCAGGCTAAATGCGACGTCCTCAAACACGCTCGCGCACAAAAATTGATCGTCGCTGTTTTGGAATAAAAACCCGATCTCGTGGCGAAATTTTGCAAAATCCTCCACACACTCGAGCTTCTCGCCGAAAAGCTCGATCTCACCCTCGCCCCATTGCCTTAGGCCGCCTAAAATTTGAAGCAGGCTCGTCTTACCCTGTCCGTTCGCGCCCAAGATCGCCACTTTTTCCTTATGCCCTACGCTCAAATTTACGCCGCGAAAAATTTCTCGCTCGCCGTTTTTAGCGCTTAAATCCAGCGCCTTAAGCGAGCAGCTCATAAGATAGCTCCGATTTTAACAGATACGCACGCCAGCACGAACATCAAAAACGAGGCCTCCGAGACGCTTAAGCCCTCGCGATGTTCGTAAAATAACCTACCGCAAAACCCTCGCGCACTCATTACCATGCTTAAATTCCTTGCCTGCTCAAGTGCCGAAATCGCTAAAATCCCGATCAAATTCGCATAAATTTTATAAGTGAAAATTCCGCTCGTCCCCACAAATCCGCGCATCCGCAAAAGAGCTTGCAGCCTTGCTAGATCCGAGCGTAAAAAATTTACGAATCGCCCGCAGCAATACACCAAAGAGCTTAGCTTTTCGCCGAGCCCGAGCCCGTAAAATCCGCGCGCGAAAAAATATTCGTCTTTGCCATAAAATAGCAAAATTGCAAACGCCATTATCAAATTCGCGCGCAAAAATATCACACCCGCAAGCTCGTAGTTGCCGACCACGGCGGGGCTTAACGCGCTTAAAATCGCAAAGATATTTAATACCGCAAGCCTTGTGCAGACCGCACGCGCAATCGAAATTTTAAGCGCAAAAAGAAGTAGCGGCGGGGCAAAAAACGCTGCGTAAAGCTGCCCGCTAAGTCCGACGCCGAAGCTGAATATAAAAAACGCGAGCAGCGATATGACGGGGCTCATTTGCGCGCTCTTTTCGCTAGCCACATTAAGCCAAAAAAGCCGAAAATCAAGGCCAAACAAAGCGCGATTTTAGGCGCCTCGGCGGACTGGTTTTGAAACGCCAGGCTCCTAATATCGCCCTTAGGGCTTTCTTTTGGCAAGATGCTTTGCGAGGCGGAATTTTCCAAAGGCTCGGAAACGCTTGAAATTTTATTTTCAGGCGTACTAGCTTTCGGCGCGATATTTTCAGGCACGCTGTCTTTGGACGCGAAATTTTTAGCGGCGTTCAAATTTTGCGGCACAGGATTTTTAGAAACGTCAGAATTTTGTGGCATGGAATTTTCGGAGCTGCCGGAATTCTGCGGCGTAAAGTCCTCGGCGCTAAATTCCATCTGCGCGCCGTGCCCTGCGCCTCCATAAATTTGAATAGTAAAATTTTTAGCGAGTATTCGTATGCTCGCAAGTCCCTCTTTATCGGTCCTAGTGCGCAAAATTTCGCGCCCGTCCACACTGATTAAAACTTCGCACTCCATGCAGGGAGAATTTTTATAAAAATAGCTATAAATCTCCACCTTATCGTCCTCTTGCGTCGCAAAAAGATGAAGCGCATGCGAAAATGCGAAGGAGGTAAAAACCATCAAGAAAAATAGCGCTCTCATCGCCTTTGTCCGCCGTAAAATTTCGTAATAAAGCTAAGTGCAAAAAGAGTGATGATCCCTTCCAAAACAGCTAAGATTGCGCCTTCGAGCGAGATGAGCGTCGCGATAGCAAAAAACTCCCGTCCGCTGATGAAAAGCACGAGATCAAGAAGCAGCATCGAGCAGACGATCGGCACGAAACCCGCTAAAAACAGATAAATTTTTTGCGTGCGCACTTTTAGCTCTTGCGCTTTTGCGGCGGCGGCAAAGAGTCTGCCCAAAACCGCTGGAAAGCCGATGACTGCGGTATTTACGCCTAGCACGCTAAGCCCTCCGAAGCCGAAAAACACCCCTTGCAAAAACAGCGCAACGAAAATCGCCAAGATCGCGCGCGAGCCCAAAAACGCGCCCACGAGCCCACTTAGCATCAGGTGCATGGAGCTGACGCCCACGGGCAGGTGCACGAAAGATGCGACGAAAAATAGTGCACTAAAACATGCAATCCTCGGGATTTCAGACTGCCTTACGCGCCATAAAATCGCCGCCACGGCAGGCGCCGTAACCGCCCAGCCAGCTAGCAGCACGGGCGCGCTCAAAACTCCTTCACTAATGTGCACGGCTCGCCTCCTTTAAATCGCCCCTGTTTTTTAGACGCGCAAAAATGCAGGAGCTAGCTAAATTTAAGGCATTTGCGACCTTTGCGATAATCGCTTTGATTATTACAGGTCTTACTTTTACGGCTTTTGCCGCGACAGAATTTTCGGCTGTAAAACTCGCGGCTTGCGTCCTGTTTGCGGCGGCTGTCAGCGCAAGACTCAGAGCGGTCTCAAAACTGCTTGTGGAACCAGTAAATTTGATAAATTTTACGGCTCGCACGGCGCAAGAATTTTCGCTTGCTACAATTGCAGGAGCAGCGAGCGGATTTTGCAACGCAAAATTTAAAGCCCTGATCGATCTCGGCGCGGTGTTCGCGCGGTAAAACAAAGCTTGCGAAATTTTAAAAGGTAAGGCTCTTAAAATTTCAAAAAACGAAATTTTACGTGCTGGTATTTTAAGCTCATAAATCCATGGATATGAAATTTTGCGGCTCGAAGCTACTAAGAGCGGATTCCTACCGAGCAAAATTCCACATAGCAGAGTTCTGCTACTTGAAATTTTACTCAGCGGAATTTTGCTCCGTAAAGTTTTAACCAAACCCTGAGACGCAGACTGCGCGCGGGTGCAAAACGACAAAATTCTTCCCCGTAAAATTTTAGCCGCAGAATTCGCTTGAAATTTTACGTCGCCAAGCAAAACGCGCGAAAATAAAATTTCAAAGCCCTGCTCAAGCGTAAATTTAAATTTATACGCAGCGACGCAAATTTCGCCCAAAAAAAGAGATCTCACCGAGTCGCTCCCCTATTTTTTCAGCTCGTCTGCCTTGATCCAAAGCACGGCTCCCAGCTCATTTACGGGCTGCTCGCTTCCTTTGGCGGCTTCCTCCTCGCTAAGAGCCGCAAAGCCCCACCAGCCGGCAACCGGCATCACGAAGCTAAACTCGCCCGCGCCGTTGGTTTTAACGACCTGCGTGACATGCGCCTCGCTAGGGGCTTTGTAGCCTTTATCATTATATAGCTCGATCTCCACGTCCGCGCCTGGGACGGGCCTTCCGTGCAATAAAAAAACTCCGCTAAATATCTCGCCCGCATACAGCGCATAAGGCCGCACTAGCGGCACGATCTCCGCCTCTAGCCCGAGCGGCTTATCCCAGCCTTCGCCCGCGTCGTAAGCATCGACGTAGGTTTTGGTGATATGGCGGATCATCTTCTGTTCAGCCGGCTCGGCATAGGGTCTCGGATCAAAATAAAACGCTAAAAGCGATGGCTTGTCAGCTTTAAATTCCGCCGCAAAATAGGAATTTTCGCCTTTTTTTTGCTCTTTTAGGCTGCCTAGGAGCGATTTTTTCTCACCATCAATAAAAACGCCGAATTCTGCGGGCTTTTGTAGATTCATAGATTCCTGCAAAAACGGATGGGAGAATTCCAAATTTAGCTTTAAAGTAGCATCTTTTTGATCCTCTACGACATTTTTATCCGTCGTAAGAACGCCAAAATGTGCGAAAGCAAGGCTCGCCGCGAAAATTCCTAAAAA
The DNA here is from genome assembly GCF_938017775.1 of uncultured Campylobacter sp. Lineage (GTDB taxonomy): Bacteria > Campylobacterota > Campylobacteria > Campylobacterales > Campylobacteraceae > Campylobacter_B. The sequence continues at coordinate 9,472 of NZ_CALIIU010000070.1, forward strand.
AGCAAATTTTGCTTTCATGTAATACCTTTCATAATAAAATATTACGGAATTGTATCACTTTTTTTCATCCGTATTGCTTAAATGTGGGTTTATTTTGAGTATTTAAAGCAAACTTTAGTTAAAATGTCGCAATTTAAATTACCAAAAAGAGGCAGAAAATGATAAATTTAAAACTTATCGAGACGAATTTCGACGAATTTAATAAAAAACTCATCGCCAAAAAAGTCCCGCCGCAGACCCTACAAACGCTACTGGATGCCTACAACGAGCTAAAATCTAAAAAGAGCGATCTTGAAAACCTCCAAGCCGTGCAAAATGCAAAGAGCAAGGAGCTGGGCCTCGCCGCGCGCGAGGGCAAGGGCGTAGGCGCGCTAAAATCGCAACTTGAGGAAAATAAGCAAAAGATTCAAAACCTAAGCGAGCTCGTAAATGAGCGCGAGCAGAGCCTAGAAGCGATCGCCGCGTGCGTGCCGAATATCATCGACGACGACGTGCCGATCGGTGCGGACGAGAACGAAAACGTCTGTATCAAAAAGGTGCTGCAGCCGCGCACGTTCGACTTCGCGCCCAAGCAGCACTTCGAGCTCGGCGAGGCGCTCGGGTGGCTTGATTTCGAGGGCGGCGTCAAACTCAGCGGCAGCCGCTTCACAGCGATCCGAGGTCTTGGCGCAAAGCTGAATATGGCTCTCATCAACTATATGATCGAATTTAACAACTCACGCGGCTTCGAGCTCGTAAATATGCCGTTTTTGGTGCGCGATCAGATCCTCTACGGCACGGGTCAGCTGCCTAAATTTAAAGACGATCTTTATCGCGTTGACGACGAGGAGCAAAACCTCTACCTCATCCCTACGAGCGAGGTTACGGCGACAAATCTCTTTAACGATGAAATTTTACGCAGCGAGGAGCTGCCGATCAAGCTCACCAGCTACAGCCACTGCTTTCGCAAAGAGGCGGGTTCGGCGGGGCGCGATACGCGCGGCATGATCCGCCAGCATCAGTTCGAAAAGGTCGAGCTCGTCGCCATCACGCGCCCAGAGGATAGCGCAAAGATGCTTGAGGAGATGATTTCGTGCGCGAGCGATCTGCTAGCTAGCCTTGGCCTTCCGCACAGACACATGCTGCTTTGCAGCGGCGATCTGGGCTTTAGCGCCGCAAAGACCGTGGATTTGGAGGTTTGGCTGCCGGGGCAGAACCAATACAGAGAGATCAGCTCGATCAGCAACTGTCGTGATTTTCAGGCGCGCAGAGCCAAGATCCGCTTCAAAGACGGCAAGAAAAACAGCCTCGTTCACACGCTAAACGGCTCCTCGCTCGCGGTCGGCCGCACGCTAATCGCGATAATGGAAAACTACCAGCGCAAGGACGGCAGCATCGAAATTCCACGCGTCTTAGAAAAATATATGTAGGCGGCCCGTGCAAAAGCCTTACATAAACCCAAATTTTAACGCCCGCTTCGCAGCCGCTGGATTTTGCGCGGAAAAATTTAGAAAGCGCGACGTTAAATTTTTCGCGTTGCAAAACGCAGGATTTTTTGCAACAAAATTTGGTAGCACGAAATTTTGCGACGTAAAATTTCATAAAGTAAGATTGCGCCGCGCAAAATTTTATACCGCGGAATTTGCGGCGAAGGGCGAGAAATTTTGCGGCGCGGAGCGGCGCGGAGCAGGCGCGTGAAGATCGCGCTTTTCGGCGGCAGTTTCGATCCGCCGCACGCAGGACACGACGCGGCGGTAAAGGCGATCTTATCCAGCCTGAAGCCCGACTTGCTAGTCATCATGCCGTCGTTTCTAAACCCGTTTAAAAAGAGCTTTTCGGCGCCTCCGCAGCTGCGGCTTAGATGGTGCCGCGCGGTGTGGAGCGACGCCCCTCACGTGGAGGTGAGCGATTATGAAATTTCGCAAAACCGCTCGGTACCCACGATACAAAGCGTGAAATTTCTGCTCGAAAAATATGGCGCGAACGGCAAAATCACGTCCGAGACGGCAGGCGGAGCGGGCGAAACCCCGGCAGCCGTAACGGATAGGGCTCTACCTAACGGCGCAAATATTGCGAATAAAATTTCTGCCGGTGCTTATACTCCTGGCAGCGCAGACGAAATTTTACTCGAGAAGACGGACGGGGCTTTGTCGTGCGATATAGGTAAAATTCTAGGCGGCGACGCCTGCTCCGCCGATATTACGGGCAGGACGAGCATTTCCGCTAACGCAAAAAACGAAGCTCTGCAAGGCGGAATGGCGAATCAAATTTCGATTGGTAGCAAAAGCGAAATGGACGGAATTTCACAAAGTAACGCGGGCAGCGAGGACGGCGCGAGTAAAATCCAAAACGCAGATAAAATTTCAAATGCGAGCGAAATTTCAAACGCAAAAAACCGTGAAATTCCAAGTATCATGGCAAGTGAGAGTTTGGATGCGGATGAAATTTCAGGCGCGAATAAAATTCCAAGCGGTAGTGCAAACGACGTATGCAACGTAAGCGGTAGCGCAAATGAAACAAACGGCATGGGTAGAGCAAATAACGTAAGCAGCGCAAGTAAAGCAAATGATAACGCAAACGGCGCGAATGATACAAACGGCGCAGGCCAAGCAAACAACGCAAGCGATGCGAGCGACATAAATGATACAAACGACGCGCATAGCGCAGGCAACGCAGTAAATTGCATAGGTAGCGCAAGCGGCACGGATACAACACCAAAGCTCTACATCGTCGTGGGGGCCGACAACCTATCGGAGCTTCATAAATGGCGCGACTTTAGCGAACTGCAGAAATTAGCGGAGTTTGTCGTGCTTACGAGGCCCGGCTACGAGATCCCGCGGCAGTGGGCGAGCTTAAGGCGGATCGAGATTGCCGTAGATGCGAGCTCAAGCGGTTTTAGGCGAGATTTCAAAGGCGAAATCCCGCCCAAGATCGCAGCAGAGGTCATAAAATTTTATAAAAGGAAAGATATGCAAGATCCAAAGCAAAGGGCGGAGCGGATCGCCGAAATTTTAAACGAAAAGAAAGCCGAAGACGTCCAGATCATCGATATGGAGGGGCGCGAATATATCGCAAAGCTCGTAGTTATCGCCACTATGCTGACCGCCCGCCACGCAGCCTCGCTCATCGAGGAGCTAAAAAGCGTGCTTAAGCCGCTCGGCGAGGAGTTTTTGGCTATCGAAAGCGGCGATGAGTGGAGCGTCGTCGATCTCGGCGACATCATAGTCCATCTCATCAGCGAGACTTACCGCGCCAAATACAATATCGAGGACTTCCTCGACAAGCTCAAAAAAGAGCAATTTTAAGGAGGGAGCGTGCCGAGACAGACCTGGAGCAGCAAGCTCACATATATCTTAACCGTCGCGGGCGCCACGATCGGCTTTGGCTGCACGTGGCGGTTTCCGTATTTAGTCGGGCAAAACGGCGGTGGCGCCTATGTGCTCATATTTTGCATCGCGATGATCGTGCTTGGAATCCCGATGATCTTGGTAGAAAATGTCATCGGACGCCGTGCGCTAAGAAACTGCGTCGATGCTTTCACGGCGCCTAAAAAGGACGGCTCGCGTATAAAGCCGGCATGGAAAATCGTAGGCATCATGGGCGTAATCGGCGCATTTGGAATTTTAGCCTATTATATGGTTCTCGGCGGCTGGGTGCTAACCTATATCGTAAACATCGTAAGCGGCAACTTCGACCTCTCCGCGCGGATCACAGACCCTGCATTTACGCAGAAATTCTACGCAGATCACATCGAAAATAGCCCACTCGGCGTCGGAGCTTACACGATCGTTTTCATAGCGATCAACTGGTACATTTTGAAAAACGGCATCATCGAGGGGATCGAAAAATTCGTAAAATTTCTAATGCCCGCGTTATTTTTGTGCTTCATCGCGGTGATCCTTACAAATTTAACGCTCGAAGGCGCAAAGGAAGGCGTGAAATTTTATCTCGGCGTCGATTTTGCTAAGATCACGCCCAAGCTTTTGATCGACGTTTTGGGTCAGGTCTTTTTCGCGCTCTCGCTCGGATTCGGCGTGATGATCACGCTATCTAGCTTCCTTAATAAAGACGAGAAGCTGATGCAAACAGCCACTATCACCGCGGTCGTAAACACGCTCATCGCCGTGCTTGCGGGCTTTATGATCTTCCCATCGCTCTTTAGCGCAGGGCTTGAGCCGAGCAGCGGCTCGTCGCTGGTTTTTAAGAGCCTGCCGATCGCGTTTTCGCATATGCCGTTCGGCAACGCCGTTGCGGTGGTCTTTCTCTCGATTTTGCTCATCGCCGCGCTTACGACGTCGATCACGATCTATCAGGTCATCATAAATTTCGTCGAGGAGCGCTTCTCATTTTCAACGTTAAAGGCGGTAAATTTAACGCTCGGCGGCGTCTTCGTGCTCGGCAACCTGCCCTGCATACTCTCAAGCAGCGTGCTTGCGGACGTTAAAATTCTGGGGCGCTCGGTTTTCGACGCCTTCGACTTCATAAGCGCGAACGTCTTTTTCGTGCTAACGGCGCTGCTGTGCTGCATCTACGTGGGCTGGGTGCTGAAAAAAGACGCGATCTACGAGCTTACTAACGAAGGCGATCTGAGCGCGAGGCTCGCGGGAGTTTGGTTTTTGTATGTCAAATTTATCCTGCCGCTCATCATCGCGGTGATCTTCGGATACGGGATTTTCGGCTAAATTTAAAGCCGCGAGAGTTTTAAATTTTAAATTTACCCGCGGCGGTGCAGCTCACTTCGCCGCAATATATTTTATGCCAAGGCGTGTAGAATTTAAAATTTCATTCGTTCCGTTGCATACTCTGCGGCGTAAGTTTTTACTCGGTGCGACACATTGTATTAAAACTTGCGGCACGGCGGTCTTGCGACTAGGTGCGAGACACTGCACCGCAGTTATAATATAAATTCAGCGCAGGCGTAGCCTGCCCCTTGTAAAGCGTCGTCGGGGGTTAGGTGGGGTTTGGGGCGGGAAGGGGAGCGACCTCGCAATTCAAGCCCCCTTCCCGCCCCAAGAAAAGTTTGGGTGCGGCGCGGCGCACGGCATATCGCAATGATGAAGCGCAATAAAGCGATGTGCAAAATTCTAGATGACAGCTCGCAATGTGCAGTTCCGCGGTGCGGCGGAATTTTAAAATTTTATTCGCCTCAGCGTAGCGCGTTAAATTTTAGAATTTTAAAATCTATCGCAGCGGCGCCGTATCGCGAGAGATAAAATTTAAAATTTAGCCGCAATTTAGGGGTTTTCAATGCTTCTGTTTTTCTTTACGATCTTTCCGATATCGCTGATGCCGGGCATCAACATGACCTACGCGCTAAATCTCGGCATCGCACGCGGCTATCTTAGGGCGCTGCCCGCGTTGCTCGCGCAGGTGCTAGGCGTCGCAGCTGTGGCGCTTGCGTGCATATTCGGCGTCGCGGGCATTCTGCTTGCGCACCCTGCGGCGCTTAGCGCGATTAAAATTTTAGGCGGCGCGTATATCTTCTATCTGGGCGTCGCGACCTTTTTAGCGCGCGGAAATTTCAAGCTGCAAAAACAAAAGCGTAGCGAAAATATCTTCTTCCAAGGCCTCGTAGTCGCGGTCTCAAACCCCAAGGCGTGGATATTTTTCACCGCGCTCTTTCCGCCGTTTTTGGACGCGGACAACCTTTTCGGCGCGCGCACTTTCACCCTCGTCGCTACGCTGTGCGCCAGCGAAAGTATCTGCCTTAGCATCTACGCGCTAGGCGGAGCGGTGCTAAAAAATCTGCTGAAAACCCATCTAAAATACCTCGAAATTTTCTGCTCTGCGCTGATGTGCGCGATCGGGCTCTGGATGATTTTGGGCTAAATTTTAATCAAATTTAGCGCCCGAGTTTTGATGAAATTTTAAATTTAAAAGATAGATTGAAAAACGGTATTGCTGCGGCTAAATCTCAAGAAAAGCCTTTAAAATTTAGCCGCTAGCTTTGAATTAAAATTTTAAGCGATCGGTCGCGTGCACCAAGCGCCGCAGCGATTATCGTCCAGGGTCGCCTACGGTGCGTCTAAGCGATTTTGGCTCTACGTATTCTGCACGAGCCTATCCGCTCTACTCGGATTATGCGTTTAAAGCGGATTTTAACTCTGCGGGTAGCACCGCTTCCGTTTGTGACGTGCCCGCGCAATTTAAAATTCACGCAAGCGAAGCGCGACGGACCCAGATCTTTGTATCGCCGCGTCCGCTTAAATTTTAAAATTTAATCTCTGCCGTGAAGCTCATCGATGTAAAATTTCACCGAGCCGAGACCCTCTTTTTTCGCCCATTCATAGGCACTTGAGACGAACTCCCAGTTGATGCCCGCGTAAAATTTCTCCAAATATTTCGGGCGCGCATTGTGCTCATCGATGTAATACGCGTGCTCCCAAACGTCCACGACTAGAAGCGGCACGAGCCCCTCAGTTACCGGCGTAGCGGCATTTTGGGTCGCTTTGATGCAAAGCTTGCCCAATTTCGGATCGTAAGCGAGCCACACCCAGCCCGAGCCGAAATGCGCCGTAGCGGCAGCCAAAAACTCGCTTTTAAAATCCGCAAAATTTTCCGCTAGCGCCGATTTTAGCTCCGCAGACGGCTCACTAGGCTTTGCGATGCAATCCCAGTAAAAATCGTGGTTGTAAACCTGCGCTGCGTTGTTGAAAAGCCCGCCGCTAGCCGCCGTTACGATCTCATAAAGCCCCTTGCCCGCGAACTCGCCCGATTCGGTAAGTTTATTTAAATTTGCCACGTAGGTCGCATGGTGCTTGCCGTGGTGATAATCACAGGTTTGCTTGCTTACGACCGCGTTGTGCGCCGCATCGAACGGCAACTCTCTAAGTTTAAACATCTTTCTCTCCTTGAAATGAATTTTGAAGCGATTATAGCCTAAAATTTCTAAACGAATAATAAAATTTATTATTTAGGATTAATTTTAAGATGAATTTCAATCTAAGCCATCGTAATCGCATTTTAAATTTAAAATTTAGGCGGCTTATTAACGCCAAAGCTTTGCTTTCATCCTCATCAGAGCGCTTTTTGTGTGCGACCAGGCATACGGGCTTAAGCACGCTACCGGTACACAAGAGCGGCTATTTACCGTCGTCTGCGTGATTGCGAACTTTTTATATTTATGCTTGCTTTGAAATACATAGCGCTGCGCTCGCATACGTCCTATACACGGGGCTCGGCACGCTTTTATCACTTCACTCTAAACGATCGTCGCGCTAAAAGAGGGCGCAGAGATTAATCTGCTTCGCATATTTTTCATATTCACGCTAAGCTTATGCATAGGTATTGGCACGATCGGCGCTGTGATCCTAGGCGTATTCATCCACCGCGAGAAAATTTCTGCGCGCAAAGCGCCCCTCTTATTTCTAATAATTTCAAGCGCCGTGATGCTGAAATTAATTTAGAATTTTGGCGAATTTAGCTAAGCTTAGCGCTAAATTTAACGCAAAGGAAAATCATGAAAATCATCGAAGGCTCGCTTGCTCTTAAGGGCAGCGAAAAAATTCTAATCATCAACGCCCGCTTCAACCACATCATCACCGATCGCCTAGTCGAAGGGGCGCATGATGCGTTTTTGCGCCACGGCGGCAAGGAGGAAAATTTAAGCCTTATGCTTGTTCCTGGCGCTTTTGAGATCCCGCTCGCGCTTGAAAAGGCGCTAGCTTCCAAGCTCTACGACGCCGTCGTCTGCCTAGGCGCGGTGATCCGCGGCTCTACTCCGCATTTTGACTATGTAAGCGCCGAGGTAAGCAAGGGTATCGCAAACACTATGCTAAAATACGGCGCGCCCGTGACTTTCGGCGTGCTAACTACCGATAATATCGAGCAGGCAATCGAGCGTGCAGGCGCAAAGGCCGGCAACAAGGGCTTTGAAGCGATGAGCGGCGCGATCGAGCTTCTAAGTCTATTTCGCAACATAAAGGCTTAAAATGGCTACCAGACACCAAGCCAGGCTCGCTGCGATCTCGCTGCTTTACTCCCAAGATATGAACGGCGGCGGCGAGGACTTTGCGGACGAATATCTGGAGGAAAAGCGCATTCGCAACGAGCAGCGCAACTGGACGCTGGCGCTTCTACGCGGCGCTAGCGAAAATCTCGCCGCGGTCGATGCGCTGATAGATGAAAATTTAAAGGAATTCAAGCTCGCCGAAATTTCGGCTCTGGAGCGCGCGATACTGCGGCTCGGGGCGTATGAGTTGCGCTTTACGGACACCGACGCGGGCATCGTCATCAACGAAGCGATCAACTCCGCCAAGGAGCTTGGCATCTCGCCAAAATTTATAAACGGCGTGCTGGACGCTCTAAAAGATAGCCCCGTAAACATCGCGGCGGATAAAATTTCTAAGCCGAATACAACGGCAAGCGTAAATTCCGAGCTATCCACAGCGACAAGCGAAAATTTCAAGCCCGCTGCGGCGGAAAGCTCCGCTATTTCAGATACTAGCGTTACGGCGAAAAATTTCATCCCCGCAGACACGGACGGCGAGACAGAAAATTTTACTAAGGCAAAAAGGAGCGGCGCGCCGAAAAATTCTACGGCGAGCAGAAGCAGGCCGTCTAAAAAGCCCGCTAATTTGAAAACTCGCAGCACGCCCACAAAAAAATCCGAATCCGCTGCGAGCAAAAAATTTAAAACGGAGAGAAATTTCAAGACCGAAGATAAATTTAAGACGGAGAAAACGGGCAAAAATTTCAAAACGGGCGAGCGAGGTAAAAATTTTAAGGCAGGCGAACGAGGCAAAGACGCCGCGCCGAAAAAAGAGGGCGCGGATAGAAATTTCAGAGTCGGCAAAAGCACAGCACCAAAAAAGAGCGCTGCGGGTAAAAATACTGCGCCGAAAAGTAGGGCTGGGCGCAAAAGCTCTACTGCGCCAAAAAAATCTGCGGGCGGCAGAGGCACCGTCTCAAAAAGACCTACGGGCAACAAAGGCGCAGTACGCGGCAAGGATAAGCGGTGAAGCTCTGCGTCGCGCTTGATTTGGGCTCGAAGCAGCAGTGTTTGCGGCTAGCGAGCGAGCTTGCCGGTTTGGCCGATAAAATTTGGCTAAAAGTGGGCTTGCGAACTTATTTGCGCGACGGAGCGGGCTTTGTGGGGGAGCTAAAAAAGCTCGGAAATTTTAAAATTTTTCTCGATCTAAAGCTCTACGACATCCCAAACACGATGGCGGACGCCGCCGAGGAGATCGCCAGGCTCGGCGTAGATATGATAAACGTGCATGCAAGCAGCGGCAAGCGCGCGATGGCTACGGTGATGGAGCGACTGGATAAGCTTAATTCGCGCCCGTTGGTGCTTGCGGTCTCTGCGCTAACGAGCTTTGATCAGGCGGAATTTAGCGCTGTTTATGATCAAAATTTGGGCGACGCCGTGCGCAAATTTAGCGTGGCGAGCTACGAAGCCGGGCTTGACGGCATGGTCTGCTCGGCATTCGAGAGCCGCCTGATAAAGGACGCTACGAGCGCAAATTTTATCACGCTCTGCCCGGGCGTGAGGCCTTTTGGCGAGAGTGCGGCAGATCAAAAGCGAGTGGCGGATCTAGGCATCGCGCGCGAAGCAGGGGCTGATTTTATCGTGGTCGGCCGGCCGATCTATCAAAGCGCTGATCCGCGCGAAATTTGCGAACGAATTTTGGATCAAATTTAGCGTCAAAAATTGCGTAAAATTTGACGCAAACTCGTTTTAAGCGCCGTTTCCGCGCGAAAGAAATTTTAATTAAATCATCGCACAAAGGCGGCTCGGATGACGTCGAAGCGCCGTCGTCATCTTTTTATAAAATCCGTTGGAGTTTGAAACAAACGCATCAGATTTTCGCATTTGACGCAAGGCGGAAGCGTAAATTTGCTCCGTCGGGGATTAAAAACGTTTAAGCTTTGCCGCGCCCAAGCTCCCTGCTAGCTTGCGGATAAAATTTCCGATAATGAGCGCGGACGGACGTCTTAGCACTAAAAAGCGGCGCGCATATGCACAGCGGCGGCCCGGCGACGAGCTAAAATTTTAAACATTTTTCGCACCGCGTGGATAAAAGCCTCGCACGAGTGAAATTTTGAAATTCCACACTCTCAAGGGGTTTTAAAATTTCATCCAAATGGCGAGTCTGTCGAAATTTAAATAAAGATTGGAGTAAAATTTGAGTAAAGGCGCGAGCGATTTTAAGAAAATCCCCTATGTCGGCGAGGCGACCGAGGCGGATTTGCTGGCGCTGGGCTATACTGACATCACTTCTCTAAAGGGCGCGGATCCGAGCAGATGTTTGAACGCACAAAGGTGCTCGGGCGCGGCAGATGCATCCTCTACGTTTACCGAGGCCAGCTACTACGCAAATACGCCTCGTCCCGACAAAGCCAAGCTGAAATGGTCGCTTTGGAAGGATTAAATTTACGAATTTGACTCGCACGAGCCGTTTAAATTTAAGCGGATTTGCTAATGACCGACGCGGCTGTATTTGCGGCACGAAACGGCGCCTCACGGAAGTGCAAGCTAGCAAGCGCAACGAACGGCGCAAATTTTATGCGCGAGCTTTACGAGCACAATGCGATGGGGTTGCGCAAAGAACGTAAATTTTATAGGTGCGGCGTAGCGGTTAGTGCGAAGTACAAACATAGCCGCAATATTAAATTTTGATTTTATTCACAGACACGCTTTGCGATGAAGCAACCTGTACGAAATATAAAATCGCCGATTTCGGGCAAGCGCGCGCCGAGCCGTATATGCGTCGTAAATATAAAGGCGGCGACAGTCGGTATTTTTAGGCGCACACGGCGCAGCCTTTCACGACGGCGAGCGGTGGCAGCTGATATTTAATAATCACGCTATGGAGAAAAATGAAATAGGCGGCGCAAGTTTTGCTTTTTATGGTAAATTTTACGAATGCGGCGCAGATTCCCGCGCGAGTTTTACGAGCGGCGCGCAGAGCGTAAATTTAATGGGTGCCTTATGATTGGGCGCAGCAAAGCGAAAGGACGATAAGGATGAAATTTTTTGCTACTTTAATTTTGTGCGCGAGCGCGCTTTTGGGCGAGACGATTAGCGCGAAATATGAGATTTCGTTCGGCGTTTTCGGCGCGGTCGGCAGCGCAAATACGCGGCTCGTGCGCGAGGACGATCGCTACGAGATCGTCATGGACGCCGTTGCGCAGGGCGTCGCGGGCAGCCTAAGCGGGCAAAGGCGCGAGAGCTTCCGCTCAAAGGGGCGCATCGTGGCGGGGCTTTTGATGCCTGATCTCTACGTCCACGAGGTCTCGCGCAAAAAGGGCAAAACGACGAAAAACGAGCGCAAAACCTACGCCTTCGACTACGCGCGCAAAACGATAAAATTTCAAAAATTCAAGGGCGCGGGCGGCGAGCTACAGCTCGTAAGCGATGAAATTTTGCCCTATTTTGCGACGAACGACCTGCTGAGTTTGTTTTTCAATTTCTCTAAAATCCCGCACTCGGGCGATAAATTTTTCGTCCGAGCCGCGGGCGCAAAAAGCGCCGACGGAAGGATCGACATCGAAAGGCCGCGCGGAAGCGCCGCCGCAGATATCGCGAGCGAGCTTGGCGTCGCGCCGCCTAGCGAAGCGGATACAAACTCCGGCGCAGCGGCAAGCGCAAGCTCTAGCGGAGCAGATACGAAAACCGGCGCAACGGACGCAAATTTTAAAGGGCGCGGCGCGGGTGCAGATAAGCAGGCTGCGGCGATCTACGTGGTTTTCATCAACCAGCCGATATTTTCGAGCAGCCGAGGCGAGCTGCACCTAAGCCTAAACGAACGCGGTTACGCCGATCGCGCCGTTTTGAAGGACGTGCTGCTCTTCGGCGACATCCGCGCGCGGCTCGTGGAATGAGACTTCATAAATTTACGAGGTAAATTTTGTTCAAATTTATCCCTGCTCACTTCAAACGTCATCGTTTTCATATCGCTGAAAAAGGGCAAATTTGATCGATCATAATTTAATATAAATTTAAAATAGAGTCCGCTTTATGATCTACACAAAAATTTGCGGCTGGATTTTATCTAAATTTTTCCCTGTTTTGAGTAGAAAATAGGCTTTTAGCTCCCCGTATTCTTTGCTACTTAGAAACGAAGCCTCTATAAAAGAACTTTTGTCGTATATCAATATGCTATCATTTATAATATCAAGGCCTAGCCCGTTAAAAAGCCTATATAGCAATAAAGGAAAAAAGCTAATCGATATAATTACCGCAAAAATTATCCAAAAATTTTCCTCCCTTCCATCTATCACTACCGCTACGAAAAAAACTAAAAGCAAGTATATAAAAGCAAATAGCAGCATAAGGCATTTTATCTTTTTTGATATTTCGGGATATGACGGTCCCGTGGTTCTTTTGATACCAATTATATTTGAAATTTTGGTCTCATATAAAACGGCTTCTGTCTTTTTAGAGTATAGAGTTATGTCGTCATTTTTAAAATATATATAGCACTTGCCGCAATTTGAGAATTTATTTAATGCTCTGAGCGGAAAATAGCAATCCAGCAAAACGAGAAATAAAATTTGCTGGGCGGAAAATTTACCGCAGATCGCCATCAATATCGTAGTAATGATATAAATCGCGCCGATGATAGCATTTAAAATTATAGCGTGGTCTTTTATGATTATCGGTTCTTTATCGTAATCACGAGTTTTAGCGCCCCGCGATGAAATACCGCCTGTGTTTAAATTTTGAAATTTTACCTCATTTTTTGAGTTTAAATTCGTGCCGTTTAAATTTGTATCTCGAAAATTTGCGCCGCAAAGATGATCGGGTTGCGATTCGGGGTCTGTTTGATTAAAATTCGCATTTTTAAAGCTTTTGCTACTCAAATTTGTATCATTTAAATTTAATGAGCTGCGATCCGTTGCATCGTTTAAATCCTCATCGTCAAAGATATCGGCGCTAGCGCCTTTTCGCAGCTTTTGCTTTAAGTTCTGGCGCCCCTCGTTTAGAAGCTTTTTTGATTCCTCAAGCCACACTTTATCCAAAAAATATCCTTAAGCTTAGATCGCTCGTATTTTATAATTTCAGGCTTAAATCGCAATAAATCGCGTTCGTTTCGCGCGTTTTTGATTTTATTAAAAGATGTGTTTTGCATTGCGCCGCATGCAGCGCAATGATGGCGGCAAAGCATGGCAAAAGAAACGGACCACATTTTCGGATCGATTCATTTCTTAAATTTTCTTATGAAATCGCTCGCGTCCCGCGCCGTCATCGCCGAGCTCATAACGGCGATCCTATCGGCTCCCGCGCGTAGGACCGAGGCGAAATTGCGCGGCGTTATGCCGCCCAGTGCGTAAATTTCGCCGTCGTAAAACCTACGCACGGTGCGGATCAAATTTAGCCCCTTCGGCGCGAGCCCCGCCTTGCAATCGGTCGCGAAGATATGGCTCAGGCAGATCGCGCTCGCGCCCAGCTCCAGCGCCTCGCGCGCCTCCGCTTCGCTGTGACAGGAAGCGACCAGTTTTTTGAAATTTGCGCGCAAAAACTCCGCGCCGCGCGCCGCACTGAAGCTCCGCAAAACCCCGAGCGGCAGCCATAAATTTCTCTCGCCCGCCCGCAGCGCAAAATCTGAAAAATTATGCACAAAGATCGCGGGCAGGCGCCTTGCGCTCTCTGCGCTCTGCGTGCCCTCCGCACCCTGCGAGTTTTCCGCTTCTTTCACGTTCTCTATGCCGTTTGCCTTTTCTGCGCTATGTGCACTTTCTGCGCTCTCGGCGCTTCCTCTGTTCTGCGCGATCCCAGCGTCTCCTGCGCTCTGTATAATCCCGGCCGCGGGTTTTGTTTCGCTTGCGGCGCCACGAAGCGAAATTTCACTAGGTGCGTTATCATTCGCGCGATTTGCGGCGCCGGTAAAATTTTCAGATAAAATTTCATCTAAAACGCAAGCGGAATTTTTAGGCCAAATCTCATCCGTAGCGGCGTGCTTGCGGGCCGTATCCGCGCAAAACCCGCTCTTGCCGTCGCCCAAATGGAGCTTTTTTAATAAAATTTTGTCCTCGCTGCGCTCGCAGAGTGAAATTTTATCCGCGTAGGCCGCGCTAGCGTCCAATCCGCCTACGAGGGCTTGGACGGCGCAGGCTCGATCGTCGTAAATTTTATGCGGAATCGCACGCGCGCAAACTTCCTCTGCGAAAATTCCGTCCGAGCGAGCCGTACCCGTGCCAAACCCCTCTTCGTGCGCTTCTGCCGCATCAAATTTGGCGGCGCGGATTTTATTTGGCAAAATTTCATGCGGGCAAGCTTGATCCGCGTCAAAGCTGAGCCGGTCTGCGCGATCGTAGAACTCGCAAGCGCGCAGTATATTCTCAAATAGCGCCGCATAGGTCGCTTCGTCCAGATCCTTTTCGCGCACGACGATCTCGCTTACACCCGCCGCGGCAAAATCCGCTATGCGCGCAAGCAGCGCCGCATCGCCGCCGCAGAGCGCGCGATTTGTGATGATCGTAATGCGCGAAGCAAGCTCTAAATCTAGCATCCGCCCGCTCCTTTAGGCCCAAAATCCACGCCCGTGAGCGACGCCGCACCGAGGCTCAAAATTTTATTCACAGCGTTTAATTTTAAAATTTCGCCCGCAGCGCTAAGGTTTAAAATCTCATTCGCCAGTATTGAAGCCAAAATCCCTGCCTCCGCGCTAGAGCTTAAAATTCTCGCAGTGCCGCTAGAAATAAAATTATTCGCCGCCGCATCGAAAACTAAATCCATAGCCAAGGTGCTGGAGCTTAAAATTCTGCCCGTCCAGATGGAGGCTAAAATTTTGTTCGCGTCGCTAGAGTTCAAAGCATCTGCCGAACCATTAGATTTTATCGGCTTTGCGTTGCCGCCGCATAAGAACCTGAAGCTCGCGCCGTTTTTAAATTTAAAATTTACGCCGCCCGAGGGCTTGGAATTTGCGCTGCCCTTAAATTTTAAATCCGCGTATGTGTTCCTGGCCCTCAAATTTACACACGCATTTTTAAGCCCAGAATTCCTAACGTTCGCTAGTGCGGCGCCCAAGCCTTTTTTATCTGCCATAGCGCCATAAATTTTATCGCCGTGTGCGGCGTTGCAAAATTCCGCGCCGTATTTTACGCTACAAATTTTACTTCTGCGCTGGGCGGCACTAAATCCGCCCTCGAGCCCGACGCTGAAAATCTCGCGTCTAACGCCGTAAATTTCATCCACGTACGCGGTAAAATTTCGCGCCTCACACATAGATATACTCGCTCATCAGCGGCTGCAGTCCGCCTGCGCGGATCGCCTCGCAGACTTCGCTTACGCTGCGCGCGTCGCTGATCTCGAACTGCTCGTCGCCCCTCTGCTCGCTGTGCCCGCCGATACCCACGCTCACGCCAGCCGAAATTTTGCTCGCCGCGATCCTGATCGCATTGTCGCGGAAGCCCGCCCTCTCGCGCGTAGAGATCGTGATCTGCGCACTTGGCAGCAGTAGCCGATACGCGCACATGACTTGCAGCAGCTCGCGCTCGCCGACGTCTTTCGGGTTTATTTTGTCGTTATTGATGATCGGGCGCAGGCGCGGCACCGAAAAGGCAATCTCGGCGCGCGGGTACTTGCGCTGAAGCAACCATGCGTGCACACCCGTAGCAAAGGCATCGCGTCGAAAGTCCCCGAGCCCCAAAAGCGCCGCAAAGCCCACGCCGCGCATACCGCCTCTGATCGCGCGCTCTTGAGCTGCGAAGCGATACGCAAAAACGCGTTTGTTGCCCGCAAGATGCAGCTGTGCGTAGCGCGCGGGGTCATAGGTTTCTTGAAAAACGGTGACGAAATCGACGCCACAAGCGTGCAGATAGGCATAATCGGCGGAGTTTAGCGGATAAATTTCGACGCCGATTACCTTAAAATACTGCCGCGCGAGCTCGCAGGCGCGCCCGATGTAGCGCACGGGGCTGTTTTTCTCGCTCTCGCCGGTGAGGATCAAAATTTCTTCTAACCCGCTTGCCGCGATCGCCTCAAACTCCGCCTTTAGCTGCGCCTCATCGAGCCTTGCGCGCGCGATTTTGTTTTTGCAGTTAAAGCCGCAGTAAACGCAGAGATTGTCGCAGTAGTTGGAGATGTAAATCGGCGTGAAAACGGCGATGTTGCTGCCGAAATGCGCGACCTTCTCGCGCGCTGCGGCTTGCGCGATCTGCTCCAGATGCTCGCCCGCGCGCACGCTTAGTAGCGCGGCAAAATCGCGCAGAGTTCTATTTTTCGCGCCGATCGCCCTTTGCACGTCAGCCTCGCTCGCCTCCTCGCAAAAGCCATCGCGCAGAGCAAGCGTGCGCTCCATCATCTCGCTTCCGATATCCTCCATGCCCGCTAGATAGCCGGTTTTCATCATCTTTAAAATTTTCCTTTTAAATTTTCATTTAAATTTCACGCGGCACGTTTTTGCGTGCAAATTCTTGCCGCGCAAATTTTAAAATTTCATATTGTACCGCGCCGTGCGAAATTTTAAAATTTCACGCCATGTCTATCGGCTGCTACGCCGAGCTTGCGCGATATGTATCTGTACAAACCCGAGAAAGGCAAATTCAGCGCAAAAAACACGGCTCGCGCAACCAAACGCGCTTAAAATTCTAACCGCTTATCTCAAAAATCCAGTTAGCGGCGAACTTGCGCTGGCTGTTTTGCAAACGGCGCCAAGCCCCGCCAGATAGGCATCGCGCCCCGCCTGCACGCCGAGCGCAAACGCCCGCGCCATCAGCGCCAGATCCCCGCTCGTGGCGATCGCCGTATTTACCATCACCGCAGCGCAGCCCATCTGCATCGCCTCGCAAGCCTCGCTAGGCGCGCCGAGTCCCGCATCTACGATGATCGGTACGTCGATTTCGTCTAGCAAAATTTCGATCATCCCGCGCATCATCAGCCCGCGATTAGAGCCGATTGGCGCAGCCAGAGGCATCACGGCGGCAGCCCCCGCGCTTACTAGATCGCGCGCGACGCACAGATCGGCGTGCATGTAGGCGAGCGGCACGAAATCCTCGCGCGCCAGGGCCTCGCAGGCTTTGATCGTCTCGGCGTTGTCGGGCAGAAGGTACTTACTGTCGCCTATGATCTCGATCTTTACGAAGTCGCCGCAGCCCAGCTCGCGCGCGAGCCGTGCGATCCGCAGCGCCTCCTCGGCGTTTCGTGCGCCGCTAGTATTCGGCAGCAGCGTGACGCCGCGAGGGATGAAATCCAAGATATTGCGGCTCTTGCTTTCGTTCACGCGGCGCAGCGCAAGCGTGACGATCTCGCAGCCCGCGTGCCGCACGCAGGCGTCAATCATCGCGTGATCGAACTTGCCAGAGCCCATTATCAGGCGCGAGCTAAACTCCCTGCCGCCTAAGATCAGTTTATCGTCCATTCTATCCTCTTTAGTTTAAATTTTCGTTTTATGCGCGGCACTAAATGGCGTATATCGGCGCACGCAGTGCATTATACACAGCGCGAGATATGCGCGCTTTGCTTGCTTCTATTCGTCGCTTTACACGCTGCACGACGCTGCGCCCGAGCTTTAAAATTTCTCGTCAAAATTTTACGCCACGACATAAAATTTTAAAATTTCAAGCGCAGACTGCGGCTCGCTTCGCTGCGCGGAATTTTAAATCCTATGTTCAAAAGTAGCCGCTCGCGCCGAATAAATTTTAAAATTTTTACTTATCTGCGAGCGGCGCACGACAAATGGTTTAAATTCCGTCGTTTAAATTTAGATCTCGCAGTTAAATTCCGCAGCTAAATTTGCGCGGCGCGCGGTAAAATTCACATCGCCTTTTAAACGCGCTGTATGCCGCCGAAACGCTCGCCGCTTCTCAAAAATAATCGCGCGAGGCCTTTAAATTCAGCGGCAATGCAAGCGCGTAAATTTAGAAATGCAGGCGCGCGATGAGTAGTCGGGCCTAGCCCTCCTCGCCCAAAATCAGCCTAAGCGCGACGTTTGCCTGATGTGCGGCGCAGATCGCCACGCGCGGCGCGAGCAGCCCCACGCCTTGAGCTGCGGCGCTTTTGCGGTCGCCGCAGACGAAGACGTTTTTGCCGAGTCGCGTCGTGCGGATCTCGTTGGCGCCGCCGCTACCCGCCATGCCGCTAGCGCAGATCAAAAAGCGATCCGTGCCGCCGAATGCGCCAAAAATCATCGCTTTCGCCGCCGCGTCGTCGAAGCACTCGCAAATTATACGCTCGTTTTTTAAAATTTCGGCTACGTTTTGCGCGGTAAGTAGCTCGTTTAAGGTTTGCACGCGCACGAACGGGTTTATACGCGCGATTTTTTCGCGCAGAGCGGCCGTTTTGGGCTTGTAGAGATCGCCGATCTCGTACTGCTGGCGGTTGAGGTTGGTCGGCTCGACGACATCGAAGTCGATCAAAAAGAGCTCGCCCACGCCCGCGCGCGCAAGCAGGATCGCGACGTTTGAGCCGAGCCCGCCGAGTCCGCAGATCGCCACGCGCGAGCCTTGCAGCGCCTCGTTTACGGCAGGGGCGTTGCGAGCAAACATCAGCTCGCGAAGCTCCTGCGGCGCCAGCTCCGCACCGCGCGCGAGTAAAAAGAGCTCATCGCCCGCCTTCAGCTCGCAGTTTTGCGTGCTCGCATAGCCGTTTATCACGGCGATCTCGCCGCTAAATTTAACCTCGCGCTTCAGCCCCTCAAGATCGCACGCGCCCGTTTCGTAAGCTTTGCCGTTTAATTTTATCTGCATTTTGATCCTAAATTTTATCTTTTTGCGCGCCCGAGCCTCGCCGCGCGAGCTTCGACCCTGTGCCTTTTTTGCGTCACGCAAAGCCGAAAATTTTAACGATTCTACGAGCTGTAGCGCGCAATTGCTCGCTTCGCACCATGGCGATTTATACTTAAGACAAATTTGCGCGGTCTTGATGACCGAAGCTCAGCCCGCCGCCATGATTGAGCTCAATTAGCCAACGCACCCGCACTTGAGCTTAACGCAAGTGCGCTTTGTCTTGCGACTAGCGAAAAGCTACGATCAATCGCGCGTAAACCCGAAGCGAGCCCAATCGATAAAATTTTGACGCCGTATCGTGCGCCGCGCAACAAAGTCGCATTCCCGCTCCTTTTTACGTCGCAGTATTGTAACGCGGCATATCGATAGATCTCCGAATCGATCCGTTAATTTTACGCACTGCGGCGTGCCGCCGAACGCGGAATTTTATGTTTAATATAAATAGATCACGCGGCACATACCGTGTTTACGAGCTAATTTAGCGCGCTCGCGGGTAAAATTTGCGCGTCGGGTGCCGTTCCCTAGCGCGACGAAATTAAATTTTAAAGCCCCGTGCTCAAACCTACGGCGCCGACGCAGTTTACAGCTCCACACCCAGTCGCTGCGGCTAGCGACGCAAATTAACGTTTCGCTGCCGCAATAAAAATTTAAACTCTATCACCGCGGAGCGAATTTTAAAACTCCTGCGCCCAGCCGCCGCGGCCTAGCTCACTTTTAAAAATTTAAAGGCTCGCCGCAGGCACCAGGCTACCGCGGCTTTCTCATAAATCTAAAAACCCAAACGCGCTATGTCTTCGCGCCGCCGTACCGCTTAAAATTTTAACGATACGCGTGCAAATTTTAAGCTCTAGCCGCTGTGTCGCTAAGCCGATTAAAATTTAGCGGCTTCCGCGCGGATTTAAACCTCGGCTGCCGTAATTTTAAAATAATTCAAAGCTCCGACCTCAGCCGCCGCCTACGAACTCAACGATCTCATATTTTTTGCCGCTTGAGATCTGCGTGCGCTCCCACTCCTGCTTTTTTAAAATTTCGCCGTCGCGCTCGAGCGCTACTAGGCGCAGATCGTGTCCGCGCCGGCGTAAAAACTCGCTCACGCTCATATCCTGCGCCAGCTGCAGCCGTTCGCCGTTTACGCAGATCTCAATCATCGCTCGCTCCCAAGCTCTCTCGATACTCCTCGTAAGTGCCCCTAAAATCGACGATTTCGCCGCCTCCTTTGAGGTGCAAAATTCTATTTGCAAACGCGTCGATGAGCTCGCGGTCGTGGCTCACGCAGATCGCGCAGCCCGCGAAGTTATACAGCGCCTCGCCAAGCGCGATGATCGCCTCAAGATCAAGGTGGTTGTTGGGCTCATCTAGCACCAGCAGGTTCGGCCGCTGCAGCATTAGCTTGCTTAGCATCACGCGGTGTTTCTCGCCGCCGCTTAGGCTGCCCACGCTTTTCTCCTGCTCCGCGCCGCTAAAAAGCATACGTCCAAGGCATTTTCGAATTTCATCCAGATCCCTATTCTGCGGGCTTTGCAGATATTCGTAGAGCTTGAGCTCGCCTGAAATTTTATTATTCGTATCCTGCGCGAAATATCCCGGCTCGATCGTGGCGCCCATATGCACCTTGCCGCGCTGCGGCGTGAGCTCGCCCATGATGATCTTGCAAAGCGTGCTTTTGCCCACGCCGTTTCGACCGATAATCGCGATCTTATCGCCGTGAGCGAGCTTGAGATTAAAATTTTTCAGAATTTCAATCTCGCCGAAGCTCATATCCACGCCGCTTAGCTCTAAAATTTCATTGCCGATCTCGCGCGCGGGCTTGAATAAAATGCTAGGCTCCCTGCGCGAAGAGGTCGCAAGCTCGCTAAGATCGAGCTTGTCGAGCTGTTTTTGACGGCTCGTGGCCTGCTTCGCCTTACTTGCGTTGGCGCTAAAGCGAGCGATAAATTTTTCAAGCTCCGCCTTCTCTTTGAGTTTTTTCTCGCGCTCAAACTGCGCCTGTTTGGCAATTAAATTGGATGCGATGAACCAGTCGTCGTAATTGCCGCTAAATTCGCGCACCCGCCTAAAATCCACGTCGAGGATGTCCGTGCAGACGCGGTTTAAAAAGTGGCGGTCGTGGCTGATGACCACGAGCGTGCCCGTGTGGCGATTTAGCTCAAACTCGAGCCACGAAATGGCGTCGATATCGAGGTTGTTCGTAGGCTCGTCCAAAAACAGCACGTCGGGGCGCGGGAAGAGCACCTGAGCAAGAAGAACCTTAAATTTATCGCTCGTCTCGATCTCGCTCATCTTTTTATCGAAGTCGTTTAGCCCTAGCGAGCTTAAAATTTTCTCGATCCGCGTTTCGTACTCGTAAGCGGGGTCCTCCTCGGCGCAGATCATCTCAAGCTCGCCGAGGCGCTCGTTTATCTCGTCGTTAAACTCGCCCGCTTCGTAAAGCTGCGTCTTTTCGCGCACGGCGTCATAAAGGCGCTTGTTACCGTAAAGCACGGCGTCTTTGACACTGAAGCTTTCAAAGGCGAATTGATCCTGCCCCAAAACGCCGATTTTAAGCCCACTTTCGATCAAAATTTCGCCGCTGCTTGCTTCAATCTGCCCGCTTAAAATTTTAAGTAGCGTCGATTTGCCCGCGCCGTTTGCGCCGATGAGACCGTAGCGCCTGCCCTTATCGAGGCTCAAATTTACGTTTTCAAAAAGTAGCTGTTTGCCGAAGCGCATCGTTAAATCTTTGATTTCAACCATATTTTTCCTTTTAAATTTCTCTTTGCGTTGCCTTGCGCGCGGGCTTCTGCTAAGTTTTGCGCACAAATTTCATATCACGTTTTATTGCGGCTTTTGTGCCGCGCGAAGCCGCGATAAATTTCTCCTATTGTAGCTTAAAATTCTAAAATTTCGCCGAAGGGGCGCGGGCGGGCGCGATTAAATTTAAACCGCTAAAGCAATTTAAATTTTAGCCGCTGTAATCGCTATCGCGAGTGATGATGAGCGTGTAGTTCGGATACGCGGCGCGTACCTGCTTGCAGACCGCGCGAAACGTCGCCTCCATGTCGGGCGCTGCGAAATCGACGATAACGTCGAAGCTGATCGCGCGCTTTTCCTCGTCGAGATAAAATCCATGTATCTGCGAGACGAACTCATGCGAAAACGCCATCTGCTTGATATGCTCGTAGATCTCGGCGGCGCGCGGATCGTTTTTGTTAAATGCGTAAATTCCTACGGTGTCTAGGATGATATTAAATTTCGCAAAAACGGCGTTTTGGATGCGGCGCGTAAGAGCGTCGATCTGCGCCGCTGTCGTATCGCTTGCGACCTCGATATGCACCGAACCTACCATTTTATCGGGTCCGTAGTCATGAAACATCAGATCGTATGCGCCGATGACGCCCTCAAAGCCGCGCACGACGTCGTAAATTTCATTCGTCAGCTCCAAGCTCGGACGCGAGCCCAAAAGCTTGCTGATCGTATCGCGCAGAATTTCATACGCCGTTTTGATTAAAAGCGCCGAAATTATCGCGCCCAGATACGCCTCCAAGCTCAGCCCGAAAATAAGCGAAATAAAAGCCGCTACGAGGGTGGCTAGCGACACGAGCGCGTCGTATTTGGCGTCCACGCCGCTTGCGATGAGCGAGTCGGAATTTACGCGCTCGCCCGTCTTTTGCGTATAGAGCCCCAGGCTAAATTTCGCCGCGACCGCCACGGCGATGATGGCGAGCGAAATTGCATTATAATTCGCCGTTTGCGGATGGATGATCTTTTTGATCGATTCAACGAGCGAGACGCCGCCGGTGTAGAGGATGATGACGGCGATTACGATCGCGCTTAGATACTCGATCCTGCCGTGTCCGAAGGGGTGCGCGCGATCGGGTTGCTTGCTAGCAAGATGCACGCCCACGATCGTAATGACGGACGAAAGCGCGTCGCTTAGGTTATTTACGGCATCAAGCACGATCGCGATCGAGCCCGAAATCAGCCCCACGACGCCCTTAAATGCCGCTAAAATTACATTTGAAACGATACCGATCGCACCGGTGCGAATGATGATTTTATCTCTGCTATACGCCGCTTGAGGCACTTCCATTATCTCTCCTTTGAAATTTTACTCTAAGCCGCAATCGCTGCGCGTGTAGGTCAGATCGGCGATTTTTTCGCCGCTTTGCAGAAATTGTCGCACGCCTATGCGTTTTAGACCGCCCGCTTTCATCGTCGCGCAAACGTCCTTTTGCCTATCGGCGCGCAAAACTCTCTCAAAATTTTGCTTTATTTTAGGATCTACTTTATCCCAAATTATGTTTTTTAGGGTCATGGAAACTATAAATTTATCGCCTTCGCACGTAGCCGCACCCAACTTTATATCTTCAGTCTCTGGGTGACTGCGCCCATTTACGGCGTCCGCCAAAGCCTTGCAGCGCTCGGCATCGGCATCTCCCGCAAGCGCTGCGCTGCAGATAAATACGCCGAACAGGGCGAGTATAAATTTTTTCATTTTTATCTCCTTATTTTTATTTGAAATCTATCATATTAAAATTTTAAATTCAATCTATTTTTGAAATTTAAAGACTTATTTGCGCGGCGCAAATCCGCGAGCCGCCAAAATTCCTTGCGTTAAATTAGTGGCATAAATTCAGCAAATCACCGCTAGAAATTTCTAAATCGCGACAAAAATTCTTTAAATTCCGCGTGAAATTCTATGAGCGGAAATTTTTGCGACGGATCATATGCGCTCGCTCAAAGCGGCGTGCGGCGAGATCGTCCGTATCTTTTTTAACTCGCCTTTAAGTTATAGATTTAACGCAGCTTTGAAAAGCTCCAGCCAATCCGCGCCCGCCGTTTAAATTTATAAATTTAATGCAGTTCCGCGTTGAGTTTGATCGCACGCTTGCTAATGCTTGCCGTAATCTGCCCGCTTTGGCTATTTTGTCGGAAGTGCAGACCGCTAAGCCCGGCAAGCTCAAGCCCTTTATAAATTTCACGATCGAACGCAAAGCCCGCATTTAGCGCTGCTAGCGCTTCGCGATCCTTTTGCGCGATGAAAACCTTCGTGCCCTCAAGTACCGCAATACCGGCATCCACGATGCAGCGGTCGCCTAGCGGAATGCCCGTTACGGAGTTTGCGCCCAGCAAGCAGTGCTTGCCGATGCTCACGGCATTGCCGTTGGTGCCGCTTAGCACGCCCAAAATCGATGCGCCACCGCCTATGTCGCTGCCCTCGCCCACGACGACCGAGCTGCTGACGCGCCCCTCGATCATAACGCTACCGGTCGTACCTGCGTTGAAATTTACATACGCAGCGCCCGGCATCACGGTCGTACCCGCAGCGATATGCGCACCCAAACGCACCTTTGCGTCATCTAAAATCCGAACGTTTTGCGGCGGTACGACGTGGCTTAGGTAGCGCGGAAATTTATCGACGCTGATGATGCGCGGATAGCGGCCCTGCATTTTTAAAGAGATTTCGTTTTCTCGCAGCCACCAAAGCTCGATCGGACGGGCGTTTTCGTCCCACGCGACATTCGGAAGCACGCTAAATGCGCCATCTAGATTGAGCGTGCGCGGCTCGCAGAGATTTAGCGAAAGCGCGTAAAGCTTGAGATAGATGCTCTCGACGCTTTTTGGCGCGGCATCCTCGAAGATGAAGCTAGCGCAAAAGCTTGCGTGCTCGTCCGATTTCATCGCCTCTTTAACCGCAAGCAGCACCTGTAGATTTTTGTGTGCGCCCTCTTTGGCGTCTGGCTGTAGAAATTTTAAAACCTCGATCGCCTTTTTTAGGGCTTTATGCGTTAGCGTAAAAATACACTCGCTACCGCTAAAATCCACGACCTCGCCGCATTCGGCTAGAGCATGGATTAGCACTGCTGCGCTTACTAGCCCGTCTTTAAAATTTACGTGTGCGTAATTTACGCTTAGACTTTTATGCTCCTCCGCACGCCCCTTAAATATGCGCCCGACCGCCCACATGATCGGATCGCGATAACCCTTTTTGGCGCGAACTTTATCTGCAAAAGCCTGAAGCTCGCTTAGGCTTTTAATCTCTTTCATATTTAATCCTTAATCGCAAAATTGCGCGGGAGTATATCTAAATTTAATTTAAAAGGAAGTTTTACGGAGGTGCTAAACCATAAATTAATATCGTAAAATGTTTTGCTTTAGGCTTTATATATAATAATTTTATTGCTTATTTAAATTACAAATATTTTATATCACCATCGAAAGGAATTTGTCTAATTTCGTCAATTTCATTAGTAAATCCATCGGCGTCTTTAAAAAGTCCCAAAATAGCAATTCTGCCATATCTAAACAACAATCTTCCCTCAATATATTTTTCTTCGTTTTTTGAATATATTTTTACTTTATCATGAGCCAAACCAATCAACTTCAAAAATGAATAATCAAGCTTAACATAGTTATCAAGGCAGAAAAAAATACTAAAAATATAAAAGAAAAATATTAGCGACGAACCTATAATTATCCATCTTATTTCTTTAGAATATAAAAATAAACATAACAAGACCGAAAGAAATATAAGCGTGACAATATAAAAAATAATTAAAGTCATCGCCGATGTTAGATCCATTTTCTTGAACGCTAATAAACCAAAAATAATCAATACAATAATAGCCACTGTTACACAAATAGCCATTGTTACACATATAAAACCCTTAACACGATAGCATTCAAAAAACAAGAATACAGACAAAATTGATGGTAGATATAAAATCATTATAATAGGTAATACTAATAAAAAGAAGGCTAAAACAAAAACGAACTTGTTTTCTTTAAATATGCTACAGTCAAAAAATTTATATTTTTCATATATGGAATAAAAGCGGCATAACCAAATACAGACATAGCTATGGAAGCTATGGACAGAAATGAAAGCAAGTATTTAGCGCTATTTAATACATCAATTGCTGGTAACATAAAAACCTCCTTCTAATTTATATTTTACATTATACCATAAAACTACCTAAACACATCATCCATCGGCGTGCTTTCGCATTTCTTGCGGTCCGCTTCTACCGAGAGTAGGCGAGCTTTGCTTTCGTCTAAAATTTTTGGTGTAATAACAAGCCCCGGTAGGTCTAAGGAATTTACGGCGTGCTTGCCGGCAAATGCCCCCAGGCCTCTGCCAAATATCCCGTTTACGCGCCCGTTCATATCATAAATCTCGCTGCCGTCGCAGTGAAAGACATTGCCCGAGATGCACTCGCATTTAAGCCCATCCGCAGCCTCTGTGTATCTGTAGTCCTCGACGTAAAGCGCACCGCTTACACCACGGACGCTACTTATGGGGTTGTAAATTAACACGGCTAGAATTTCATTCTTTTGCGGATTTGAGATCTCCCACTCCACGGCGCGATATGAGCTAAGCAGTAGCACGATGGGCTTATCGGATTTAGCTAAATTTAGCTTGACGCGATTATTCATCTGCGCGCTTTCGTAGATCGCGCCCAGCCACAGATCGTAGTCCTTATCCGCAGGGATCTTGGCTACGGCGTCTTTTTGACGATAAAAGGGCTCTACATCTTTAAAATCCACGAAAAGCTCGCTAGAATGCGCGTCATTTAAAAACCACGCTTCGATCTTGTGCTTGCCCTTGCTAAATTTATACGTAAGCGGGCGCTTTTGATTGCTCGACGTCCCACCTAGCACATCCGTGCCGTCCACGGCGATTACCAGCGTAGACCAGCCGTAATCTCCTAGCACCATCTTTTCGATATCGGCGTCAAAATTAAACTCGCCTACCCAATACGCCATAAGATTTGGAGACGGAATTTCATGGAAAGAATTTCCTTCGTAATTGACGCTGATGCGATCGACATTTTCAGAGAAAACAACTTTCTTAGGCTCATCTTTATTCAGATAAAACGCCAAAAACTTATCCTGCGGGATCTGCGCGTCCGCGGTAATCTCTTTCGCCCATTTTTGCATATTGCTCTCTTGCGCGAACGCCGCAAATGCAAGCACCAAAATAATCAAAAACCTCATTACTGACCTTTCTTATTTCGTATAAAAGTAAAATCCCTAAACCTAAAATCCCTAGGCTTAGGGATTTTGCCGCCTTGGCTCCACAGCCTATACGAATAAAATTCCAACTGCTTAAATTTCAGCTGCGCGAGAAAT
>NZ_CALIIU010000071.1 GCF_938017775.1 uncultured Campylobacter sp.
CTAAAATTCTAAAATTCTAAAATTCTAAAATTCTAAAATTCTAAAATTCTAAAATAAGCCGAATTTACCATCTTTACGCTTGTAAAGCACACGCATTTTAGCGTCCATATCGTTAAAGACCAAGAACTGATCGGTACTTTCTTTAAGCTTATTTAGCGCCTCATCGATCTCTAGCGGCTTATATAGATCCAGCTCGGTAGGGACGATCTCATCAACTTCATCGTTTAAATTTAGCTTATTGGCACCGACCGCATTATCTACGGCGTTTTGTTTCATCTCGTCGCGATTTTTATGAGAATTTACCTTATCGTGGTATCTGCGAAGCACTTTTGAGGCGCGCTCGACGATGAGATCGACGGCGGCATAGAGATCCTTATCTTTTTGGCGCACGACGATAGTGTCTTGATGCGCTAAATTTAATGAAAAATCCACTACAAAACCTTTTTTGCCTTGCTTCTCGTCAGCAGAAATTACACAACGCCCCGAGATGATGTCGAGATTATATTTTTCTAGCGTCTCAAATGCGTTCTCAACATACTCTTTTATAGCTTCTGTTAGCTCAAACTGCTTACCTACGATATTTAAATTCATCGTCTCTCCTTTACATTATGGTTTTTGTATAGTGCGCCTGTGATACGTAATCTGCGGTCTGCCCATAACTTCTACGTTAGATCTCACTACTACGTCTACGAGCGCGGCATGGCTTAAAATTCTACCCACACTACCATTTGCAAGCCTTTCGGACGAGCCTTGCCCAAAATTACTATAAGCTACGGTATGATTACCGGGTGCACCTAGCTGTCTATCAAAATATCCGAATGTTACGGTGATGTCAAACATCTTTTGAGCTGGATCATTTGACGGATACTCAAGAGTAATCGTATTTAACGTAGGAGTGGTCGCAGCCGTAGCGCCTCCTGCCTTAAGCTCGGTAGTTAGATACTGGTGCTTTTGCATAGCAAGGACTGCTAGCTCCGTAGCACTCTGCGCTAGCAGTAGCGCCTGCTCTCTGCCTTGGATATTATTGACGTCGCGAGCCGTCATAGACGCGATAGATAGCGCCGTAATCGCGGTAGTCGCTACAATGATGATAAAAAATATGGCTGCTACTAGAGCAAAGCCTTTTCGCATAGTTTTCATTAGTACACCACCTGTGCTTTACAAACGTTTAGATCCAGCTCCGAAGGATCAAAATTTCTGCCGTCGTCTCTCATACATAGTTTAAGCGCAACGGCGCCATTATCATCCTTAAACCTAAATAAGCTCACATCTTCCGCCAGTAGTGCACTGCTAGCCTTATCATACGAGTTCGCATCTTTTGCGACAGTGCTCCATGGACGATAGTTATATTTCAAGAGCAGATTAAAATTCTTACTCAAATCACCCGCTCGATCTTTCGTGTATATTTCTACTTGATCCGGGACAATCGCGTAAGCGCTATGAGCTATATAGTATTGCTCAGAAAATTCCTGCGAGTTGGCATTGTTTGGATTGAATGGGTATTGATTGATAGCGATAGTTTCACCTTCCATACTACCGCTACCGGCATCACTAGGAGTGCCTACGGCGATTAGCACGCGGTTTCTGCCGTCTGCCCAAACAGCCCTATCGTAGCCATAGCCTATATCTACACTAGTAGGCGAAGCATCGTTAGTAACAACCCTAAAGATAACAGCAACTTGGGTGTTAGTAGACGATTTACCATATTCCGTAGCCCTTAAATTTCCAACTATTTTAGCTACTTGCGGAAAATCACTACCCAAGGATACCATATTAAACGCAGCCCTAGTATCTGCGATATATCCGGCATTATTCGCATCGGCCGTCCATGTGCTATCTCGGAGTTGAGACATTGACATAAAGCCGCTCCAACCTGGAGTTCTCTTATTTATATTTCTCGTCTCTACGCTTTGTCCGATCCACTCTAATATATCAAATCTCGGATTAGTAAGGTCGCTAATCGGCACAAAATCATTTACGGCAAGATCTCTGCCTATGGTAGAGCTTTTTATTCTATCCTCCAAGCGATTTGTGATTAGCATCATCGCATTTTGCGTTCTGGCTTCCAGCTGATTTACCGCACGTACATGCACGTAAGATTTATAGATCTTGGTGTATAGATCAGCGCCAAACATCGAGATGATCCCCAGCACTACGATAACAAACACAAGCTCTATAAGGGTAAAGCCTCTTTTCATCTCGCGCTCCTATTAGTTATATAGTCTAGTGACGGTTGTCTGAACGCCGACGCCGATATTAGATAAAAATGCCTTTAAAACAACTGATTTAGCAGCACCGTCTCTCGCTACGGCGTCGTTTAGATCCGTAGCGGCAACCCTAACCATCTTGATATTGGTAACGGCGTCATTGGATGGCCGATCGCTAAGAACACCACTTATATCGGTACCGGAAGCATATTCCGCCGCGCTAAAAGGCTCTGCTACATAATCTACATCGACATTAATCCTAGTATTGAGGATAAAATCACCTCTACTGCTAGAGCCCACTAAATTACCGACTGTTATATCCGTCGTGAACCGGTCGAAATCGTCAATATCGTTATAACGACCGCCACCAAAAGAAATTCCATTTCTACCGAATTGCTTTTTCGTAGCTGGAGCTTGGGAGCTGATTCCACGCCGACTAGCTTCCGGCAAAATCCCCGGTCTAACTTCCTTGGTACTATTGCCCGAATCATCTACGCCTGGAGTTACGGTCAAAATTCTATCCATGCAGCTCGCATCGCCTCCGCAGCTAGCATCTGCTGCGTATGCGCTATCCCACTGAGCTTTAGATATACGAGACATAAAAGCTTTAGCGTTATATACGAGCTCCTCTTTGATCGCAAGGGCATTCAGCTCGGTCGTCTGCGCGACGATACGAGGGATCGCCATCGTCGTAATCGCTAAAATCACGATGGTAAAGATCAGCTCAATTAGAGTAAAACCTTTTTTCATCTTACATCCTTTCTTTAAAATTCTGAAATTACGGAAACGCAAACTTACTCTGCGTTATCGGCGCTAATTATACTATTGTTAAACTTAAATTTAGAATTTATCGCGTAAATTTTTTTGGTTTACAAAGATTTTTAAGCCCGAACGCACAAAAATTTTAAAGAAATTCCATTTTTAAATTTGAACGCGGAATTTAAGCTTGCATTTACTCAAAGACTATAAAATTACGAGCTAAATAAATTCCAAGGATTTTTTATGACAAATCTAAGTAAAATTCTATCCGCTCTCCTATTTATCGCGTTTATCGGCGGCTGCAGCGGTAAGGGCGACGGCGAGCTTTTTAATCTAAGCCCCGAGGCATGGTATTCTAAAATTTTAGAAGATATAAACAACGCCAGCATGGAGGATGCCGAGAAGCACTACACTAGCTTTTCTAGCGAACACATCGCCTCTCCGCTGCTTGAGGAGATGACACTCATTATGGCGTGGGCTTTTGTGGAGGATGAAAACTACGAGAAAGCAAACAAATACCTAGACGAATATATCCGTCTCTACGGCACGACGCAAAAGATCGAATACGCAAGATTTCTAAAAATTAGAGCAAATTTCGATTCCTTTAGCCGCCCAAATCGCAACCAAAAGCTAATGCTAAACAGCATCGACGAAATTCGAAAATTTATAGCTGAATATCCGCAGAGCGAGTATCGTCCGCTACTTGAGACGATGCTAACGAAGCTTAGGCTTGCCGAGCATCAGCTAAATATCGACATCAAAGACCTTTACCAACGCACCGATCGCGAAAGTTCTGCCAAAATTTACGAGCAGCGCATCGAAGAGTCCCCGCTAAACGGCACCGACGTAATCAAACCGCGCTCGCCTTGGTATCGCGCGATTTTTGAGTAGGAGGAGCGATGCAACTGATGCAAAATACAACCTTCCCTAGCGATCTACCCATCATCGTCGAGGACGAGCTATTTTTATATCCGTTTATGATAGCGCCCCTTTTCATCGGCGACGAACATAACAAAAAAGCCCTCGATCTAGCCGCCAAAAACGAATCTATGATAATGGTCGTAAGCTCAAAGTCGGAATTTAGCGGCGATAGGAGCTTCGGCGGCATCTATAATGGAGGCGTCGTGGGCTCCGTTATGAGAACCGTACCGCTTCCCGACGGTCGGGTTAAAATTTTATTCCAAGGCGCGCTAAAAGGCAAAATCGTAAAAGAAATTTCGCAAGATCCGCTGGTCGCTACCGTCGATATCATCCACGACGAGCGCGGCAACGATCAAAAATTAGACGCGCTGGTAAGCGTGCTAAAGGAAAAAACCAAGACGCTTAGCACTCTTACGCATTTTTTCCCGAACGATCTGTTAAAGACCATCGACGACGGCACCGACGCCGCGCGCGTTTGCGACCTAATTTTAAGCGCACTGCGTCTAAAAAAGCAGGTAGCCTACTCGTTTTTTACCGAGAGCAACTTACAAAAGCGCCTTTTCAACCTCATCAACTACATCTCCGACGAGATCGAAGCGCAGAGGCTCGAAAAGGAGATCAAAAGCAAGGTTCATTCCAAGATCGACAAGACGAACAAGGAGTATTTTTTAAAAGAGCAGCTCAAACAGATCCAAAAGGAGCTCGGCGGCGACGCCGATCGCGACGTCGAGATCGAGGAATACTGCAAAAAGCTGGAAGCCAAAAAGCCCTATTTGGGCGAGGATGCCTACAAAGAGATCAAAAAGCAGATCGATAAATTTGCCCGCCTCCATCCGGACAGCGCCGATGCGGGGCTTGTACAGAGCTATCTGGACTGGGTGATTGAAGTGCCGTTCGAAAAAGCGGCAAAGCACAAGATGTCCATCGAGGGCGTCACCGCGCAGCTAAACAAAGACCACCACTCTCTGCAAAAGCCCAAGGCGCGCATCGAGGAGTATTTCGCGCTGAAACAGCTTTTAGAGCTTCGCGGCATAAACGGCAAGCAGAGTAAGGGGAACGGCAAGGGGGACGGCGCGATCTTGTGCTTCTACGGCCCTCCCGGCGTAGGCAAGACGAGTCTTGCAAACTCCATCGCGACCGCGCTTAAGCGCAAACTCATCCGCATCGCTTTGGGCGGGCTTGAGGACGTAAACGAGCTACGCGGACACCGCCGCACCTACATTGGCGCGATGCCTGGCCGCATCGTGCAAGGCCTCATCGAGGCAAATCAGATGAACCCCGTCATCGTGCTTGATGAGATCGATAAAATTTCAAGCTCATACAAGGGCGATCCGACGGCGGTTCTGCTTGAAATTTTAGACCCGGAGCAAAACTCGAGCTTTAGGGATTATTATCTAAATTTCAACATCGATCTTAGCAAGATTATCTTTATCGCCACGGCAAACGACGTATCTCTCATACCCGCGCCGCTGCGCGATAGGATGGAGTTTATCGAGCTTAGCTCTTACACGCCGCAGGAGAAGTTTCAGATCGCCAAGGACTATCTGATCCCTCAGGAGCTGCAACGCCACGGGCTCAAAGCCGCCGACGTAGCGATCAACCCCGCCGCCCTTGCCGAGATCATCGAAGAATACACGCGCGAAAGCGGCGTGCGAAACCTGCGCCGCCAAATCGCTGCGATCTTCCGCAAGGTCGCGGTTAAAATTTTAAAAGACAAAGAGTTTAAAAAAATCGTCGTTACGACGAAAAATTTAAGCGAATTTCTAAATAAAAAGGTTTTCGAGATAGACGAGGTTGAAAAGCGCGATCAAATCGGTATCGTAAACGGGCTTGCGTGGACTGCGGTAGGCGGCGACGTGCTCAAGATCGAGGCGGTAAAGATCAAAGGCAAGGGCGCGATGACGATCACGGGCCAGCTCGGCGACGTGATGAAAGAATCCGCGCAGATAGCCTTTAGCATCGTAAAGGTGCTAATCGACGAGAGTAAGCTCAAAGCGGCTCAAGACGCGAAGGCGGGCGCGACAAAAGCCTCGCGCGGCGGCAAAAACTCCGCATTGCGCGCAAATGGCGGCGCGGTGTCTAAAAGCCCTGCGGCGGCGCGAAATTTAGACGAGGAGGAGAATTCCGAAAGCTCGGAGCAGATTTATAATAAATTCGACCTTCACATCCACGTGCCCGAGGGCGCGACGCCTAAGGACGGACCGAGCGCGGGCATCACGATGAGCACGGCGATCGCGTCGATTTTAAGCGAGCGCGAGGTGCGCGCCGATCTGGCGATGACGGGCGAGATCACGCTAAGCGGCAAAGTGCTGCCGATCGGCGGGCTTAAAGAGAAGCTCATCGCCGCGCACAAAGCCAAAATCGCCGAGGTTTTGATCCCGCGCAAAAACTACGAGCGCGACCTGGCGGAGATCCCCGACGAGGTCAAAAACGATCTGAAAATAACGCCGGTAGATCGGATCGAAGAGGTGCTGAAGCTGGCGCTGGTCTAAATTTAAAGCGCCGCTTTAGCCGCACGCTTCGGCGGAATTTTAAAATATTTGTAACGGCGTGAAATTTCGCCCGTGTGAAATTTTGCCTGCATAAAATCTATCTGCATGTATTAAAATTTTTCAAATACTTGCAGTAAATTTCATATCCTGTTTGAGGGTGGCGTGAAATTTTATTGCGCAACTGGATATTGACGCGCTTGCAGCAAAATTTCTTATAACGATGCGGCGAACGTAAAATTTTGTAAAATTTTGCATACGCGCGATCGCGTAATGCTGTAAAATTTTACGACCATTTAAAATTTAGCTCCGCTTCTAGCGCAAAATTTTATGAAATTTACCTCGCGAAAGGAATAAAATGTTTGATTTTAAAAAAGAGTTTAGACAGCTTTGCGCGCCAAAGCAGGTGCTGCAAATTTTAACTATCCCGCCTGCAAATTTCGTCTGCATCCGCGGCGAAGGCGATCCAAATGAGCCGGACGGCGCGTATCAGCGTGCGATAGAGGTGCTTTACGCCGTGAGTTACGCGCTAAAAATGAGCTACAAAACCGATTATAAGATCGATGGCTTTTTTGAATACGTCGTGCCGCCGCTAGAGGGATTTTGGCGGTAAAGCGGCTAGGCTTGCAGCGCTGCAGACTACGCTAGAAAGAGCGATTTCAGCTGGATTAGCGCGATTAGACTGCCTGATTTTATCACGCGAGAAAATTTCGACTGGGCAGTGCAGCAGGCTGCTTGGAAAAAAAGCTAGACTGGGGCGCAGCGGAGTTTTTGAGGATAGATGAGGGGCTTTGCGCGCAAATTTTACATGTGGGCGGCTTTGATGATGAGCCCAGAAGCGTTGCCAAAATAGACGAGTTTATCGCCGCAAAAATGCAAAACGATAATTAGACTGCCGATTAGAAAAATTTAGCCGCCTTTGAGCCAAATTCAACTTTTCTAAAAGTAATACACTATGAAGCTTTGGCGCATCGCAAATGTCAAAATTTATTCCATAAATTACAAACGTTAAGCTAAAGTTAGAATTTTACTTCATTCTTACATAGCCTCATAAATTTTTATCATCTCTTTATTTGTTTCAAATTTTAAAATTTACAAAATTTTACTAGTTGCAAGTATAGTCCGATATACTACGCCGAAGCCCCAAATTTAACCCCAGCTTAAGCATAAGCTTGTATACTTTGGCTTTAAATTTAAGGCGGCAAATGAGATCACAGAGCGAATTTTTCGGCGTTTTCATCACGCTTCTTGGCGGCGTATTATGGGGCTTTAGCAGCGTTTGCGGGCAGTATCTGTTCACGCAAAAAGGCGTCAGCGCCGACTGGCTCGTGCCCTACCGCCTGAGCATTGCCGGGCTTGCGATGGTGGCGTACTATTTAGCGCGTTCGCCGCGCGCAGCTCTCGCGCCGCTAAAAGATCGCGCGCTATTGCCGCAGCTGCTCATCTACGCGTTTTTTGGGCTTATGATGACGCAGTATTCGTACTTTTGCGGTGTCGAGCTCTCAAACGCCGCCGTCGCGACCGTGATCCAGTACTCCGCGCCCGCGCTCATCCTTGCCGTCGTTTGCTTTTCACAGCGGCGCGCGCCTAAAAAGGTCGAGCTCATCGCGCTCATTTTCGCGGTGCTGGGCGTCGTGCTGCTCGCCACCCACGGCGATCTTGGCTCGCTGGTTATCAGCGCGGGGGCGCTGGTTTGGTGCCTCATTAGCGCGCTTGGCGTCGTGATATACAGCCTCATTCCCACGAAGCTAAATCAAAAATACCCCGTCGCGTTAAATTTAGGCTGGGGGATGGTCATCGGCGGCGGCGCGCTCGCGCTTTACACGCGGGTTTGGCAGCTAGGCGGCGTGAGCGACGCGCAGGGCTTTGCTGCGCTTGCCGCGGTCGTGATCCTGGGCACGATATGCGCGTTTAGCTTTTACATGACGGGGCTAAAGATAATAGGCGCGAGCAGGGCGAGCATGATCGCGTGCATCGAGCCGGTGAGCGCGGCGGCGTTTGCCTATTTTTGGCTGGGGACGGAGTTTGTGTTTCTTGATTTTGCGGGCTTTACGCTCATTATCTCGTGCATATTTTTGCTGGCTAAAGATAGGAAAAAGGCGTAAATTTGGAGGAGAGATGATCTATTTGGCGCAGACCGATACGACGGCGGGATTTTTGAGCAAGGATTTTCGCGAGATAAACGCGCTAAAACGCCGAGCCCCAGACAAGCCCTGCCTTATAACGACGGCAAAGCTTAGCGAGCTAAAAAATCTCGCTCGCGTGCCCGCAAAATTTAAAAATTTAGTGCGCCGTGCGAGAAAAACGACATTTTTATATCCGAACGCCAAGGCAGTGCGCGTCGTGAAAGATTGCACCCACGAGGAGTTTTTGAGGCAATTTGACTGGCTTTACTCCAGCAGCGCAAATTTAAACGGACAAAACTTCGACGAAGCCTGGGCGAGGGCGGCGGCGGACGAGGTCGTGGATCAAAATTTCAGCCAAAACGCGAGCTCAAAAATCTATAAAATTTCAAAAACTAAAATTTTGCGGATTAGATAGAGCTGCCGATTAAAATTTACGCGCGCAAAGAGCACATAAAAAAGAGGCGAGAGCGAATCGGCTTTGCAAATTTAAAACCGGATACCTCATTTCGACTACTTTGTCCTCTGCAAAATTTAAAACGACCTTCTAAATTTAAAATGGCTCTGTAAATTTGGCCAAGCCGCGAAATCCCGCCGCAGATAGACCGCGCAAAGACCGCCAGGAATTTTGAAAAATCCAAAAAAGATCACAGCAGACTCGCAGAAAAATTATATAAAAAGCCGCAAAATTCTACTGCAGATTGCTGCCGATTTTTATCAGATCCGCTACGCGCGATATTTTGATCGAAGCTCTACCTATGTTGCCTGCTTTCAATTAAAATTTCGCCGCTTCTGCCGATAGTTTTAATTAAAATTTCATCGCCGCGTGAGTAAATTTCGATCAAAATTCTATCATCGCCGATTGTATATCAAAAGCCCTGCCGCCGCTGCCTCACCGCCACCTCCGCCACTACTGCCTTATCTCCACCGCTGCCGCCGCAGCAAGTGCCGCAAAGCCCTACGCGTCGCTCACGCCC
The DNA here is from genome assembly GCF_938017775.1 of uncultured Campylobacter sp. Lineage (GTDB taxonomy): Bacteria > Campylobacterota > Campylobacteria > Campylobacterales > Campylobacteraceae > Campylobacter_B. The sequence goes on from NZ_CALIIU010000071.1 coordinate 9,477, forward strand.
TGAAGCTACCAAACCTGCGTGTAAAGCGCAAGCGCACCGCCCCATTGCCACGCTACGACGGCAGATCCGCGATAAAATTTCCGCCGCCGCGCAACGTGAGTCAAGTCAAACGCTGCAAGTTTTAAAATTTAAACCACCTCTCGCCGTGCGGCACCGATAAATTCCAACCGATAAACTCCGCTAGCTAGTCCATCATTTCCGCATAAATCATAAATTTCCATAAATTTAACGCCGCCTTTCTTGCTTTATATTAAAATTTCGCTAAAATTACCGCATTAAATTTGAGGCGCAAACGGAGCTTAAGTTTAAACCGCTTGCGGGCAAATTAAATCCATTCAAGGAGCTTTTATGAGCGGTGTTGCGTTAATCATCTGCTTCGCCATAGCGGTCGTCGTGATGATTTTTTTGATCTCCAAAGCAGGCGTTCACCCGTTTTTGGCGCTAATGCTTATCTCCCTGGCGCTCGCGATCGTTGCGGGCATACCGCTAGCCAAGATCCCCGCGATTATCGGCGACGGATTCAGCGGCACGTTTAAGAGTATCGGTATCGTCATAATCTTCGGCGCACTCATCGGCACCGTGCTCGAAAAGACCGGCGCGGCGCTCAAACTCGCCGATATGGTCGTAAACGTAGTCGGGCAAAAGCGTCCAGAGCTTGCGATGCTCATAATGGGCTGGATCGTAGGTATCCCCGTATTTTGCGACAGCGGCTTCGTCGTTTTAAACCCGATCCGTGAAGCGATCAGCAAAAAAATCGGCGAAAATCCGGTCGCTCTTGCAGTAGCGCTCTCCGGCGGACTTTACGCCTCGCACGTATTCATTCCGCCGACTCCGGGACCGATCGCCGCAGCAGGCGCCGTGGGTCTAGGCGGCAATCTGCTACTCGTAATCGCAATGGGCGCGGTGGTATCATTGCCGGTGTTGATCGCTACATACTTTTTTTCCAAAAAAGTCGCCAAAAGCGTGCATATAAGCGAGGCTGAAGCCAATGAAGTCATCGCAAAAAGCTACGACGATCTGCTTAAACAATACGGCAAATTACCGAGCGGATTTTTGAGCTTAGCCCCTATTTTGATACCGATCCTATTTATGGCGCTGGGCTCCGTCGCCAAGATCTTAAAAGTAGGCGGATTTGCGGGCGAAATTTCGCAATTTTTAGGAAATCCTATCATCGCGCTAGCCCTGGGCGTAGTTTTTGCGGTATTTCTACTTGCACAAACCGACAAACTAGGCGAATTTAGCGAGATCACAAACGAATCCTTAAAGATCGTAGGTCCGATCCTCTTCATCACCGCAGCGGGCGGAGTACTAGGTAAGGTCATTACCGACGCCGGCTTCGTAACCTACATCAAGGATAATGCGACTGCGATTAAAGCCGCGGGGATTTTCTTCCCATTCTTAATCTCAGCCGTCTTAAAAACCGCGCAAGGAAGCTCCACCGTTGCGATCATCACTACAGCTTCGATTATGGGCGCATTTAACGCAGACGGCTCGCTGATGCAGGTGCTGGGCTTCACCTCCGAAATGTCCGGCACGCTTGTGGTAATGGCGATCGCAGCGGGCGCTATGACGGTTTCGCACGCCAATGACAGCTACTTCTGGGTCGTTACGAATTTCAGTAAGATGAATCCGCAGCAAGGCTACCGCACACAGACCATGCTAACCCTAATTATGGGCATTACTGGTATGATCAGCGTTTGGGTTTTGTCGCTGTTTTTGATCTAGGCTAGCTTATTCTAGCCGCTACCGCGCTAAATCAGTGCGGAGCGCTACGGGCATCTACCAGCGGCTAGCTACATAAGATTCTTTAAATTTACGTAGCTAGCCGTACCGCGCAAATGCCTTAATATTAAAATTTCGTATAGCGGAGTTTTAAATTTACACACAAAGCCTCAAGGAGCGAAATTTTAAAATTCTATCGCTACGGAATTTTAAAATTTAGCCGAAATTCTGTGGCTTACAAAATTTTAAAATTCCACGACATGAAATTTTAGAATTTGCCCCATAAATTTGGCGACGAGATTTTAAAATTATACTCTTGCTTCAGTCTTGTCATCGTAAATTTAGCCTACGCGCTGTAAAATTCCAAAATCTTAAAATACCAGCTAAAGGAAAAATATGAAAGTTTTAGTCGCGATCGACTCGTTTAAGGGCTCACTTAGTTCGCTTGAGGCGGGCAACGCCGTAAAATCAGGTATCGAGAAGCTAGGCTGCGAGGTGCTCGTCAAACCTATCGCAGATGGCGGCGAAGGAAGCGTTGAAGCCCTTGCAGACGCGCTAAAAGCTAAGTTCATGGACGTCATCGTAGCAAATCCGTTAGGCGAAAAAACGCCCGCGCGCTACGCCTTAAAAGGCGAGCTAGGCATCTTAGAAATGGCGTCCGCATCGGGTCTGCCACTCATCGAAAAATCGCGCCGCAACCCGCTAAAAACGAGCACCTACGGCTTTGGCGAGATGATAGCGCATGCGATTGCACACGGCGCGCGAAAGTTTATCATCGGCATCGGCGGAAGCGCTACGAACGACGCGGGCACGGGCATGCTAAGCGCTTTGGGCTTTAAATTTACGGACGCGCGCGGCGAAGCGCTTGCGGGCACAGGCGAAAATTTAATCAAAATAGCGGCAATCTCGGACGCGGACGTGCCGCAAAGCATCAAAGATAGCGAGTTTCTCATCGCCTGCGACGTGGATAATCCGCTATTCGGCGAAAACGGCGCGGCGCATGTTTACGGACCGCAGAAGGGCGCGGATGAAGCGGCGGTAGAGGCGCTGGATGCTGGGCTGCGAAGCTTTGCGGGCGTCGTAAGCAAGAGCCTTGGAAAGGAGCTTTGCAGCGAAAGGGGCGCGGGCGCTGCCGGCGGACTGGGCTTTGGCTTCGTAAGCTTCCTGCGCGCGCAGCTAAGGCCCGGCATCGACATCATCACCGAGCAGATCGGGCTGCAAAACGACGTGCAGGGCGCCGATCTGATCATCACCGGCGAGGGCAGGCTCGACTTCCAAAGCCGCATGGGCAAAACCCCAAGCGGCGTGGCGAAGATCGCCGCGCGCTACGGCGTGCCCGTCATCGCGCTTGCAGGCTGCGTCTCGTCCTGTGCCGGCGGCTGCAACGAGCACGGCATCGGCGCGTTTTTCAGTGTTTTAAACGAGCCTATGAGCCTTGAGCGCGCGATGGAACCCGCCGTCGCAGCGCAAAATTTAGCCCGCGTCGCCGAACAAGCAGTGAGATTGTTTATGCTCGGACGCGGCGCTAAATAGGACTTTTGGGCTGAAATTTTAAAGCGCGTCCGCTAAAACTCGAAGCGGGTACGGCGAGTGCGGATAGGGATACAGCGCGGCGACGGCTCGCGGCAGACAAGCACGACAAAGTGTGGCAGGCGGCGAGCACGGCGAAGAAGCGAAATTTTATGCAGGATAGATTTGCGTGCTTTAAAGACACGGCGTGACCTTGACGCAGATGGGGTGACGCGCAGCTTACAAGGCACAAAAATATACGCTAAGAAGCAGGCGAGAACCTACAACGATGGACGTTAGTAAAGCGGCGGCTTGCGGCAAGAGGATATGGGCTATGACGTGCATGCGCGGTAAGCAAATATCACGCATCTCGCGGCGAGCGGCAGAATTTCATCCGCCGCAAACCGCAGTAAGTGGATAAATTTTGCATTAAAACGTAGCTTTGCCGAAATTTTAGCGCGTTTGAAAATACGGAGCGATAGGACGGGAGGTAAGACGGCGAGCGGCTCGGCAGTAACGCAGCGGCGCGAAATTTTACGACGCAAAATTTTACTTTACTGCGCAAGCATATACGCTAGGAATGATTTAAAATCCATTTTTTAATCAAGCGACTCGCGCACCCTCGCAATACACACCTCAAGGCGTGATTAAAACAGATAGAATTTTAAAATTTGACTGCCGTATTCACAGCCTATGAGATTTGCAACGTAAATTTAAAAGCAGCTATCCTCTTTTAAAATTCCGTTTAAATTTTAGCCCGCGATATGTCCGTCTTGAGGCGAAAAAGACCGCTCAATCGCAAGATCGCGCTTCTTGCAAAGATGGCGTTCCCAAGCAGCGGCACATTACTCCGCTTGCTCGCAAAGCCCACTAGCCTTCCGATGGCGCTTTGATTCGGAGCAAGCCGTGTCTGCGTAAATTTTGTATTATTAAGATCGCGGATTTGCTTATCGCTAAATTTAGTGCATACGCGACCTCCGTACGCTGCTACGACAGGGCCGGGCTTTCGTTAAATTTGCTCCGATCGCGCTGTGTTTTTACGATAAAATTTATAAAATTTCATTTGTAATCGGCGTCGTAAAATTTTATAAAGCTCTATTTTAAAATTTGCGGCACTGGCACGTACCGACCAGGTCGTCAAGCTAAAATCAAATATCAAAATTCCAAGCGGCGAATGCAGAAAACCCTCGTGCCTAGCGTATCTGCGGCGGCAGTGCGGGCGCGCCAAATTTATCGCTTTTGGGACGCAAAAGATGCGCAGGCGCGGGCAAAATTTATTGATTTTAGCGTTTAAAGCATCGAATTCGCGCACCCAGGTTAAATTAAAATTTAAAGCGCGCGACGCTTCGGGCGCATCCGCACGACTGCAAGCGCTCATAAAATTCGCCCGAAGCAAGGTTGTAAAACCGCGGGCGGGCGCAAAATTTATCGCCGCAAAAATCAAATCTGCGAAAGCAAAAAGACCTCACGAGCATTCGCTGCCACACCCGCCCGAGCAAATTAAAATCGCATGATCCGCCTGGCTGACATACGTAAAGGGCGCCGCTGCGGGCATTTACACTTAAATTTGGTGCGATCGCAATGCGATTTAAAACCGCGCCTGCTTAAATTCGCGCCGTTTCGGTTCGCTCGCAATCACATCTCGCCGCAGTAGCGCTTTAAATTCGCGCCGCCGCGATTTGTGCGCATTCAATCGCTACGGCAAGGGTAAAATTTCAAAATCTAGGTCCATACGCGCCGATTTGCGCCACCCAAAATCGCTCGGATCTAATTTATGCTACCGCAATCCGCGCAGATTAAAGCGCCACCGCTTAAAAGCGCAAATTTTACCCCTCAAACGGCGGCGCGAAATTTCAATAAAATTTCATCTCTTAATTCGGTGCGCGATTTATAAAATTTCGCCCTCGTCCCGCCCCGAAATCTGCGGCTTAGGCAGCGCCAGGCTCTTTGCGGTTTTGCTAAAAAGTATCAGATCCTCGGTGCTTTGCACGCTCCACGGCAGCCGCGAGAGCGCGAATTTAAAAATTTCAAAGCAGGAAACGGCGTCGCTAAATGCGCGGTGGTGGACGTTTTGCACGCCTAAAAGCTCTTTTAGCGAGCCGAGCCCGTATCTTTGCGCCTCAATCGTGCGGCGCGCGAGCTCGACGGTGCAGAGCCTGCGATTTAAAAGCATTCCGAAGCCGCATTTTTGTAGGCTCGCGTCGATGAAGCCGTAGTCAAATTTGACGTTGTGCGCCACAAAAACGCTATCGCTTAAAAACAGTCTAAACCGCTCCAGCACGCTAGCTAGCGGCGGCGCGCCTACAAGATCGTCCGCGCGGATACCGGTAAGCTCCGTGATATTTTCGGGCACGACGGGCGCATAAACAAAGCTTTCAAAGCGGTCCAGCTCCTGCGTGCCGCGCGTTTTTATCGCGCCGATTTCGATGATCTGGCCGTTTGAGAGCCCGCCGTTCGTCTCGATATCTACGAAGCAAAAAATTTCATCTGAAATATCCGTCTCGCGGGTTTTGAGTGTGATTTTGCCGTTGTCGAGTTTTATTATCTCTATGCCCAGCGTGCGCCACATCGAGAGGTCTTTGGGCTCGAAAAGCTCGGTAATCTCGGCAATATCGCTTGCTTTTGAGATAAAATCGTAATAATTTATGCTCTTTTGAGCCAGTAAATTTATGAGATTTTCGATTCTATGCGTCAAAATTTTACCCCTGTGCCGCGCCTAAATTTTAAGCGCACGGATCGCCTCCGCGTAGTCGTTTGAAGAAAATATGTAGTTGCCCGCTACCACGACGTCGGCACCCGCTTCGTCGATATCTGCGATATTCAGCCCGTTTACGCCGCCGTCGACCTCGATGAGGCATTTTGCGCCTTTGCGATCGATCAGCTCGCGCAGCTGCTTAATTTTCTCAAGCGCCGAGGGGATAAATTTCTGCCCTCCAAAGCCCGGATTGACGCTCATTAAAAGCACCATATCGACCTCGCTCAAGATAAACTCCAGCGCGCTAAGCGGAGTGTGCGGATTTAGCACGACCGCGGGCGAGACGCCGCTGCGGCGGATATGATCTATGAGGCGCAGCGGATGGGTCTCCTCCTCGATGTGGAAGCTAAGAAATTTCGGCTTTAGCGGCAAAAAAAGATCGACGAAAAACGACACGTTTTTAACCATCAAATGAATGTCTAAAGGCTTGCTGCTCGCCTTTGCTACCGCGCTTACTACGAGCGGTCCGATCGTGAGATTGGGTACGAAATGCCCGTCCATCACATCTACGTGAATGAGATCGGCGCCCGCTTCGCAGACTGCGCGAATTTCCTCCGCAAGCTTTCCAAAATCCGCCGATAAAATGCTGGGTGCGACATACATTAAGATTCCTTTAAAATTTCAAGATGCGGAATTTTACTTAGTTTTGTCATAAATTTCGCTAAATTTAAACCGCGGCGAATTTTAAGCATAATTTGAAATTTTTTCGCTATAATCGCCATTTATTTTAATCATCAAGGATTTATTATGGCAAGAAGATGCGCAATCACCGGCAAAGGTGCGATGGTAGGAAACAACGTCAGCCACGCAAATAACAGAACCAAAAAGAAATTCCAGGTCAATCTACGCACCATCCGCGTTCAGCTAGAAGACGGCTCAACCAGACGAATCAAAGTAGCCGCCTCAACTCTACGAACTATGAAAAAACAATCAAAATAACCTCTCAAAGAGGAATTTATGTCTGTTTTGGACAAGATCAAGCGATTCCTCGACTGGTCCGGCTCGACTAAGCCGGACATCAACCTCTACACAGAAATTTACGACCAGCTACGCCCTTTTCGCTTACCACTTATAACCATCGTGCTGATGATGCTAATCGGCACATTAGGCTATGTTTTTATAGCGGGCTTTTCGCTCGTAGACGCCTTTTATCAAGCAGGCATGACCTTTACGACGGTAGGCTTTACCGAAGTAGCGCCGATATCGCCCGCGGGTAGAATTTTTACCGTCTTATTCATCCTCATGGGCTTTGGAACCTTTTCGTTTTGCCTGGGCGTCGTCGTCGAGGTCATAAAAAACGGCAAACTTCAAAATTTACTTAGGGAGCAACGAATGATCAATAACATCGCAAGGCTCAAAAACCACTACATTATCTGTTACAACAACATCTACTGCGCCGAGCTTGCCAAGCAGTTTCGCGAAAATCATCTGCCTTTTGTCGTGATCGATCCCGATCCCGCTCTAGCCAAAATCGCTGAAGAAAACCGCTATCCATATTTCATCGTAGGCGAACCGCATGTAGAAACCACGATGCTAAAAGCCCATCTGTCATCTGCAAAATCCGTCATCACGCTAAGTCCAAATTTAGCCGATAATATCGCGATAATCTCGCTCGTGCGCCTATACGAAAAGGAGCTTGGTCGCATCACCCCCTACTTCATCATGGCAAATAGCGATGATGACAGCGACACGCAGAGGCTAAAAAAACTCGGCGCAAATTCTATCGTCTCACCATCCAAACTCGCCGCACAAAGGCTCTCTGCGATCAGCGTGCGTCCCGATATGGAAAACATTTTGGAGCGATTTTTGTATAAAAAAGACTCCCTCATCGATATCGAAGAGATCACGGTGCCCGATTTTTCATGGATCCGCTTCAAACGCTTAAAAGAAACTCGCCTGCGCGATTTTACAAACGCCGACGTCGTGGGCATCAAGGAGCCGAATAACCGCTTCATTCCGATGCCGGATGGCGACTACCTCATCGGTACTGGGGTGAAATTTTTAGTCATCGGCACGGCAGAGGGCATCCGCAACACTAAAAAACTCATCCGCAGTAAATACAAGCCGCAGGAGATGAGATATGTTTAAAATAACTAAGCTCGAGGGCGGCTTACAAAATGTCGAGGGCTTTTATTTTGACGGCGTAAATTCGGGCTTTAAAAAACAGGGGAACGATCTGGGATTTATCCGCGCAGATGAGCCCTTTGCCGTAAGCGCGATCTTTACGAGCAATAAATTTCAAGCCGCGCCGATTAGGCATTTCAAAAGGGCGCAAGAGCGCGCGGGCGGGGAGCTTAAAACAAATTTTATCCTCGTAAATTCTAAAAACGCAAACTCGATGACCGGGGAGCAAGGCGTCGCGGACATCGATGAAATTTTTAGCGAGCTTGGCAAAAAGACCGCTCTGATAAACCCCGTTATGAGTTCCACCGGCGTCATCGGATATCGCCTCAAAAAGGAAAAAATTATCGCCGCCGCGCAAAATTTTAACTTCTCGGCGCGAAACTCAGACGCCCTAGCCACCGCCATTATGACGACAGATACGATAAAAAAAGAGCTTGCGTATGAAATTTCTTTAGAAAACGGCGAGAAATTTCACATCGCAGCCGTTTGCAAGGGCGCAGGCATGATCAATCCCGTGCTTGCGACCATGCTCTGCTTCGTCCTGACCGACGCAAAAATCCCGCGCGCGGATATGGACGAGCTGCTAAAAAAAGCGGCGGAGCAGAGCTTCAACACCGTAAGCGTTGACGGCGACACCTCCACCAACGATACGATTATGCTCTGCAGTAGCGCCAAATGCGCCTACGAAAAGAATGCCTTCTCATTCGCGCTAAACGCCCTTACGCACGAGCTTGCGCTAATGCTGGTAAAAGACGGCGAAGGCGCAACCAAGCTGGTGCGATTTAGAGTAAGCGGCGCCGCAAATGCTGGGGATGCCCGCAGGGCGGCGAAGGCGCTAAGCAATTCGCCGCTTGTTAAAACGGCGATCTTCGGCGAAGACCCGAATTGGGGTCGCATAGCCTCCACCATAGGCGCCTGTGGCATAGAATGCGACGAAGAAAAGCTGCGTATCAAATACGACGACGTGCTGCTTTATGACGCACAAAATCGCGAACTGGACGCCGCGCGCGAGGCCGCGGCTCACGCCGTAATGCAGCAAAAAAGCTTTACGATCTGGTGCGATTTGGGGCTCGGGGATGGCGAGTTTAGCGCATACGGCTGTGATCTTAGCTACGACTACATAAAAATCAACGCCGATTATAGATCATAAAGATTCACAGCTCGCTTCATAACCTAAAAATCTCGTCTCGAAAATAGCGAAAGCGGCAGGGCTTTAAAGCTCTGCTCTTAAAATTTTATCATTTAAATTTGCCTGTTTTAAATTTTTAAAGGCTAAAAAATTTTACCTCTTAAAATTTGGAATCTCATGCGTGAAATTCAGTCTAAATTTGATAGCTGAAATTAGGTTTTAAGCGCTTTATTGATATACTTAAATAAATTTTTTAAAGGAGTAGGCATGTTTCATGAATACAGAGATTTAATCACTGAGTTAAAAGGCAAAAACGCACGATTTGATTCGCTTTTTGAGAAGCACGACGAGCTGGATCACAAGATCGCCGACGCGCAGGCCGGCAGAGTGCATATGAGCGATCTGGAGATCGATGCGATGAAGAAAGAAAAGCTTCGCATAAAAGATGAGCTAGGCAGCTTGCTAGCGCAATATAAAGCCGAAAAGGCAGATAAATAAAGTTGCTTGCGGCGAAATTAAGATGCAGCAGAGTGCTAGCAAGGCTGATTTCGCCGCTAAGCTTTAATCCGCGTTTAGAATTTTCTAATCGCAATAAGTTTAACCGCCTAGTTTGCCTCGCGCGATAAATAAAAACAGCGCGCCAAAATGAGTTAAAATTTACACCGCACGCTCCCACCTTGACACCTCTAAATAATTTTTACGTATCGGCTCATCACTGCATATACCAACTGCGGTATTAGCGCAATCAAATATAATTCGTTACGGCTCTCTATAGCCCTTTCCGCTTCCAAAAATATCTCTTGCTGAATGCGTTTTGCGCTGCAGAGTAAATTAAATTTACGCCGCATCGCTCTGCAGCCTGGCTCTTAAATTTTACTTCGCAGTGAGTATTTTCTAGCAAATTTCAAATCTTGCGTTTTGCTTGTTGCAGGCGCAGTGCCTACTTTTAAAATTCCGCATTTCGCAGAAATCTAAAGTGGCGCTAGAATTTTAAATTCCCGTTCACGCTAACCGCGAAATTTCAAATTCGCAGACTCCAACTAAGCACTAGTTTATGTTAGAACTTTCTTTAGTCGCTCCACGGAATTTAGCCAAGCTTGCTTATTTTAACCCGCTTCGTTGAGCTTTAAAAATTTAGATTATTTCTTTGATCGTATCGGATAATGCCTACCGGCACAGAATTTCTAAAGTTACCCTGTTTGCTATATGCGCAATTAAAAGCGGCGCTAACGCGGAATTAAATAGTATAAGTGAAATCTGTAAAAGGTGTGAAATTTAATCATAGGATTTTAAGCGCTAAGGATTTGCGATAGAATTTCGCCGCGCAAATCAAATCCCAAAGCTAGCCTAGCCTACTCGAAAACCTTTGCTTCTAAGCCATGTAGCCTTTGCAAGCCGATATCGATATATTCGTTAAGCTTCTCATTATTTTCCAGCAATTTGTCGTAATAACTCTTGGCTCTTTCTCTCGCGGTCGCATCAGGCTCGATATACTTTAGCCCACTTTTGAAAAGTCCTTTGGATTCCACAAAATAGATCGAGTGGATCTTCTCGCAGTGCGATAGCCCTGCTTCAGTGTAGTTTAAAATCGATTCGTACGCGATATTGCCTAACAGCTCCTGCAGTCTATTTGCAGGATTTTTGAAAAACTCGGCAAACTCCTTATACGGCGTAAAAACCTGATCCAGGTTTTTCATCGCATCGCCGTAGATACCCTTTTTCAGGCGAAACATCGTCATTTCTTGAGAACTTACAAACTTCTCTATTGCTTTTATCGTATCGTTTTTATTCACTGAATTTTTCCCTTTTAAAATATGAAACGCTCGGATTATATCGTTTGTTTTATAAAAATCCGTTAAAAATCGGTTAAATTTTGTCCTAGCGTTTTAGCCAAATTTCCTTGAGCACTTTTGATTAAATTTCCCGCCTCAGCCGCCGCACTTCTCGCACAATCCTCGCACGAGCACACTTTTGACATTTTTTTGCGGCAGAGCGGGCATCGAAATCTCCTCCATTTTATGGCAGCTTTCGCAGACAAAATACGCTTTGGCGCCGTCGGTAAGCTCATAAAAGCTTTTATGATTATTTTCGCTGGTAATTATCAAATTTTTCTCTTCCAAAAGCGCTATATTGCGATATATCGTGGTTTTATTAGCGCCCGTTAGTTCTACTAGTTCATCATAGCTTACCGGGCATTTTTTCTCGCTTAGGATCTGCACGATCTGCACTCTAAGCGCCGTAGGAGCGATATCGTGACTCGCTAAAAAATCTTTGGGATCCATTTTACGCCTTTTTTAAAATTTAAGCGATGATAGCGAAATTTAGATAAATTTATATTAAGTTGCAACTAAGTTGCTTTTGATATACTTCCGCAATTTTTTTGGAAAGGAATTTTATGAAAAAGCTTGTTTTCACGCTTTTAGCAGCTAGTTGCGTAGCATTCGCCAAACCTACGGTCACCACGACCATACTTCCTACGAAGTATTTTGTTGAACAGATCGCAGGCGATACTCTGCAGGTAAATACGATGGTAGGCAAAGGCGCTGATCCGCACACATACGAGCCTAAGCCTTCGGAGATGAAAATGCTAGAAAATAGTGATCTGTATTTTGCAGTCGGTATAGAATTCGATGAAGTCTGGCTACCAAAGCTTGCCGCATCGTATCCAAAGATGAAGATAATCCGCACCGAAGATGGCATCACTAAAATGGCTATGGCAGAGCACCACCATCACGACGAACATGATCATAGCGCGCATCACGATGATCACGATCATGACGCACATCATGAGCATGGTGACAAAGACCACGAGGCGCACGAGCACCATCACCACCATGACGGCTTAGACCCGCATATCTGGCTCGATCCGCAGCTTGTAAAAATTCAAGCTAAAAATATTAAAGACGCGTTAACCAAACAGTATCCTAAGAATGCTAAAATTTACGAAGCAAATTTCGATAAATTTGCTAAAAAGCTGGACGAGCTGGACGCTTACGCAAAGCAGAAATTAGCGGGCGTCAAGGGAAAGAAATTTATGGTTTATCATCCGTCTTGGGGCTATTTCGCGCACCGATACGATTTGGAGCAGATCGCAGTCGAAGTGGAGGGCAAAGAGCCTAAGCCTGCGGATTTAGCCGAGCTAATCGAGGAAGCCAAAGAGGAAAAGATCAAGGTGATTTTCGTCGCACCGCAGTTTTCCAAAAAGGCAGCACAAACCATCGCCGCGCAAACGGGCGCAAAGGTGATGGAGATCGATCAGCTGCCGCTAGATTGGTATGAGACGATGAAAAAGACGATCGACGTTTTCGGAGAAAATTTGTAGTTGATGAAATTTATTAAAATTTTAATTTTATCCGCGATCTTTAGCTCGCGGATATTTGCGTGCGCTCTGTGCGCCCTATACACGCCCACTGCGCACGTTAGCATCACTCCCGTCGCACAAGACGGCAAGATCGTGAGTCTGCATTTTTCGTGGCTTTTCTCTCAAAATTTTACCGATGTCATAATGCAGACCTACGATATAAATTCCAACGGCAAGCTTGAAAATAGCGAGCTTGCCGAGATAACTAAGGCGATGACCGATTATCTAACCCCCAAAAACTATCTTTGCGAGGCGGAATTCTACGATCAAGCGCCAAAAAACGCAAAGCCTGCGCTTAGCAACCTCGTAGGCACGCAGATCAAGGGAAATTTTAAAAACGCAATAAGCCTCGTCAAAAAGGGCAGACTCGTGTTTGAGTTCGATCAAAAGGTCGGCTTCGAGCTGCGAAACGGCCGCGTTCTTAAAATTTCCATTAACGACGATCAGGGATTTTTCAATTTCAAAATGCTTGACGACAAGCCCATTAATCTAGGCGAGGGCTTTGTAGCGAAGCCCAATTCAAATTTAGCCACCACTTTTATAGAATTTAGCGGCGAAAAACCAAAGATCGCAGATAAAAAGCCGCCAATTTCAGGCGCGCCGAACTCCGATTTAACGCAGAGCGAACTTACATCTAGCGAGCAGAGCCTTGCGGGCTCAGAGGATAAACTTGCGCAAGGCGGGCAAGGAAAACCTAATGCCAGCTCGGCGCGCAGATCAAACCAAAGATCGGTTGGTGATATCGTTTCGGAGGCTGCAGTAGAGGCGCAAAAAAATATCGCCGCTTCGGATGCTCTCGCGCAGATTAATAAAGCCGCTAAAAAGGATGCGCAGGAAAAAGGTGGTTCCGCAAATTCTGCGGCGCCTGCAGATAAAGGCGTGGGCGAAAATTTTGCTGCGATCCGAGATAACTCTTTAAATTCCGCGCATTCTACGCAAAATCTAGCGACGCCGCCCGAGGAGAGTTCTTTAAATTTAGCGCAAAATAACGCGAGCAAAAACGGCGCCACATCCGACAGCGACGAGATTTCAAGCGAGCAGCACAAAGAGGTCTCGCTGGGATTTGTCGCGCAAAAGACGATGGATTTTATGAAAAGCCTCAAAACGGCGTTTCGCGCAAGCAGCGAGCATGCAAGCGCGAGCACCATCCTATGGGTCTTGGCGCTTTCTTTCATATACGGCTTTTTCCACGCGGCGGGTCCTGGGCACGCGAAGCTGCTAACGGCGAGCTATTTCTTAGCCCATGGCGGCAGCTACGTCAAGGCCTTTGGATTTGCCCTCAAAATCGGGCTTCTACACGTCCTAGGAGCGCTCGTTTTGGTAAGCGCGAGCATGTTCGTGCTGCAAAACGTCGCAGGGCTCGTCTCCACGAACTCTGCCTCAATCACAACGAAAATTTCGGCGCTTCTGATCATCGTCATAACCGCGCTCATCATCTACGACAAAGCTCGCCGCGTAAGATCGGGCGCCCACCACGATGCGGGCTGCTCCTGCGCTGCTTGCGCTTCCGCCGCAAATACCGCAGAGACGGACGTCAGCTTAAAAAATACGGCGTTTGCAAACGCCGGGAATTCCGCTTACGCAGCGTCAAAGAGCTATAAATTTTCTAAATTTAAAACCCCTAGCGGCGAATCCGCACAGTATTTAGATACTCAAAATTTAGGCGCCGCAACGGCAGAGCTAAATTCGAATTCAAATTTAACCGCAAGCCTAGAAGAAAACTTGCCGAACCAAAACGGGCAAAAACAGGCTTTAAATTCTGCAAATTTAAAAAACCAAACCTCGTCTCGCTCGCTGCAAAATGGCGCGACTGGCGGCGGCGAGAAAGGGCGGGAGTGGCTTATCGCGCTTGCTGCGGCGCTCGTGCCCTGCCCTGGCACGATCCTTATTTTCGTGCTTGCCTTCAGCCTCGGAAGCTTCGCGCTTAGCGTCGCGAGTGCGCTTTTCATCGGTTTTGGAATGAGCGTCGTGATATTTTTAGCCGCACTTTTCGGCGCGAAAGCAAACGAGCTTAGCTCGAAGCGACTCGTAAGCTTGAAGCTTTACATCGAATTTGCGGGGCTTTTCGTGATGTTTGGGCTCGGAGTTTTTATGTATTTCATCTCAGACACCCTCAGGATACTCTAATCGCAAGGTTTTAATGCAAATTTTAAAAAGCGGCTCGCGTGAAATATAAGTTTACGCGATGCGTTAAATTTTAAATCCGGTGCGAATTGATTTCAGAATAGTAAGATTTTAAAATTTTACGCCGCACGGACTGCGTAAATTAAGCTCCGATCTTGACTATTTAATTATGCGGTGAAATTCGCTCTTTATAAATCACGTTAAATTTTGCTACAATACGGGCAAAATTTTTCTCAAGGATAGATATGTCGCCTGCTCTGCAAGATGTCGTTTCGCAGACTTTAACCGAACAAAAAGCGTGCGCTAGAGCTTTTAATAGATATTACTACCTCAGTATAGCCGCCTTTTTTGCGGTCCTATTCGCAATAATGTCTCTAGACGGCGTTAAAGCAGACACTCCTCTAATAAAAATTGCCGAATTTTCGAGCGTCTTGATCCTTTTTCAGATCTTTTGGATATTTCTTATGCATTGCGCCAGTCAAGAAAGCGAAGCGGAAATTCGCTACTATAAATTTTACAAAGAGATATTCGTCCACGCCGTAATAAACGATATAGATGCCGGTTTAAAATACGATCCATATACCGGCATGCAAGAAGAGGAATTTCAAAAATTTAAAATTTATAGGAAATCTAGAATCAAAAGCGAGGATCGGATTACGGACGTGTACTGCGGGATTAAATTTAGCCTCAGCGAGGTACATAGCAATAGCAGGTTTTACATGAAAACGGATAATCCGCTCATAGCGGCGATTATGTTGATCAAAATATTCTACGATAACTATATATGGACTTTGACGGCAACGTACTGATCTGCGAGCTCGCGAAAAAAACCTCGGGCAAAACGATAGTGGTAAGCAGGGAGCTAAACGCCAAGATCTTCGGCGAAAAAGAGATGATGGACGATTTGGATTTTATGCGCGATTTTCGCGTGTTTGCGGATGACAAAGTAGAAGCGCGCTATTTGCTAACGCCCGCGTTCATGGAGCGCCTGCGCGAAATAAATCGCGAAACGAGCGGCGAGTTCAGCTTGAGCGCGGTATTTATGGATGAGCGCTTATATCTATTTTTAAACGGTGCGCCCGATCTTTTCGAAACTACGCTTTTTGGTAGGCCCGCTAGCATAGAGCTCGCGCGCGAATACCAAACGCAGATCCGCAAAATTTTAAGCCTAATCGAAACACTTAAACTCACAAATTAGCAGGGCGCATTACGGTTGAAATTTTGTATCGACTAAATTTAGGCCGGGCGGAATTTTTCGGCGAAGCATAATTTCGG
This sequence comes from uncultured Campylobacter sp., assembly GCF_938017775.1. Lineage (GTDB taxonomy): Bacteria > Campylobacterota > Campylobacteria > Campylobacterales > Campylobacteraceae > Campylobacter_B. The sequence continues at coordinate 25,476 of NZ_CALIIU010000071.1, forward strand.
CAAAACGTAAAATTTAATCAGCGGTGCGATCTCTCGGTAGTTGCCCTAAATTTAATCAGCAATAAAATCGCTCGGCGGTTGCCCGAAATTTAAACGGGCGATACGATTAGAGATGAAAGTGCCTGTCGCGCATAAATTTGAAGCAAAACGCCTTGCCGTGTCTAAAAATTTATAAAATTTGACCGCGTTTCGCATCGCAGCCTCTAGCTTTTAGTGCCAAACCTGCATAGCGGCAAAATTTAATCGGCGGCGCTCGCGATTATGAAATTTAAAGCGACTCTGCAAGGATGAAATTTAAATTTAAGAGCAAGCTCACGGCGAGAGTTAAATTTAGAGCGCACGCGGCGTTTACAAAAGCCGTGCGCTAAAAGGTATCTGCCTGAACGCATGTCGCAACGCACCTCAAGCGCTTGCCTGCACGTTACGTCAAATTTCGCAAAATCTCCTCGCCGCGCGTTCCTGCATCGCCTCATCAAACGCCGTCATAGGCTGGATTGTAAATTCAAATTATAAAGAATTTGGATGAGGCGAAATTTAAAATTCCGCCTCCTAAGCGGAAAAAGATTAAAGCGCTGCGTAGCGCACCATTAGGCAGGTTTGAAGCGCCGCCAGCTTATCGAGCGTGCTTTTTTGCACTTCGGAATCGACCAAAATGACCGCCAAAGCATCCCCCTCCTCGCCTCTGCCTAAGCGAAAATCCGCGATATTGATGTTCTCGTCGGCTAGGATCGTGCTTACGGATTTGATAACGCCTGGCACATCGGTGTTTTTGAAGATTATCATCTTGCCTTTCGGCTTAAAATCGGTCTTAAATCCGCCGATATTTACGATACGCTCCTCGCTGCCGTCAAAGACCGTGCCCGCGACGTTTGAGATCGCTTTGTCGGTCGTAACCTTAACCGCGATCTCGCTTTTATAAACACTGCGCGCAAGCTCGCCGAAGCTCGTCTCAATCCCCTTTTCGTCCGCAAGAAATTTAGCATTGACGTAATTTAGCGAGTCGCCCAAAGAATCGTGCAGCGCGCCTACGATCGCAAAAACGAGCATCGATTTTAGATACTGCACCACCTCGCCGCTGCCCTCGATCGTGATCGATTTGATCGGGCCTTTGTTGATCTGCGCCGCAAGATAGGCCATTTTCGAGACCAAATTTATATACGGCTCGATACCGCGCGGCAGATCCTCGAGCTTAAGCGGCAAATTTAAAGCGTTTGGATAGTTTAAGCCGCGTGCGGCGCTGATCGCCTGCTCCGCGGCCTCCCTGGCGATATTGCTTTGCGATTCGAGCGTATTTGCGCCAAGATGCGGAGTCGCGCTTAAATTTTCGATATCCAAAAGCTCGTGATCGGTCGCAGGCTCTTTGTCGAAAACGTCGATGCCGAGATACGCGATCTTGCCGCTGCGTAGATTGTTTGCGAGCGCTTTTTCATTATACAGCCCGCCTCTAGCGCAGTTTATTAGGCGCACGCCGTCTTTCATCTTCGCTATTTGCGGCTCGCCTACCATATTTATCGTCTCTTGATTTTTCGGCGTATGGATCGTGATGAAGTCGCAAGATAAAATTTCGTCGAAATTCTTCGTATATTTTACCCCGAGCTTCGTGGCCTTTTCGGGCTCGATATACGGATCGTAGGCGATGACGTTCATCCCAAATGCAAGCGCACGCACCCCCACGCGCGAGCCGATATTTCCAAAGCCGATGATGCCGAGGCTCTTTTTATAAAGCTCGGTGCCGTACCATTTCTCGCGCTTCCAAATTCTATTAATTTTTAGATCGTTGCAGGAATTTACATATTTGCGCGCCGCATTTAGCAGATGGCACATGGTCATTTCGACCGCGGCGATGGTGTTTGCCGTAGGTACATTCATCAAAATAATGCCGCGCTTGGAGCAGCCGTCGATGTCGCAGTTATCTACGCCCACACCCGCGCGCACGATCGCTTTTAGCTTGGTGCCCGCGCCAAGGAATTTCTCATCCACCGCCGTAGAGCTTCTGGTAATCGCGACGTCAGCATCGCCTAAAATTCCGTATAGCTCGCTCTTGGGCACGCTCGTGGCGTCGATTACTTTAACGTCCGATTCCTGCTTAAGCAGATCAAAACCGATTTTGTGGATTGCGTCGCAAACTATGATAGTTTTCATTAAATTTAACCTTTAGAAGTGGGTCCGCAAGGCGGGGATGCCTTGCGGGAGGAGTTATTTATTTAGTTGATCTTTGATTAGATCCCCTAGGCTTTGCTTTTCGTCGTCGTTGCTATTGATCTCGTTTAGCGCCTCGCGCTCCTTCTGATGAGCCAGCCTGCGCACGCTTAGGCGGATTCTATTTTTCTTCTCGTCGATGAAGGCGATCGCAGCCTCGATCTCGTCGCCCACTTTTAGGCTATCTACGCTTACGTTGCCGAGATCTTCCTTGCGGATAAGCGCGTCTATACCGCCTCCGAGCTCGACAAAAATTCCAAACTCTTTAATATCGCGGATCTTGCCTTTTACGACATCGCCTTGATTGTGGCTCTTGGCATAATCGCTAATCGGGCTATCGCCGAGCTCTTTGTGGTTTAGAGAAATTTTTTGAGTATCTTTGTCGATCTTAATGATCTTAACCTCGATCTCGTCGCCCACTTTGAATAAATTTTTGCACTTCTCGCCGCGATCCCACGAAGCGTCCTCGTTATGCAAAAGCCCCTCTACGCCGTCGATCCTCACAAACGCACCAAAATTTGTAATTGTAGTGACGCTGCCTTTTAGCACGTCGCCTACTTTATACTTAGCAACGAACTCATCAAACGGCTTAGTGAGTAAATTTTTAAGGCTCACGCGCAATCTGCGCTCGCTAGGGTTAATCTCTACGACCTCGACGTCAAGCTCCTCGCCCTCGCTGATAAAATCTTTCGGATTTTTGATATTTTTATCCCACGAAATTTCGCTGATATGCAAGAAGCCCTCGATGTCGTTGCCAAGATCTACAAACGCGCCGTAAGGCTCGATATTGCTTACTTTTACGCGGATAGTGTCGCCTACTTCCAGGCTATCTTTGATCTCGTTCCAAGGATCGGGCATCGCCTCTTTGATCGAAAGAGAGAGATGCTTTTTATCGTTATCGTATTTGATAACCTTAACCGGAACCTTATCGCCCTCTTTGTAGAGCGAGCTTGGATTTACCGGGCCTTTGTATGAAATTTCGCTGTAGTGTACGAGTCCGTCCACGCCGCCTACGTCTACGAACATACCGTAAGTAGTGATCTTTTTGACGACGCCCTCGATGATGCCTTCGGTAGCGACTACCTTTTCGATCGCCTCTTTGCTTGCTTTGCGATCCTCATCAAGTAGCTTCTTGCGCGATGCTACAATGCTTTGCTCATCTCTATCAACTTTAATGATCTTTACTTTAAAATTTTTACCTACGGCGCCATTTGGGTTTTTAAGCGCGCTTTGCGAGCGAGGCATAAAAAATTCCACGTCGTCTGCATTAGCGCAAAGGAAACCGCCCTTATTAAACGATAGAATTTTAACGTCATAGACATTTTCTGCGTTTTCATCATAGGAGTCGATGAACGCCTTTACTTTTTCCTTCTTTAGAGCCTTTTTATACGATACGACCGGGCGACCGCCTCTGCTTCCGATAATAGCGACTTTGATGTCATCTCCTACATTAACCTGCGGGTTTCCTTGCTCGTCGCTCACTTCGGCGGCGTCCAAAATGCCCTCCGACTTCCTGCCTACGTCTATGAAAACCTCGCCGTCCTTAAGGGCGATAACCTTACCTGTGACGACCTCGTCGTGAGACTTCCCGGTGTCATACTCCTCTAACAATGTCGCAAAATCTTCCTCTGCGTGGTTTTGAACCTTCTCGTTCACCTCAGCCATATGCTTCCTTTAAATTTATTTGTGCTTTTTTGAAAAGAACTAAAATGCGCGATTCTAGCTAAAATTTGCTTTCGATTTGATAAATTTCTAAGAGTAAATTTGATAAGAGGGCTTATAAATTCTACGTTAGACTTTCTATCCGAGCTACTACTTTTTTGATGATCCAATCGGGCGTGCTAGCTCCTGCTGAGATGCCGCAGAGGCTTTTGTTTTCAAACCACGAGCGCTCAAGCTCGCTTTCGTTTTCTATGAGATAGCTGTCTTTGCAAAAATTTTGTGAAATTAAAAAAAGCTGTTTGGTGTTGGAGGAATTTTTCCCGCCTACGATTATCATCACGTCGGCCTTTTGCGACAGGCTTTTTACGGCCTCTTGATTTTCCAGCGTCGCATTGCAAATCGTATTAAAAATTCTCAGCTCCCTTGCGCGTTGCATCAAAAAATCCGCGATTTTGGTAAAGCTTTCTATCTTTTTCGTAGTCTGCGAAACGAGCGCGACGCGAGGTCCAAGCTTGACGTCTTGCAGCTCCTTCGTATCCATGATCACGAATACGCGCGATTTTGCGTAGGATTTCACGCCCTTTACCTCGGGGTGATTTTTATCGCCGAAGATCACGATATCATAGCCCTCCGCGCTCATCTTTTCTACGATCTGCTGTGGCTTAGTCACGAAGGGGCAGGTAGCGTCGATGAGCTCTTTATTTTGCGCCTTTAATCTTTGCAGATCGTCCTTTTGGATGCCGTGGGTGCGGATGATGAGCTTTTGCTCGTCCTTGATCTCGCTAACGCCCTCCAGGGTTTTGACGCCGAAATTTTGTTTTAAACGGTTAATCTCTTCGGCGTTATGTATGAGCTCACCGATCGTAGCGGCCTCGCCGGCGCTTTCTGCGATCTTGATCGCACGCTTGACGCCGAAGCAAAAGCCGTAGCTTTTCGCCATCTCAATCTTCAACACCGGCTCCGATCTGTCTTAAAATCGCGGCGAAGTTCGGAAACGACGTCGCGATACAATCGCTATCCTCGATGATCATCCCCGATCTTAAGCCTAAAATCGCAAAACTCATCGCGATACGATGGTCGCCGCACGGCGTGATGATCGCCGCGTTCGCCTCGCCGCCTTCGATCTGCCAGCCGTCCTGTAGCTCGCGCGCTTTGATACCGCAGGCGCGAAGCCCTTCGCAGGTTATCTTTATGCGGTCGCATTCCTTCACGCGCAGCTCGGCGGCATTTCTAAGCACGCTACTTCCCTGTGCGCAGGCAAAGGCGATCGCAAGCGCAGGCGCTTCGTCTATCAGCCAGGAGATATTTTCGCTCACCTCCACGGCGTGAAGCGGCGCGTAAGCGACCTCTATATCGCCGATCTGCTCGTAAATTTCGCTCGTCTTGTGAAATTTTACCTCGGCGCCCATACGTTTTAAAATTTCGTACGCCTCTATGCGGGTTTTGTTTAACAGCATATTTTTTAGCACTATGCGCGAGCTCGGGGTTATCGCTGCGGCGACCGCGAAGAAAAACGCCGAGCTGGGATCGTTTGGGATAAAAATTTCAAGCGGTTTAAGCGGCGAGCTAAGCGACGCGACTTCGATCTCAAGACCATTTTGCGAAATTTGCGCGCCCATCGCTTTTAGCATCCGCTCGCTGTGATCGCGGCTAAGCTCGGGCTCGCTAAATTTACATCCGCTGCCGCGCAAGGCCGCTAAAATTAGAGCGGTCTTTACCTGCGCGGACGCAATCTTGCTCGCGTATTCAAAATACCCGAGCTTCTGCCCGAGCACCGCAATAGGCGCCTTTTCGCCGCCTGCTCGTCCGTAAATTTTAGCGCCTACTTTGCAAAGCGGATCCGCAACGCGCCTCATCGGGCGCTCGCTTAGATACCGATCGCCGCACAGCACAAAAAAGCCCTCGCGTCCCGCCAAAAAGCCCATAAATAGCCGCATCGCCGTACCCGAGTTGCCGCAATCAAGCGGGACGTTAGGCTCTTTGATAACCTCCGGCGGAGTGATCAGAATTTCGCCCTCTACGCGCTGTACGCTAGCGCCCAAAAGCTCCACGATCTTTAGCGTATTTAGCGTATCCTCGGCGGCTAGATAGTTTGAAATTTTACTCGTCCCCTCTGCTAGCAGCGAAAAGATCGCCGCACGGTGCGAGATTGATTTATCTGCGGCGATATTTGAAATCTCCGCCCGCAAAGGGCTTGCTTGCGCAAAAATTCTCATCGCAGCCCAAGTCCCAGCTCGCTGCTAAGCGCGGCTAAAATTTTATCGGTAAAGCCCGCCACTTCCTCATCGCAGAGCGTTTTTTGAAGGTCTTGAAATACAAGTCTGATCGTCAGGCTCTTTGAATCGCCCAGGCTTTCGTCGCTGTAAAGATCGCTTGGGATAAGCTCCTTTAGCGCCTCGATTTTAAGGGCGTCTATGCACTGCTTGATCTGCTCGAAGCGCATTCCGCTCGGCACCAAAATACTTAGATCGCGCGATACGCTAGGGAACTTCGAATAAGCGTCCGCTACGATATTTTCAAATTTAAGCTTGGAAAAATCGATCTCGCACAGATAGCTTTTATCCAGATCACGCCCTGCTTCTACGGCGTAATCCACGCGCCCGATAAAGCCCACTATCTGCCCGCCCTGCTCGATCTGAGCTTGCTCGAATTCGCTTAAAAATTTCAAATTTTCGCCAGGCAACCTGACCTTAAATTTACCGATGACGCTTTGGATTAAATTTGCAAAATACAAAAAATCCACCGCAGCGGGTTTTGCGCCGGCCGCTATAGAGGGCTCGGCTTTTAGCCCGCTAGCAATAAAGCCCAGCCTTAGGCTCTGCGAGCCGTCCGCATCAAACACCTCTCCTAGCTCAAAAAGCTTAACGCTTCTGCGAGAATTCTTTAAATTTCGCTCAGCAGATTCTAGCAGATGATTAATGAGCGTCGGTCTTAGCGCGTCCAGCTCGCCGTTGATCGGATTTAAAATTTTAACCTTGCACGGCTTAAAGCCTAAGCTTTGCAATGCCTTGCCGTCGTCAAATACATAATGCACGCACTCGAAAAATCCCACTGCTGCCGCCTTGCTGCGAAGCTTGCGCCCGTTTTGTAAATTTACATAGGTATCGTTTAGGCGGTTTTTCTCGTAGAAGCTTAGCGGCGCGGCAGCGATATTGTCGATGCCCACGATACGCACTATCTCCTCGCACACGTCGTGAGAATTTACGATATCGTGGCGGAAAGGCGGCACCTTGGCGGTGATTAGATCGGCTTCGACGCCTACATCAAAGCCCAGCCTTTTTAAAATTTTTACGATCTTATCGCGCGGAATTTGCGCGCCGATCATTGAGTTTATCTCTTTTTCGCTAAAGCCCACGATAAGCGGCTCCAAAGCGTTTGAAATCTTTTGTGTGCCCGCATATAGGCTAACGGCTTTATTTTTAAGTAGCAATCTAAATAGCAGATCGAGCCCTAGCCTAAGCTTTGGCTCGCTGCCTCTACTTGAGCGATACACATGCTCGTCACCTTTTAGGCTTTTATTTTCGTTTACTGCTCTGGCGATAATTAGTGGCGCGGTGTAGTTTGCCTCTAATAGCACCACTTTGCTACTGCAACACGCCTTTAGCTCCGCGTCTTGGCAAATCCCTGCTACACTAAGCAATCTCTTGCCCGCATAAACGCCGAACTCGCCGTTTGGCATAGGCTTTATGTCAAGCGCTACCTTGCTATCTGCGGAAGCGATCTTTTCAAAATCATAAGCGCGCAGCAATACTCCGGTAGAATGAGTAGCGTAGTTGATGAAATTTTGCACCGCGCAGCTTTGCAAAATACCAACGCTTGCAAGACGCAAGGTCTGCTTTAAATTTAACTTTAGCTCGCCTTTGATCTCATAAGCTCGAAAAGCAAATTTAGCGCTTACCTCATCGCTTGCACGCACGCTTAAAATTCTACCGATACCAGGTGCTCCGTCGGCATCTTCAAATTCGTGCTTTTCCTTTAGCGGCAGATCAAGCGCTGCGCCTAGATCGCGCGCTATGCCTAAGATGCTAAGGCAGTCGCCGCGATTAGCGGTAAGCTCAATCTCGATAAGATCATCATTAAAAATTTCATACTCGCGCAGCTCCTTGCCGAGCACGAGCTCGCCGATACTGCTATCAAGCACCATAATGCCATCATTCGTCTTGGCAAGTCCAAGCTCGGTTGCCGAGCAGATCATGCCGTAGCTCTCCACGCCGCGAAGTTTGGCAGGCTTTATCTCAAGTCCGCTCGGCAGCACGGTACCGATCAGGCTAACTGCGACGTATTGCCCCGCCTCGACGTTTTTCGCGCCGCAGACGATCTGCAGGCTCTGCTTACCGACATCAACCTCGCAAACGTTTAGATGATCGGAATTCTCGTGTCGACGCTTGCTTTTTACGAGTCCTACTACGACGCCTTTAGGAAGTGAAATTTTATCGTGAGCGTCAACCTCAAGACCGATAGAGTTTAGCGTAGAAAGCAGCTTTTCGCTTGAAATTTCGCTTATGTCGATCCACTCTTGCAACCAATTTCTCGTTATTATCATTTAAACTGCTCCAATAATCTAATATCGCCTTCAAATAGCGAGCGCAGATCGGGGATACCATGTAGCAGCATCGCAAATCTCTCCACGCCGAGCCCAAATGCGTATCCGCTGACGTTTTTCCAGCCTACCGCTTTAAAGACGTTAGGATCGACCACGCCGCTGCCTAACACCTCGAGCCAGCCCGTCTGCTTACAGACGCGGCATCCCTCGCCGTGGCAGAAAATACAGCTGATATCGACCTCGGTGCTAGGCTCCGTAAACGGAAAGAAGCTCGGGCGGAAGCGCACCTTTACGTCTCCAAACATATAGCGCAAAAATTCCTCTAAAACGTATTTTAAATTTGCAAAGCTCACGCGGTCTCCCTGCTCGACTACGAGGCCTTCTACTTGATGAAACATCGGCGTGTGGGTTAGATCCATATCGCGGCGAAAGACCGCGCCCGGGGCGATCATACGCACCGGCGGAGCTTTAAATTTCTCCATCGTGCGGATCTGAACGCCGCTGGTGTGCGTGCGTAGCAGCCGCCCGTCATTTAGATAAAACGTATCTTGCATATCGCGCGCAGGGTGGTATTTGGGTAAATTTAGCGCTTCAAAATTATGGAAGTCGTCCTCGATGAGTGGGCCGCTTTCTACGCTGAAATTTTGCGCGATGAAGTAGTCTATGATCTTATCCATCGTCTCCATCACCGGATGCAGCGCGCCGCAGCTTACGTTTTCGTTAAAAAGCGTGATGTCGATTGCTTCATTTTTCATCGCCTCTTTTTGCTCCGCCGCCTCCAGGCTCGCCCTTTTTGCAGCGATGAGCTCGCTGAAATAATCGCGCTTTTCATTCGCGCTTACGGCAAGCTCTTTTTTCTGCTCGGGCGCTGCGGATTTGAGCTCGGAAAAAAGCTGCGTTATGATGCCTTTTTTGCCGAAAAGCTCCAAGCGCACGGCTTCCAGCTCGCTTAAGCTCGATGCGGCGTCGATTTTTGCTTTAATCTCTTGCAAATTCTATCCTTGTGGTTAAATTAATGGCGCGATTGTAGTTAAAATTTGATAAAAGCTAGGTAAATTTGCGTGTTTGGATTTTTTGGCTATAATCGCAGCTAAATTTCAACCTCATAAAAGGATCTAAAATGAACGTCTTCGAAAAGATCGTAAACGGCGAAATCCCGTGCAACAAAGTGCTAGAGAACGATGAATTTTTGGCTTTCCACGACATCAACCCTAAAGCGCCGATCCATATCCTGGCGATCCCTAAGAAATGCTACGAAAACTTCCAAGTAACGCCACCTGAAGTGATGAGTAAAATGAGCGCTTTTATCCAAGAAGTAACTCGCAAAATGGGGCTTGATAAGAGTGGATACCGTCTTGTTTGCAACTGCGGCGAAAACGGAGGTCAAGAGGTGATGCATCTGCACTTTCATATCCTAGGCGGAATGAAGCTACCGTGGGATCACGTAAGCGACCGAAACACGAAGGATAATTTTTAACCGCCCAAGAATTTTTAGCTTGTAAAATTAGCCGGAGAAGTATGTAATCTGCAAAAGTTAAGGTTTGATGCAAAATTATTATCAGGCAAGGTTTTATGCGGATTTTGATAGTATAGATTTTAGTTCGTAAATTACAAAATTTTGCTTGCGTAAAATTACAAGCACAAGGACTTACTGGGCAGAATTTTAGAACATATTAAATTTTACCCAGTAAATTTAATCCGTCAAAATTTTATAGCACGCAGATTTTTTTGCCAACACTAGAAAAACTGCGAAATTCTATTCTGCTTCAAGCCCGATTTTAGGAAAAATGTACTCTATGATGAAGTCCCACATATACTCCTTATAACGCGCAATAGCTTCTCGGTTCTCCGTTAAAAGCTCATACATCTTTTCTAGCCGTGCGTCATCTTTCTCATCATACGCCGCCGTACAAAGGGCGGACGCGATGGTGCCGCGCTTTTGCGGTAAAAAATTTTCATTTTCTAAATTTGCCAAAAGCAGCTCAAAATCGCAGAAATCGCATAAATTTACGTCCTCATCATTTTCATACTGCATTAATTGCTCCTTACCATCGCTTACAATTACACTTTCCTGACTATAGCAAAATTTCAACTCCGCATTTTGTCCCCACTCGTTTAATAACTCCGAGTCAATGGCTATATTACTACCCCATACTTTCTTGCACTCGCAACTGCCACATTTCTCGCACTTAGCTCTAACAACCGCTTCATCAAATTGACCAAACGCCATATCCCGAGCGGCAATCTCAAACTCCGTTGTCGCACCACAACCCGCGCAAATGCGGTGTAAAATATATTTACTCAACTTTAACTCCTAAAGTATAGTTTTTTTGCACTACCTAAATTTGGTGCGCCTTACACACGCCACAATATGATTGACATACTCATAGCATATAAAATTTAGTTTAGCTGAAATTGCATTTATACTTCGTCTTTGAGCTTGGAATTTTGCTGGATATTTTTAGTAGCTAATTTTAGATGACAATGAGAATTTCGGAATTTTATAATGCAGATTGGAGATATGCATCTCCATAAATTTTGAAAGGATTAAAATTTAGACTCGGCTGCGAAAAAGCTCCGCAGCCGAGATCAGACTATTTTGAAAGCATCGAAGCAAGCATCCATAGGCGTTTTTCATAATCGCCATAGTGATCTTGCGCGATGTTTGAAGTCGTATCGTCGCCCTCTGCCTCGGCTACCTCTTGAAGCTTTTTAAACTCTTTTACCAAATACTCGTAGGCTTTTTTGACGTTCTCAAGTACTTCGGTTACGCCGTAGCTGTCCTTTACGCTGATCGGCGCGTCTTTTGAAAGCTCAATTAGATCCTTAGCCTTAGTTACGGCCTTGCCACCTATTTGAAGCGCGCGCTCAGCCATATCGTCGAAAAGCTCGCCCATCTCGTCGTATGCTTTCTCGGTATAAGCGTGAACCTGCGCGAATTGTAAGCCCTTAACATTCCAGTGATAATC
>NZ_CALIIU010000072.1 GCF_938017775.1 uncultured Campylobacter sp.
GCCGCCGAAGCCCAGACTAATTAAAATTTGAACTATCAGCATATGATAAAGATACGTACTATAAGAGAGATCTGTGCTTCTAGCTATCTTTAAATTTGTGTAGGAAAAAGCCATGCTAAAGATCACTAACGCCAAAAGGAAAATTTGAAATACAGTAGAAATTTCCAAGCCTCTCTTATAATCTCCAAGCCCGTTTCCAAACTCTATAGCCGCAAAATAAAATATCAAATAGAGCGCAATATAATATAAGCCGTAGCCTACGAGATATTTTTTTATATCCAGCCAATAAAGCCTCATAACCATGCCGATGATAAATATCCACAAAAACGGCAAACATATAAGCTCAAGAAGCTTATTTAAATTTGAAGCGGAGTAAAAATTTTCATCGGCGATTGCGGGAATTATAATTGATGTAAAAAATAGGAAAACTAACAATAAATTTCTTATAATTGCTTTTCTAATACACAAAATAAATGGAAGGACGATATAAAACGATAACTCGACGCTAAGCGTCCATAAAACGCCGCTCGGATAGGAGCTAAAAAAGCCGTCGTAATTATATAAAGCATCGTTTTTTATACCGATTATAGAGCCCGCTATGCCTGAGGCGGCAGTAATGGCATAGAGAACAAAGTATTCTATGTATTTTAATACCGAAATATCATTAAAATTTTTACCCACGTACATAGCTAGCTCAAGTACTAAAATATTTACGAATAGAGCCGGATATATCCTAAGCGCTCTTTTTATAAAATACTCTTTTAAATTCCCGCTATTTAAATAACTATCGGTAATTAAAAATCCCGAAACCAGAAAAAATAATGGGACGCCGGGAAATAGCCTAAGAAACTTATCCACGTGCCCCCCCCATAAAAGCGGTATTTTTAGCCATTCCGTCGAGTGCATATATACCACTTGTAAAGCAAAAAGCAATCTAAAAAAATTCAGATGGTTATTTCTATCTATTGCTTTTTGAAAGCTCATTTACAAATTCCGCAAAAATCCAAAACTTCTTTTTCTATTTTTAGCCCTTTAAATTCCTTATGTCCGACCAAAAATACGATAATATCCGAAATTTCGATAGCCTTTTTATAATCCACTATCTCAAAATCTTTGTGAACCTTGATATTAGGCTCTACAGCGACCACATCGACGCCGTCTACAATCAGGCGTCTGGTTATATTTAGCGCAGGCGACTCCCGCAAATCGTCGATGTCGGGCTTAAAAGCAAGTCCCATGCACGCGACTTTGGGTTTTTTGCCATTTTGCAGCTCAAATTTCAAAGCGGCGTTTTTGATCTTTTCTATGCTCCACTCGGCTTTGTGGTTATTGACCTCTCTTGCGGATTTGATCAGCCTCGCTTCGTAGCCGCCGGCATGGACGATAAACCACGGATCGACCGCTATGCAGTGCCCGCCTACGCCGCAGCCCGGGTTTAAAATATTAACTCGCGGATGGCGATTTGCTAGCGAGATAAGCTCCCAAACATTGATGCCGAATTTATCGCACAAAATGCTAAGTTCGTTTGCAAAGGCTATGTTTACGTCGCGGAAAGAATTCTCTGCAAGCTTTGACATCTCTGCAGTCTTAGAATCCGTCTGTAAAACGTTACCACTAACGAATTCTCCATAAAATTCCGCTATCTTTTTAGTAGCAATTTCTGTAGTTCCACCCACGATTCTATCGTTTTGCGTAAGCTCTTTTAAAATTTTACCTGGCAAAACCCTCTCCGGGCAATGAGCGATATAAATTTTAGAAATATCAACACCGCCATTTTTTAAAATTTCACCTATCTTTTCTGTAGTACCTACCGGCGAAGTGGATTCTAAAACGACCATATTATCGTCTTTTACATATGGTATTATCGATTTTGCCGCACTTATGACGTAGTCGATATTCGGAATGTATCCGTCTCGAAACGGCGTAGGGACGGCTATGATAAAAACGTCTGCGAAATCAGGTTTAACGTCCGCTTTTAAATTTCCGCTTTCTACGGATTTTTTTACAAGTTCCCCTAGTTCAGGCTCTACGATATGAATTTTGCCCTGATTGATCGTATCTACGACGCTTTGCACTACATCGACCCCGTGGATTTTATAGCCCTTGCTCGCTAAAAGCGCCGCCGTCGGCAGGCCGATGTATCCAAGACCTACTATACAAATTTTTTTCACAATGTTTCCTTCAAAAAATCGAGTATCCTTCCGCACGCTTTTCCGTCGCCGTAAGGACTGATGCTTTGGCTCATTTTATCATATCCGTCTTTTGAATTTAATAATTTTTGCGCTTCTTTTACGATATTTTCTCGCTTCGTTCCGACAAGCTTCACGCATCCTGCCCTTATCCCTTCGGGTCTTTCGGTAGTCTCTCTGATAACTAAAACGGGCTTGCACAGGCTCGGCGCCTCCTCTTGGATACCGCCGCTATCGGTTACTATCAGATATGCCTTGCTCATAAGATAGACGAAACTATCATACTCTAGCGGATCGATTAAAAATATATTCGGAATACCCGATAAAATTTCTCCCACAGGCTTTCTTACGTTTGGATTTAAATGCACGGGGTAAACGATGTCGATATTTTCATTTTTTAGCGCTATTTCACGTAAAGCCTCACAAATATTAACAAAAGCTTCTCCGAAATTCTCTCGCCTGTGTCCCGTAACGAGAATAAATTTTCTATCACTAAGCTTATATTTGGCATTTATAAAGGATAAAATTTTATTTTTTAGCAGCTCGTTGTTTCCGATTTTATCTATCGTCCACAAAAGTGCGTCTATGACAGTGTTGCCGCTAACAACTATATTTCTTGAATCTTTGCCTTCTTTTAATAGATTGTCTCTAGCATCGATGGTCGGCGCAAAGTGATATTTGGCTATCAAGCCGGTGATCTGCCTATTTATCTCCTCTGGAAACGGCGAATAGATATCGTGCGTCCTAAGACCCGCTTCGACGTGCGCCACATCGATCTTTTGATAAAATGCGGCTAGCGATACCGCGCTTGTCGTAGTCGTATCGCCGTGGACAAATACGATGTCCGGTTTGTAGCGCTCGAATATCCCGCGCATGCCGAGCAGCACCCCCGACGTGACGTCGTATAGATCCTGAGCCTGCTTCATTAAATTTAGATCAAAATCAGGCTTGATCTCAAAAAATTCAAGCACCTGATCTAGCATCTGTCTGTGCTGCGCCGTGACGCAAACCTTCACTTCAAATTCCGCGTACTTTTGAAATTCCTTTATCAACAAAGCCATCTTAATGGCTTCCGGGCGCGTCCCAAATACTATTAAAATTTTTCTTTTCGTCATAAACTCCCCTAAATATCGATTTTTAACCGAATTTATCACCATAATTTTAATTAAATTTTGCTATATCGGCGCTTAGTGATACTTAGAATTACCTATTTGTCGCTATTTGGATGGTATAAAATGTTCTTTGCTTTAAAGCTGGCTAAGATTTATTTTAAATTATCAAAAAATTCCATCGCAAAATCATCAAAAATTTTACCTTTCAAATGCGCTTTACAAAATTCCACGATGAGTCCATGAAATAACACATACGTGCTGTTTTCGTTCTCCAGCTTATCTGCTTTTGCCGCCGCATCGCAGGGAAAATTAGCGAAATTTACAAACTCATAGATCCGCTCAAATTCCAGTTCGCCGAGCCACGCGCTAAGCTCGTCGTAACTTTCAAACTCATAGCCCAAAGCCCCGAGCAGCCGCGCCGAGTAGCTGTCCGCGACCATCACCGCGCGCTCGCACGCATAGCACAAGATCGCATCGCAGCTCTCCGCGCCGATCCCCTTGCGCGCTAGCAGCCACTCGCGGCTAACGCCCGATTTAAAGCTCTCAAAATCCCCAAAATCCGCGATTATCGCTTTGCAAAGCAAGCTTAGGCGTCTAGCTTTTTGATTATAAAATCCGCTTACTTTGATGATCTGCGCAAGCTCCGCTTCCTCTAATCCGGCGATGCTTTCTAGGCTCAAAAGCCCCTTACTACGCAGGTTTTGCAGTGCTGCATCGGCATTGCGCCACGCCGTATTTTGGATCAAAATCGCCCCCACGACCACCTCAAAGCTTCCAAACGCGGGCCACCAGCGAAAATCCATGATTTTCACGGCGCGAAAAAGCGCGATAAAAAGCTCGGTCGCGCTCATCTCGCGCCTCCGAAATTTCTGGCGTCGTTTCTAAAATTTCGCGCAGTAGCGGCAGTTTGTCGCACGTATTTCGCTACCGCGATAAAATTTACGCCAAATTTAAATTCCCGCGCCGTATTCATTTGTCACCACCTTTTAAATTTGTAAAAAATTCCTCGCCAAAGCTCAAGAAAAACTGCTTTGCCACGCGGCCGCTACGGCTTGCGCGAAGCATCGCAAACTCACGCGCCTTTGCGTGCAGCGCGTCTAAATTTGCAGCAAAGCTCAAGCGAAATTCCGCCGCGCTCATACCTTGCGCAGCCGCAAAATAGGCATCTACGATCCCTAAATACTCCCGCATGCTCCCGCCGTAAAAGCTTAGCTGTAGCCCGAAGCGCTCACTCAGGCTGATTCGCTCGTTCGCCGCGTCGCTTAGGTGCAACTCGCCGCGGCTTATCTGCGCAGCGTCGTTGTCGCTTGCGCATTCGCCTACGATATGGCGACGGTTGGACGTCGCATACATCAGCACGTTACGCGGCGCGCGCTCCAGCGAGCCCTCTAGCAGAGGCTTTAGGTGCTTGTAGCCGCTCTCGCCGAGCTCAAAGCTCAAATCGTCGCAAAAGATGATAAATTTAAAGCTTGCTTCTCGGATCGCGTCGATTATATCCACGAGATAGCCCAGATCGTCCCTGCCGATCTCGATAATCTTAAGACCCTGCGGGATAAATTTAGAAAAAACCGCCTTCGCAAGGCTTGATTTGCCGCAACCGCTCTCGCCCCATAACAACGCGTGGTTGGCGCTGCGGCCGCGCAGGAAGGCGTCCGTATTTTTTATAAGAGCCGATTTTTGGCTCTCTAGCCCCACAAGCGCGTCAATACCCGTGAAATCGATATCACGGACAATCTTTAGCGCCTTTTTATTTGCGCGAAAGACGGCGACCTGTACCGTGCGCCAATCAATCGCGCTAAAATCGCTGAAATAAATTTGCTCGCCGGTGCCGCTCTGCGCACTTTTTAGGACGGCTTGCGGCGCTAAATTTAAACCGCTCGCCGCGTCCAAATTTAACTCTTCGCTTCTGCTTTTGCTCGCGCTTTTTTTGATATTTTCATCGCAAGTTCGCATTTTTTAGCTCCCTTCGCAGATAGATCAAAATTTCATTTATCACGTCGTCATCGTCGCGCGTCTGTGCCTTTAATCGCACCTTATCGCCGTTTGCAAGGGTGATCAAGATATTTTCGTCCATGCTCGAAATCACGCGCAAGCCGAGCTTCGTAGCCAAAACTTTAATCATCATCACGTCGATAAATTGCTTAGTATAAATGTCCGCGCGCCCGAAGCGATCCTCGATCTCGCCGAAAATTTCAAGCACTTCGCCCACCTCGGCGCACTTGCTAAGCCGCCTGTAAAGATCCAAGCGCAGGCGATCCTCTCTGATAAATTCCGAGTTTAAAAAGGCGTTTACGGAAATTTTAAGCTCCACGCTCGCAGCGGCGCTCTTCCTGCTTAGCAGCTTGCCGATCTCCTCTTCGAGCATCTTTAGATAAAGCGAGTAGCCGATCGCTTCGATATGCCCGCTCTGCGCCTCTCCGAGCAGATTCCCGCCGCCGCGAATCTCCAGATCGTGATACGCTAGCACCGAGCCGCTGCCCAAAAATGAGTTGCTCTCAAGCGCTACGAGCCGCTTTAGCGCGTCCTGCGTAAGGGCAGTTTTATCCTCGATCAAAAAGTAGCAAAAGCCCTGTTTGTTACTGCGCCCGACGCGACCGCGTAGCTGGTGCAGATCGGCGATACCGAATTTATCGGCGTTTTCGACGATGATCGTATTTACGCGCGGCATATGAATGCCGCTTTCTACGATGCTGGTGCAAAGCAGCAGATCGTATTCGCCCGCTACAAATTTTAAAATTTCATCCTCCGTAGTTTTAGCGTCGATCTTGGAGTGCAGGATCAGAATTTTAAGGCTCGGCAAAATTTCAAGCAGCTTCTTTTTGGCGCTTTGCATCGTCGCGATGTGGTTGTGGACGTAAAAAATCTGCCCGCCGCGTCGTAGCTCGCGCGAGATCGCCTCTTTTATGATCTTTTCGTCCCACTGCTTGACGAAGGTGCGCACGTCCAAGCGGTCCTGCGGCGGGCTAAGCAGCGTGGAGTAGCTTTTAATCGAGCTTAGCGCCATATTTAGGCTGCGCGGTATAGGCGTCGCGGACATACTAAGCAGGTGCGAGGCGGCGCTTTTCTCTTTGAGCCGCTCCTTTTGCTTAACGCCGAATTTATGCTCCTCATCGATGATTATGAGCCCTAAATTTGCGGGGTTTAAATTTAAAAGCGAGTGCGTGCCGACCACGACGATCGCCTCGCCGCTTTGCAGACGCTTTAAAATTTCACTTTTTTGCCTCGCGCTGCTAAAGCGATCGAGCTTAAAAACGGGAATTTCAAACTCCCTAAAGCGCTCGCTAAGCGTGGCGTAATGCTGAGAGCTAAGCAGCGTCGTAGGCACGAAAAACAGCACCGAATGCCCACTTCGGATGCAGGCAAAGATCGCATTCATCGCAACCTCGGTCTTTCCAAAGCCCACGTCACCGCTAAGTAGGCGATCCATCACCTTGCCGCTTTGCAGATCCGCCAAAATCGCGCTCACCGCCTTTTGCTGATCGCTCGTGTAACTAAATCCGCTCGCGCTTAAAAATTTCGCATAATCCGCGCTTTCGTTTTTGATGACGAGCCCTCGCACCAGCTCGCGCTTTGCCGCCAGTGCGATGATCTTTGAAGCGATCGCAAAGAGCTTTTCGCGCACTCTCTCTTTAATTTTTGAAAAGCTCACCCTGCCCAGATGATCCAAGCTCACGGCGCCGCCGCTTGCGACGTAGCGATCGATCTTATTTAGATACTCTACCGGCAGCAACAGCTTGTCGCCACCCTCGTAGAGCAGGGATACGAACTCCTTGCTGCGCCCCATCACCTCGATGAGCTCAAGTCCGTTAAATTTAGCGATACCGTGATCTTCGTGCACGACAAAATCGCCCACGTTTAGCTCATCCAGAGCCAAGCTCGATCTTCGCACGCGCTTTTTGGGCGCCGCTTTGTTTAGCGAAAGGATGATACGCTCGGCGCTTATTAAATTTACGACGAAATCCTCGCGTAAAATTTCGATATTGCTAAATCCGCTAAGATCAAACGGCGCGAGCAGCGCGTCATTTCGCGCGATCAGCGTGATAGTCTCGCTGCGGTGGAATTCAAAAAATTCCTGCGACGGCGTCACGGCGAGGTCTTTAAATTTACGCGCCGCGGGCAGTACCTCGATCGCGTCTAAAAAATCCAAATTGCGCTCGGAAAAAATTTCATCCTTTTTGATCTCATGCAGCAAGACGCAATCAAACGCCTCCGTGTAATCGACGAAGCCCTCGATAAACCAAAACCCGAGCGAGCCCAGATCGCGCGCTAGCGCGTCGCTGTCCGCGCGCGATATCTTTTCGCTCACGCTCTCAAACTCGTCCTCGCTTAAATTTGCCAAAAACGGTGCTATCTCGGCTTGCGAAAGCTCATCTTTTTCGCTTTTTTGCGTCGCGACGTCAAAGCGCCTGATACTCTCGACCGTCTCGCCGTCGAGCAGAATTCTAACCGCACTTTCACTCCCTACCGAAAAAACATCGATGATCTCGCCACGGAAGCTAACCTCGCCCATACTTTCGACGATATCGCGCACATCGTATCCGAGGCGCAAAATTTCCTCTTTCAGCTCGCTTAAGTTTAACTCGCTTCCAAATTTTATATTTAGCGAGCGCAGATGGCTTGCGGCGGGGAGTTTGTTTAGGATCGTGCGGACGGGAGAGATTAAAATTTTTTTGCCGCTTGCTTTGTAAAACGCGCTAAGAGCGGTGCTGATACCCGCAAGCTCGCCCGTGTAGCTGCGTAGATCCTCGCCAAAGCTCGCTCTAAAATCTGGCAGGCAAAAGACCGCGTAGCCCATAAATTTAAGCACCTGCTCGCACGCCGCAGCCTCTTTATCGTCCTCGCAGATCAAAAGCTCTTTTTGGTTTTGCAAAAAGTATTCGTAAACCTCGGCTTGCATTATTTAAACCTTTCGATCTGGTGCTGCACGACGTTTGCGATCTCCTGCCACGATACGTTAGGCTCCAAGGTTGAGATATTTTTAAAATTCTGCGCGTTCCAGCTCATAAAATTTGCAGGATCGACGCTTTGAGCCAAAAACCTAACTTCGTAATGCAAGTGCGGACCGGTGCTGTAGCCGGTGTTACCGCTATAGCCGATGAGATCGCCCTTTTTAACCCAAGAGCCAGGCGTTACGACTGCGGAGCTAAGGTGGCCGTAGCGGGTCTCAAAACCGTAATTGTGCGATAAAATCACTAAAATTCCATATCCGCTGCCACTGCCACCTGCAAACTGCACGAAGCCCTCTGCCGTCGCAAACACCGGAGTGCCCTCGCTCGCTCGCAAGTCGATGCCGTGGTGCATCCTCATAACGCCGCTGATCGGATGAGTGCGCATCCCAAAAGGGCTAGTGACGCCACGATACTGCATCGGAAGTCCGTTAGGCACAGCGCTAAGAATCGCACTCGCCGTTTTTTCGCTAGCTGCAATGTGCGCGCCGGAGCCCTTTTTGCGCTCCTTTTTCATCTCATTCATCGCAAGCATTACCTGAATATCACTATCCAGTCCGCCTCCATCGTCCTCGCGTCCGTCCAGCTTGGCAAGCACCTCCTCGTTTTTGCCCTCAAGCGCGATATTTTGCTCTTTAAGCGCGAGATTCTCGGCGTATAGGGTTTTGTTCAGCTCCTTTAAATTTGAGCGGTCGCTAGCGAGTTTAAATATCGCAAAAAACAGAACGAGCAGAAAAATTATGAAAAACGCGGATAAAATTTTAAGTTGAAATCTAAAATTTTCGCCAAAATACAGCGTCTTGGTGCCAAAGTGATCGCTTAGGGTGAGTTTAGTTTTAGCCACGGCGCGCCTCAAGCCATAAAATGAAATTTTCTACCAAATGAAACGAGCCGAAAACCAAATACTCCTCGTCCGCTCTAAGCTCGCCGCGAAACGGCGAATGTGGAATTTTAAGCGCGTCAAGCGCACGGGTTATCGCCTCTGCTGCCATTTCGCGATCCGCAACCTCGTAGCTAAAGATCTCCACGCGCTTCACCACGGGTGCTAAAGCTCGCAGCACCGCGACTACGTCCTTATCGGCAAAAGCGTTGTAAATCAGCACGATCTTTCTGCCCCCGTAGATTTCGGTAATTTCGCGGGCAACTTGCTGTGCCGCAAGCTCGTTGTGTCCGACATCCACGCGTAAATTTGGCGCCAAAACTTCCATCCTGCCGCGTAAATTTAGAGGCGGCAGCTGCGAAATTTCAAATTTCAAATTTAAAAATTTCATCGCAGCAAGCGCTAGAGCTAAATTTGAAATTTGAAATTTAGGCAGATTATTGCACGCGCAAAACCATGCAATCTGCGCTTGCTCGCTCTTGCTTAAAAGCTCTGCTGCAAACCTCAAATGAGTTCCTTTTTGCTCTGCGATCTGCTGCGCGATACGAAGCGGAACCTCGCTCATCTCGTCGCTTAAAATCGCTTCCTTATCCATCGTAATGAGCTTAGTGTGGGCGATCTGCTCTAGATTTTGTCCTAGCATGCCCAAATGATCGGTGCCGATCGGTGTAAAAAGCGACAGCGTGCGCCCGAAGCTCGATGTAGCGTCAAACTCGCCGCCCATCCCAGCCTCGATCACGCAGTAATCGCAATCCCTAAAAAGCACTGCCGCCGCAAGCGTGAGATACTCGAAATACGAGAGGCTATCTTTAAACTCCGCGGGCAAGCTCTCTTGCAAAAACTCATGCGCGAAATCAAGCTCCTCATCCGTAGCATCGCGACCTAGCGAAATGGGAAGCGAGCTTTGAGCGGATTTAAAATTTGATCCTAACGGAGATTTAAAATTTTGCTCTGGCGAGATTTTTAAATTTTGCTCAGACGGAGATTTTAGATCTTGAGAATTCCATAAATTTTGTGTAGAAGCAGAATTTTGTGTATCTATGGAATTTTGCGCGATAGAATTCTGCTCGCTACAAAAATTTTGCGTGGTGGAATTTTGCAAATTAGAAATAGAAACTTGAGAGGCGGAATTTTCTCTGTTCGCAAAATTTTGCATCTTTACGGAATTTTGTTTTTCCGTAAAATTTGACGCCGAAGCGGAATTTTGCTCGTTTTTAAAATTTGAAGCGTCGGAATTCAACGCAAAAACGGGGTTTTGCGCGATCCGTCCGCCTAGATAGATGCGCTCGTTGAGCTTAAAAACGTGCGGGCTAGTGTAGTGCCCGACGTTAAAGCCCGCTGCGGCGATCGCGTTAGCTAAAAACCGCCCGGTGCTGCCCTTGCCGTTGGTGCCGATGATCTGAATGACATTTTTGAGCGGAATTTTATCTTTAATGGCGGCATATGCCCGCGGAAAGCGCTCGTAGTCGATTTTTTTGTAATAAATCGGGCGATTTTGCAAAAATTCTTTAATGCTGCGCCCGCTCAAGTCTGAATCCCCTAATCGCAAGCGCCGAAATAAACTCGTCAAACGCCTGCGCGGAGGCATTTTCGATCGCCTTGTAGCGGTCCTTATCGCTAATGATCGAGCTCGTATCGTAGCTATTTTTGACTAAGCGGCTAACTTTAAAATCGTAATCGCCAACGCAATCCTTGCTGAAAACCTCACCGTTTTTAAGCTTGGTGCTAAAATTTACGATGAGATTTGCGCGGTAGCTAGTGACATAGCCGAACTGATCGTATGAAAGCTCGCTAAAGCTTAGGCTTTTTATGCTCGCTACTACAATCGTCTGCGCCGAGTTTTTATCCGCAAGGCTCATTCCTAGGCGCTGGACTATACCCTGCCTGATCGCATCTTTGATCGCAACGGTGTTTTGCGGATCGGTCTTGCTCATCATCACATCCACAAATACGCTTCCGCTCATCGTCTCTTTCGCGATCCTCGAAACGGGCTTGTAGCCGCAGCTGATTAAAAAAATCAAACAAAAAACGGTTAAAACTTTTCTCATCTTCGCCTACTTTATTACCAAATTTACAAGCTTGTTTTTGACGTAAATTTCTTTTACGACGCTCTTGCCCTCTAGCCATTTAGCGCAGTTCTGCTTCGCAAGGCTTAAAATTTCGCCCTCGCTTAAGCTCGCGCCCGCTTCAAACTCAGCGCGCTTTTTGCCGTTAATCGTGACGGCAAGCTTTATCGTATCGCTCTCAAAAACCTCTTCGCAAACTCTCAGCTCACCGAAATTCCGCCTCTTAAACAGCTTCTCGCTAAGCTCGGCGCAGATGTGCGGCACGATAGGCTCGAGCAGGTTTAAGATCACGAAATAGCCCTCGGTGAATACGTCTTTGTTGCTCTGCGCGTTTAGGGCGTTTAGCGCCTCCATACACGCGGCGATTAGAGTATTAAAAGCAAAGCTGCTCTCATAAACCTGCTGTGATTTCTTAAGCGCCTCGTAAACTTTGAGGCGGGCGTATTTTTCCTCTTTGTTTAAAGCGGCGTGGTCGATCTGCGGAATTTTATCCGTAGCATAAGCGTTTTCGGCGCGATCGTAGAGGCGGCTAAGAAATTTATACGCGCCCTCTACCGCGCTGTCGTTCCATTCAAGCTCCTTTTGCGGAGGCGCGGCAAAAAGTATAAAAAGCCTCGCCGTATCAGCGCCGTAGGTCTCGATGATGTCGTCGGGATCGACGGTATTTCCCTTGCTTTTACTCATCTTCGCGCCGTCTTTTAGCACCATGCCCTGGGTTAGCAGTCGCTCAAACGGCTCGCTATCGCGCAGATAGCCTATGTCGCGAAGAGCCTTTTGGAAAAATCTCGCATACAAAAGGTGCAATATCGCGTGCTCGATGCCGCCGATATATTGATCGACGTTCATCCAGTAGTTCACGCTTTGCTCGTCAAACGCCCGCTGCCGCCACGTCCGCTCGTCGCTTGCGTAGCGCGCGAAATACCACGAGCTTTCAAAAAATGTATCGAGCGTGTCGGTCTCACGCATCGCGTTGCCGCCGCATTTAGGGCATTTGCAAAACTTCCAGCTAGGATGCGCGTCGAGCGGATTGCCCTTGCCGGTGATCTTAATATCCTGCGGAAGCTCTACGGGCAGATTTGAAATTTCCTCGCTTACTAGCCCGCATTTTGGGCAGTGGATCATCGGGATCGGCGCGCCCCAGTAGCGCTGGCGGCTCACTCCCCAATCGCGCAGTTTAAAATTTACCACGCGACGCCCGAGCCCTAGCTCTTCAAATTTTGAGATGACGGCGCTTTTTGCCCTCTCGCTATCCATGCCGCTAAATTCCGCGGAATTTATTAAAATTCCAGGCTCGACATAAGCCTTGCTAGCGTCGTAATCGCCGCTTTTTGGAGCGATGCTTTGAATGATCGGCAGGTTAAATTTCTTCGCAAACTCGAAGTCTCTCTCATCGTGCGCAGGCACCGCCATAACTGCGCCGCCGCCGTATTCTGCTAGGACGAAATTTGCGGTCCAAACGGGGATTTTTCTGCCGCTTAGCGGATGAAGCACGCTGATTCCGAGGCTCACACCGTCTTTATCGCTTGCTTGGCGCTCGCGCGGGCTTTGATTTAAAATTTCTCTCACCTTCGCCGTAGCTTCCACGTCGAGTAAGCCTTCATCCAAAAGCCTCTTTACAACCTCATGCTCTGGCGCAAGCGCCGCGTAGCTCATACCGTAAATCGTATCGGGGCGCGTCGTAAAAACTTTAAAGCCCTCGATGCCGCCAAGTTTGGCGCTGCTTTGCTCGTCAAATTTAAAGCTAAATTCCAAACCTTCGCTACGTCCGATCCAGTTTTCCTGCATCGTAAGCACCTGAGCAGGCCACTTGCCCTCAAGCTGTTTTAGGCAGTCCAAAAGTTCCTGCGCGTAAGCGGTGATTTTTAGGTAGTAGCCAGGCATTTGCTTTTGCACGACCTCGCTGCCGCAGCGCCAACACCTGCCCTCCTCGACCTGCTCGTTGGCAAGCACCGTCTGATCGTGCTCGCACCAATTTACCACGGCGCTCTTTCTATATATAAGCCCTTTTTCAAAAAGTTTGATGAAAAATTCCTGCTCCCAGCGCGTATAAAGCGGATCGGAGGTAGCGAGCATACGACGAGCCGAAAAGCTAAAGCCCAGGCGGTGCAGCTCGTTTTTCATATAATCGATATTTTCGTAAGTCCAAGTTTTAGGGTGGATGCCGTGTTTGATCGCCGCGTTTTCTGCGGGCATACCGAAGCTGTCAAAGCCGATCGGCTGAAGCACGTTGTATCCGCGCAGCCTGTAGTATCGGCTCAAAGCGTCGCCGATGCTGTAGTTTCGCACGTGCCCCATGTGGATGCGGCCGCTTGGGTAGGGAAACATCGAAAGGATATATTTTTTAGGCAGGCTATAATCATCCTTAGGCTCGAAAACTCCCTCTTCGTCCCAAATTTTCTGCCATTTAAGCTCAATACTTTTACTATCGTAAGGCATTTTGCGCTCCTAGAATTCGTCTTTAGTTTTTGCCGATTCGATCGCTATTAAAATTAGCGAGAAAAAGTTTGCAAGTAGCGCGCCAATGGCAAGCGAGGTCACGATCGACAGATCCCCCGGCGCTACTACAATCAAAACGAACGCCGGTATGAGATGCAGATCCGCTACGAGCGAGCTTGCAAAAAGCTCAGCTGCTAGCATATTTCGCACGCCTACCTTCAAAAGCGTCGAGACTGCATTTACGCTGGTTGCTATGAAAAGTAAAATTTCATTCTTCTCATACAAAAACCCGCCTATCGTAGTCATACTCATCAGCGCAAAAAATATGTAAATTACCCTTCCCCAGTTCATCTTCTATCCTTACACCGTGCCTTTTTCATACATGGCGCGATTCTTTTCTTTCTCTTTGATACGGCGCTGTTTTTCGGCTAAAAACGCGCGGTACTTTTCAACGTTAAATTTAAACAAAATCAGCATTGGAGCAGCTACAAATACGGAGCTGAAAGTTCCTGCTATGACGCCTATTAGCATCACGAAGCTAAAGCCGTGGATCATCTCGCCGCCCCAGACGAATAAAATCACGATGACGATGAGAGTCGTAAGCGAAGTAAGCAGTGTGCGCGATAGCGTGTGAGAGATCGATTCGTTTATAACCTCATCAAGCTTAATCGATTTACTATCTTTTACACCCTCTCGAATTCTATCGAAAACAACGATAGTATCGTTAAGCGAGTAGCCCATTATAGTTAGCAGTGCGGCTAGAATTTCAAGGTTGAAATCCACGCCAGCTAAAATCATCGCACCTACGGCAACTACGACGTCGTGCAGATCCGATAGTACGGCTGCAATCGCAAATCTCCACTCAAACCGCAGGGTGATATAAACCAAAATGAGCGCAAACGACACACATACCGCTAAAATTCCGTTTGTGCGAAGCTCTTCGCCGACTTTAGGACCTACGATATCGACCTTGCGAATGTCGAAGTTTCCGCTGCCTTGCAAAATTTTTTGCGCCGCTAAAGCGGGATTATCACCCAGTTCGCTCGCAGCGCCTGAATATCTAATCGTGACCTCTTGATCGCTACCGAATTCCGTAACGTTGATATTGCCTAAATTTGCCGCTTCGAAGCGCTTTCTGATCTCATCAAGCGGTGCTTTGGAGTCGTATTTAACCTGAATGAGCGTACCGCCGCTAAAATCGATGCCGTAATTAATGCCCTTAATGAAAAACAGCGCAATAGAGCCTATTATCAAAACAGCAGAAAGCGCAAAGGTAAAATATCTAAATTTCATAAAATCATAAATTTTGCCCTTATCGAACACTTGCATTTGCGCCTCCTCTTACTTTATAACCGAGCCAAAGCGCGGTATTTTTGCTCTTTTCCATCTTATCCATTACTAACTCAAACATTCCGTGAGTGCCTAAAATAGCCGTTATCATCGACGCTACGATACCGATGCTCATCGTGACGGCAAAGCCCTTCACTGGACCCGTGCCGTAAGCATAAAGCGCAGCAGAAGTAATTAGCGTAGTGATATTTGAATCCACGATCGCGCTCATCGCATTTTCATAGCCTTTATTTATACTTTGGCGGATCGAAACTCCCGTCCTTAGCACCTCTCTAACGCGTTCATTAATGATGACGTTCGCATCTACCGCCATTCCGATAGTTAGTACGATTCCAGCCATTCCAGGAAGCGTTAACGTTGCACCAAAAAGCGCCATACAAGCGATCAGAAATAAAATATTGACTACAAGCGCGATGTCGGCAAAAAGCCCCGCTACGCCATAGTATAAAATCATGAAGATTAAAATCGCAACTGCCGCAAGGCTAAGCGCTGCCATACTTTTATCGATACTATCCTGTCCGAGGCTAGGACCGATGCTGCGCGTTTCTGAGACTTTGACCGGAGCCAAAAGCGCGCCGCTTCTAAGCGCGATCGCTACGTCATGCGCCTCCTCGACGCTAAATCCGCCGCTGATCTGACCGCTGCCGCCGCCGATACGCTCGTTTATGCGCGGCGCGGAATAAACCTTACCGTCAAGCACGATAGCTAGACGTTTGCCGACATTTTTACCGGTAAAATCGCCGAAAATTTGAGCGCCTTGGGAGTTCAGCGTAAAATTTATAACGGGCTGATTGGTGTGCTGATCGAAAGCTACCTTCGCATCAACTAACATCGCGCCGTCTAGCACTGGAATTTCGTTTATGAGATACTTGTAATTCGGATTTTTAACGTCCGGGTAGATCACGTCTCCGTAAGCTCTGGCATCCGCTGCGCTGATAGTCTGCGCGCGGTCTTGGCGCACATCGTCCACCGCCATAAGCTGCAAGTGAGCTGCTTTGGCGATCAGATCTTTGGCGCGTTGCTCATCCGCTGCACTTTTGACGCCCGGAAGCTCAACCAAAATATAACTCTCGCCCTGCTTTGCTACCGTCGGCTCCGCAAGTCCGAATTGATCTAGGCGGTTTCGGATAGTCTCGACGGCCTGTTCAATCGCGTATTTTTTAGTCGCTTCGACCTCCTCAGGTGTTAGTGTGACGCGGTATTTTTCGCCAGATTTTTGAATGTCTAATCCGCTTGCGGCACTATGCAAAATCGCATCAAATTTAGAAGCCTCGTCCGCGTCTAAAATTTCAAACTCAAACGAATCGCCTTCTAATTTTAGCCCGTCCATCAGCAGATCATCGCGCTTGGCGGCGTAATTAACGCTAGCGGCGATCGATTTGATCTTTGAAACGACAGCCTCGTCGCTTTGAACTTCCAAAAGCATATGCAGACCACCTTGTAGATCCAGACCCAAGTTTATCTTGCTTCCCTTTTCGGTCTGAAAGATCGAAGGCGCGGCAAAAATCGCCGAAAAAATTACCGCAGCCAAAAAGATCAGTAGGCGGTATGAAATTTTACTGCTCATCTAATTTTCTTGCCACAAATTGTTTATCCAGCTCAACCATGACCTCATCGTTAAGCTTAACTGTGATAAAATCATTGTTTGTTTTCACGACCGTGCATTTTATGCCACCGCTAGTTATGATCTTATCGCCTTTGCCGAGCGCATCGACCATCGCTTTATGATCCTTGGCCTGCTTTTGCTGCGGTCTGATAATCAAAAAATACATAATCGCAAAGATTACGACGATAGGCAGGATTGATGCAAAGAAGTTTCCTTGTTCCATGTGTTTCCTTCATTAGAAATTTAAAAAGTAGCTATTTTACATTAAGTTACATAAATAAAGGCTTTGTTCTTGCCCTTGCGCTTTCAAATTTTATTTTCGTAGAAATTTTAAGCTCTAAATTTGACGGCTTGGCTGTTTTGGCGGCGGAATTTTTCTCGCCTCTAATTGCGATAGCGGCACTTTTTTATCTGCTAAAAGCAAGCAAGGCGGAGTGGTTTTGGTGCGGGTTTTTTATCGGCGCGCTGTGGATGCACTGGATCAGCTTCAGCCTGATCTATTTCGATCTTGCATTTTTGATCCCGATTGAAATTCTTGGAATTTGCCTCGTTTACGCCTTTATTTTCCGCATCTTTGCGATCTTTGACGCGCCGGTTTTGCGCGCTGCGTGCCTTTTGATTCTAAAATTTATCCATCCTTTCGGCTTTGATTGGCTAAATTTTGAACTGCTGCTAAGCCATGGAATTTTCAGAGCCGATCTTAGCGCGCTGGCTCTGATTTTAGCGGGGCTTTGCACGGTTTTGTATCTGCGCGGGCGCGGCGCGGCAGCTAAGCTTAACGCCTTAATTTTCGCGGCATTTTTGATCTGCGCGCTGCAATTCAGCCAAAAAGAGCCCGAGCCGCTACCGATTAAAATTTCACTCGCAAACACCGATATTTCGCAGCATGACATCTGGGCGAAAGATAAAATTTTATCCGCCGCGTTGGCAAATTTGGCTCGGATTGATGATGCGATCGCAGAGGGACAAGACGCGATAATCTTGCCCGAGAGCGCCTTTGCGATGCCGCTAAATTTAGAAAACGTGCTAGTTGAAGCTCTAAAGGAAAAATCGCGCGCAATTACTATCGTAGCGGGCGCGGAAGCGTATGAGAACGGGAAATTTTACAACAGCGCCTATCTTTTTGCGAACGGGGAAATGAAGCGCTTCGATAAACACATTTTGGTGCCGTTTGGCGAAATGGTGCCGCTGCCAGAATTTGCGCGAAATTTCATCAACCGCGTGCTACTAGGCGGCGTGACCGATTTTTCGACGGCTAGCGGTTTTAGCGACTACGAGCTTGGCGGGCGAAGCGTAAGAAGCGCCGTTTGCTACGAGGCTACGCGCGCAGAGCTTTACGAAGGCTCGCCCAAATACGTCGTAGCGATCAGTAATAACGGCTGGTTCGTGCCGAGCTACGAGCCCTATTTGCAGCGCCTCATAATCCGCTACTACGCGAGCTTGCACGGTACATTGATCTATCACGCCGTAAACGGCAGCGCTAGCGAGATAATCGCTCCGAAAAAGATCTGGATAAATCGCCTTAAAGATCATCTAAAATAGCCTAAAAAGTTATTTTTAAACGACTTTTGGGTAATATTTTAAAATTTTATTAGGAGCTAAATTTATGGCTAAATACAATCGCATACTCGTAAAATTTTCGGGTGAAGCGCTAGCGGGAGAGAACGGCTTTGGGATCGACAGCGAAATTTTAAAATTTATCGCTAAAGAGATCAAGCAGCTCGTAGAGGGCGGCATCGAAGTAGGCATCGTAATCGGCGGCGGCAACATCATAAGAGGCGTAAGCGCCGCAGCTAGCGGTATCATCAAACGCACCAGCGGCGATCATATGGGCATGCTAGCCACCGTCATCAACGCAATCGCGATGAGAGAGGCGCTAGAATACGCAGGTATGGATGTACGCGTGCAAAGCGCGATAAAGATGGAAGCGATCTGCGAGACCTTCATCATCGGCCGCGCTAAAAGGCACCTCGAAAAAGGCCGCGTCGTGATCTTTGCCGCGGGCACGGGAAATCCATTCTTCACGACCGATACTGCGGGCACTCTCCGCGCGATCGAGATCGGAGCCGACGCTATCATAAAAGCCACCAAAGTTATGGGGATCTACGACAAGGATCCGCAAAAATTTAAAGACGCGAAATTGCTTTCCAAAGTCACTTACGATCAAGCCCTGCACGACAACATCAGGGTGATGGACGATACGGCTATCGCGCTTGCTAAAGACAATGCGCTTCCGATCATCGTGTGCAATATGTTTAAGAGCGGAAATTTATACAAAATCGTCGATGGCGGAGATCTAAGCTCCTGCTCGATCGTAAAAAACTGAAATTTTAAATTTAAGGAGAATTGATGAGAACCGAACAAATTGTAGCCAAGGCTTTAAAAGTAACGGGTGGAGACCGATATAAGCTATCTTTGATGATAAGCAAACGCGCCGAGCAGCTAGCTGCAGGCGAACCGCCGTTAATAGATAACGTAGATACTCGCAGGATGAAATTTGCCGATATAGCAATCTTGGAACTAGCCGAAGGTAAGATCGCATTAGATGGAATCGTTGACAAGGATTAATGATAACTTCTTAGAAAGTCTCATCGACGATGTCGTCGATACCAAAGACATTCAAAGCGCCAAGCAGCTGCTTTATAATCTAAAAGAGCCCACTCCGTTACTGGTGGATGCTATAAATTTATGCATCGCACAGCACGACGGGCAGTTTCGCAAAAGCGGCGAGCCGTATGCGATCCATCCGATTTTGGTAGCTTGCTTCGTATCTTTTATGGGCGGAGACGACGCAATGGTGATATCTGCGCTACTACACGACGTAGTAGAGGATACAGATTACAGCATCGAGCAGGTTAGACAAAGATTCGGCGACGAAGTAGCCAAAATCGTAGAAGGGCTTACTAAAATCGTAAACATCAGAGAGGATAAATTAGCCCCATCCGGCGATAGTAACGCCAAGCTACGCACCACGGCGCTTACTTTCCGTAGGATGCTGATGATCTCCATTAACGATCAGCGCGTTTTGGTAGTCAAGCTCTGCGACAGGCTGCACAATATGCTAACCCTAGACGCACTCCGCCCCGATAAGCAAAAACGTATCGGCGAGGAGACGCTTTTGGTTTATGCGCCGATCGCGCACAGGCTTGGAATTTCATCAATCAAAAATGTGCTTGAGGATCTTAGCTTCAAATACGTCATGCCTAAAGAGTACGCGGCGATCGCCGAATACGTCGAAGAGCATAAGCAGCAGCTTCAGATGAGCTTGAACAAATTTAGCGAAAAGATCAAAGAGTATATGCTTTCAAACGGCTTTAGTGAGGGCAGCTTTGAGATCCAAAAGCGGATGAAGCACTACTACTCGATCTTTTTAAAGATGCAGCGCAAAGGAATTTCGATCGAGGAGGTGCTCGATCTTTTGGCTATCCGAATCATCGTGCAAAAGCCGATGGATTGCTATTTGGCTTTGGGCATCATCCATACTAAATTTAATCCGCTTATATCGCGCTTTAAGGATTATATCGCACTTCCAAAGCAAAACGGATATCAGACGATCCACACGACCGTCTTTAACGAAAGCATGATCGTAGAGGTACAGATCCGCACCTTCGATATGCATAATACCGCAGAATTCGGCGTTGCAGCGCACTGGAAGTATAAATATAGCGGCTCGATAAATCCGAAGCTCGATTGGCTAAACGACATCGGCATGCAGGAAGAGGACGACGCCAACGCCGAGGATCTTTACGAATACGCTAAAGACAGCCTCTACGTCGAAGATATCGCCGTGTATTCGCCAAAGGGCGGAATTTTTACATTGCCGCGCGGCGCTACGGCGCTTGATTACGCCTACGAGATACACTCTCAAGTGGGCTTAAAAGCGACCGAGGCCTTTATAAACCGCGTCAAGGTGCCGCTATTAACGGAGCTTAAAAACGGAGATATCGTTCATATCATCACCGGAAGCGAGCCACACTATCGCTGCAGCTGGCTAAGCTCTGTAAAAACGGGCAAGGCGCGCGCAACGATAAAGGCATTTTGCAAGCAAAAGATCAGAGATATAAATTTTGAAGTAGCAATTAAAATTTTATGCGCGATCTTTACGACGAGCAAGGAGAGCATTTTAAGCTGGCTTGAAAAAGAAAATTTAAGCAAAAAGATCGGCAAAGCAGCCTATGACTCGGTATTTTTAAAAGACGTCGTAAACGCGCTGAAAAAATACCCGCTCAAAGAGAAATTTTTCAATATGAAATTTCGCAGCAAGTATGAGATCGAGAAGCAAAAATTTGACAACATCGTGGTGTATTCAAATTTTAAAATCGACGAGGTTGAGTTTGATTACTGCTGCAACCCAAAGCGTGGCGACGACATCATCGGCTTTCGCAACGGACACGGCGTAACGG
This sequence comes from uncultured Campylobacter sp., assembly GCF_938017775.1. Lineage (GTDB taxonomy): Bacteria > Campylobacterota > Campylobacteria > Campylobacterales > Campylobacteraceae > Campylobacter_B. The sequence goes on from NZ_CALIIU010000072.1 coordinate 20,989, forward strand.
TGCATCACAAGCTGTGCGAACGTGCAAGCGAGCTAATCAAAACCGATGAGATGATCTTCGTAAAATGGACGCGCAATGCGCCGCACCGCTACAAGATCATATTAAATTTAGAAAACAAGCGCGGCTCGCTAGCGACGTTTTTAAACTATTTAGTCAAGCTCGAGGTCGATCTAGTGTCGATAAGCCTCAACGAAAATAGCGAAACGACGTCGGATTATTTTGAGATTATCATCGAGCTAAACGAAAATTTAGACTCCACGGAGATTAAAGACAAACTCAAAAACCGCTTTAAAATCGTGGATTTCGTATCACTTACGGACGTATATAAAAACTAAATAAGGGAGAGCAAATGGCTGACATTCAAGGCATTATGGAAAATTTTAAGCGCGGTGTCGCGGAGATCATCGGCGAAGAGCAAATAGAGGCACTGATTAGGCGCTACTACGACAGCGGCGAGGTCTTTTACGTCAAAATCGGCATGGATCCCACTGCTGCGGATCTGCACCTAGGACACGCCGTCGTGCTAAATAAGCTTGCATTTTTACAAAACCACGGCGCGATCGTGCAATTTCTAATCGGTGATTTTACTGCTCAAATCGGAGATCCTACGGGCAAGAGCGAGACTCGCAAAAAACTAGCGCGCGAAGTTGTGCTTCAAAACGCCAAAACCTACGAGCAGCAGGTCTTTAAAATTTTAAATCCCGCTAAAACCAAAGTGATGTTTAACTCCGAATGGACCAACCGCCTGGGTGCTAGCGGTATGATCGAGCTATCAAGCACTTTTAATGTTGCCAGGATGCTCGAGCGCGACGACTTTGAGAAGCGCTACAAGGCCGAGCAGCCGATCAGCATCAGCGAGTTTATGTATCCGCTACTGCAAGGATACGACAGCGTTTGCATGAAATGCGATATAGAATTCGGCGGTACCGATCAGAAATTTAATCTTTTAATGGGTCGCCAGCTACAAAGAATTTATGATGTCGGCAAAGAACAAAGCGTCGTGATGATGCCGCTTTTGGTAGGTACCGACGGCACGAATAAGATGAGCAAGAGCCTGGGTAACTACATCGGCGTAACCGATACGCCTCATGATATGTACGGCAAGGTGATGAGTATCAGCGATGCGTTAATGTGGGATTGGTATAATCTACTAAGCCAAAAGAGTAGCGAAGATATTGAGCTAATAAAAGGCTTTGTGGCGGATGGCTCGATCCATCCTAAGGCGGTTAAGGAGGAGCTTGCCTCCGAGATCGTCACGCAATTTTATGACGAAAATACCGCCTTTGAGGCCAAGCAGGAATTTGACCGCGTCCACGGTGCCGGCGAGCTTCCTAGCGAGATCAAGGAGTACCACGTAAGCTCGCCTGCATGGATCGTAAAGGCGCTCATCAGCTGCAAGCTTGCCGTCTCTAGCTCGGATGCGCGCAGGCTGATAAAATCAAACGCCGTCAGTATCGATCAAAATAAAATTTTAGATGAGCAGCTTCAGCTTAGTTCGGGCGAATATACACTCCAAGTAGGGAAGAAAAAATTCGCTAAATTAAAGGTGGATTAATGAATATAAAAATAGGCAAACACGAGATTGCGCACCCGATAATTCAAGGCGGCATGGGACTTGGTATCAGCTGGGACAAGCTAGCCGGCAATGTCAGCCTAAACGGCTGTCTAGGCGTCATTAGCTCGGTCGGCACCGGCTACTACGAAAATCTTAAATTTGCCAAAAAATCGCTCGATGGCAGACCATATCAAAGCGAGAATTTTTATAGCAAAGAGGCGCTTTTTGCCATCGTGCAAAACGCCCGTAAAATTTGCGGCGATGCACCTTTGGGGATGAATGTAATGTGCGCGGCGAACGACTACGAATGCATCGTGCGCGACACGTGTGAGGCAGGCATCGACGTTATCATAAGCGGCGCGGGACTTCCTACCAATCTGCCGGAATTTACGGCAGATTTCCCGGACGTCGCGCTCGTACCCATCGTCTCCTCCGCCAAGGCTCTTAAGATCATCGCCAAACGCTGGAAGCAGCGCTATAACCGCATTCCGGATGCCGTAGTGCTGGAGGGTCCTCTTAGCGGCGGACATCAGGGCTTTACCTACGAGCAGTGCGGCGATCCCGCGTTTGCGCTGGATAATCTAATCCCGCAAGTAAAAGCGGAAATCTCGCAATGGGGCAGCTTCCCGCTATTTGTCGCAGGCGGAATTTGGGATAAAACCGACATCGATCGCGTGAAATCTTTGGGCGCGGACGGCGTGCAGATGGGCACGCGCTTCATCGGCACCTTTGAATGCGACGCCGCGGAGGAATTTAAGCAGGTACTTCTTAATGCCAAAAAAGAGGACATACGGCTTCTAAAATCGCCCGTAGGCTATCCCGCGCGCGGCATTCATACCAATCTGCAAGATATGATCGCCGCAGGCACGGCGCCTAAGATCCGCTGTATCAGCAACTGCGTAAGCCCATGCGAGCGCGGCAAAGGCGCTAATGCCGTAGGATACTGCATCGCCGACCGCCTAAGCGACGCGTATCTGGGTAAAACGCAAAGCGGTCTGTTTTTTACCGGTGCGAACGGATGGCGATTAAACGAGATAATATCCGTAAAGGAATTGATAGAAAAACTTGTAAATGGCGAAGATAGTTAAAATTTTTCTAATCGCGGCTTTTAGCTGCGTATTGGCGTTTGGGGCTTCTAGCGAGGCGTTTTTTGCAAAATTCGATAAGGATTTCATCGTAGCGACGCCGAATTACAAGCGCTCGCTGCACAAGGAGCTAAAATCGCTCTACGAAGGCGCGTCGCAGAAGGAAGTCCGAATAAAAGCGCTAAAAAGGCTGGTTTACAGCTCGAAAAATTTAGGGCTCGACTCATTGCCCTACGAAAAGGAGCTCGCGCGCCTAAATACAAAGAGCGCGGATAAAACAAAGTCCAAAAGCTCTAGCGACGAGAGCAAACAAAACTCAAACTCCGCCGAAAAGAAAAGCTCTAAAAATTCCAAAAAAACAAGCTCCGCTAGCAGCGAGGATTCCCAAGCTTCGGGCAACTCCAAAACAAAATCCATAAAAAGCGAGAAAAGCTCCAAAGCGGAAAATTCCAAAAACTCCTCCGCCAAAAAAACGCAAGCTGCAAAAAATGCCGATCTAAGCTCGCTTTCCAAAGAGGATTTGGAATTTCTACGCTCGACTAGACCTATCGGCGCGGACGAGGCCATAGACGCCCAAGAGGACGATGGCGGCGAGGACGCGACCACGCAAAACGAAGACGATGACGCCGCTGATCAAAGCAGCGAGCTTAAAAAAAGCAGCGTCAAAAAAGCGGATAAAAACGCCCAGCTTGCGCTAAATTCTCTGCGCGGCGATAAAAACGAGATCGTGCTTGAGTTTAACCGCGATCTAAAGCGCGGCGATTATAAAGATTTTACGATCGCGAGTAGTGATAATTTTCGCTTCGTGATTGATTTTAGCGCGCGGCAAAAATCGCAAAAAACACGGCTTAAAGATAGCTTTGTTAGCGATGTACGCGTCTCGCAATACAACGACAAGACCGTGCGCGTCGTACTTAGCGACCCGAAAGAATTCAACGCAAACGTAGAAATTAACGGCAATATGATGATTTTAAGTACGGCTGAAGGCTTAAAAGCCGCAAAATCCGCGCGCGCAGAAAAAAACAAGGATCAAAAATCAGGGCGCAAGCGCGGACGAGAGCAAGATAGCGAGCCGCAAATCAGCACGATAGATGATGCGCAAGGTGCCAAAACCGCATCCGTGGCCGCCGGTAAAATTTACAAATCAACCAAGGGCAAGCTCATCGTAATCGATCCTGGTCACGGCGGCAGCGATTCGGGCGCGGTCGGAAACGGGCTGAAGGAAAAAAATGTCGTACTAGCCACATCCAAAAAGCTCGGCGCGCTGCTTCAAAAACGCGGCTATAGGGTGCTTTACACGCGCAGCACCGACGTGTTTATAAATTTAAGGTCGCGCACCGCTTTCGCCGCTAAAAGAAATGCCGATATGTTTATTTCGATCCACGCAAATGCCGCTCCTAACGCTAGCTCAGCACTTAAAATGAGCGGCGTGGAGACCTTTTTCTTAAGTCCGGCTAGAAGCGAGCGCAGTAAAAACGCCGCCGCACTCGAAAACAGGGGCGATTTGGAGGATATGAACACCTTCTCGAAGCAGACCTTCCTAAATTTCTTAAACCGCGAGAAGATAATCTCCTCAAACAAGCTTGCCATCGATATTCAAAGCTATATGCTAAGCTCGGTCAAAAAGAGCTTCTCGAGCAGAGACGGCGGCGTGCGCGAGGCGCCATTTTGGGTGTTGGTGGGCGCTACGATGCCCGCGGTGCTCGTGGAGATGGGCTACATCACGCACCCGCAGGAGGGTAAAAATTTAGGCAAAAGCGCCTATCAAGATCGCATCGCTCAGGGTATCGCAAACGGCGTAGACGCGTACTTTCAGAAAAACAAGTGATGAAATTTCACGCGCTGCGCTTTCTGAGAGCAGGATGAAATTTTATTTCGGCGCGAGATTTGCTCCGCGGATATAAGTTTGGTGAGCGGCACGGATATTGCGGATAAACGCAGCGCAAAAACGGTAAATTTAAAATTTTAAAATCCGCCGCGCTAAATTTAAAACAAAACGTACGGCGCTGCGCGCAAAAATCCGCCCGCGTGCCAAATATTTACTGCTGGCGGGTAAATTTTGCGGAGCGTCTTGCGGCGTATGCGAGCTAGGGATGCGTACGGGTTACGCAGAACTTCTAGCGTAGCTCGGCGTAAAATTTTTAAACGCGGACTTGGCGCTACTTGCTCAGCAGAGCGGAGCTGGCGGTTAAATTTACCGATAGGATCGCATTTGAGTCGCGCGAAAATAGCAATTTAGTCGCACTAATGCGAGCTGTGTTTCAAACCGCGTCCGCGCAATTAGGATTGCGCTTTAAGTTATGAGCGTGTATATTGCGCCAGTCGCGCTTAACGGCGCAGTGGCGTCCTGAAATTTCGCTCTATGTCCGCAGGACGCGCAATAATATTTGCGTAATGCTGCGAACGTGGCAGTTACAGCGTGCCGATGCCTGCGCTCTATGTGCATTAAAGGTGCGGCTGAATCGTAAATTTAAAGATAAAATTTAAAAGGTACAAAATGAAAAAAATCGTATTTTTGATCCTGCTTTTCGCAGCCGTTGCGCTCGCACTCTACGTCACTTCGCGCGTAAATCCAAATCTTTTCGCCGAAATCAAAATCCTAGGCGCGCTGCTAAACGCCACGATCTTCGGCGTCGCGCTCATCGCCTTAGCGATCGGCGAAAAGGAGCTTGTGCGCTTTCCGTTTCTTGCCGCCTCGCTGCTGGCGCTGTTTTCGGGGCTGGTAGAGGGCGTACTGCTCTTCGAGAACCACTACTACATCGCGATCACGGCGGTGGCGTTCGTCGCCTTCGTCTTTTATCTGCAGATTAGGCACAAAAGATTTTCAAACAAAGCTTATAAAAATTCTGCGGACGAAGGCTTTAAAAATGATGAGAGCGCAAATTTAAAAGACGCGGATTTCGGCAGCGCAAAAGAGGCGCAGGAGCCGCAAAGCAAAGACGCTGCGGCGGATGAAATTTTAAGCTTTAAAGGCAACGGCGAAATTTCAAATTCTCAAAGCGAGTATGAAATTTTAAATTCTAATAGCGACCTCGGTGAAAATTTCGCGAGCGGCGCCGATGAAAATTCCGACGGAAATTTTAAAATTTCAAACGGTAGCGCGGGCGAAGGCGGCGCAGACGAAAATTCTGCGCAAAATTTCAATCAGGGCGGTGAAAATTCCGCGGATGGCGCAAGGCGCGATAGATGATCAAATCCGCGCTGATCGCGCTTGCGGTGATATTTTTGCTGCTTTTAAATTTAGCCAATCTGTTCGGCATGATAGACCTAGGCGGGCCGGTGCCTGCGATGATCTGGTTTGCGATCAGCTTCTACGGGGTTTTTTATCTATACAAATTTTGCGGCGCAAAGCCAGTCGCGGCGCGGATCGGAATCTTTGCCGTAGCCTTCGTGGGCGGATTTTTCACGAGCATTTTGTACTATGGATTTTTTAATTCGCAAACTTTGGAATTTGCCTTTACATACGCCCTTTTCGCGGTGGTTTTTACGCTCGGTATCGACGTGATTTTGTAGCGAGTTTTAATTTAGCGCCGCTGCTTCAAATTTCACCGCCGACTTAAAAACAAGTCCCGCGCGATTTTGTAGAATTTCAAAATTTATCCGTGCAAGCGCAAATTTACATCCTAATCTTGTAGGTCTTGTAGTTATCTTTCATCCTAAACGTCAGCAAATTTTGTAAAATTCCAAAGAGGATCATAAAGGTGATGAAGCTGCTGCCTCCATAGCTGAAAAACGGCAGCGGTACACCTACGACGGGCGCGAAGCCCACCACCATCGAGATATTGACGCCCGCGTAGATAAAGATAAGCGAGGCAAGCGCGCTCGTAAAGACCCGTATCAGATAATCGCTTTTGAAATCGTAGTTCAGGCTCAGCAGATGCAGTATCAGCAGCGCATACAACGCAATCAGCGCGGCAGCCCCCACGAAGCCGAAGCGCTCGATCGTATAAGCGAAGATAAAATCGCTCGTCGCAATCGGCAAGAATTTAAAGTGCGTCTGCGTCGCTTCATCTCTATCCTTGCCGTAGATGCCGCCGTTTCCGATAGCGATGATCGCCTGCTTGACCTGATAATTGGGCTCCTCGCTGATAAAATCGGCGATGCGCTTTTTTTGATAATCGTGCATGTTTTCGTACAAAATCGGCGAGCTGGCCACAAAAACGATGATCAGCGTAAGCCAGATTTTTTTATCGACGCCGATGATGAAAAGGATCGCAAATCCCGTCAAAAAAAGTATCGCGGCGGTGCCCAGATCAGGCTCTTTAGCGATCAAAACAAAGGGCAGAAGTATGTAAAAGCTTAGGCGCAAAAAATCCTTCAGCCCGTAGCCGTTTTTCGGCGGCGGATTTTTGTGTATCAGATACATCAGCATTAGGATAAACGCGGGCTTCATCACCTCGCTGGGCTGCAGCGTAAAATGCACGAAAGGGATCTCCAGCCAGCGTCTCGCTCCTAGCTTGCTAACGCCGAAAAAATCGACGCTTAGCAGCAATATGATGTTGGTCCAATAAAATATCGGGATCAGATATAAAAATTTGCGTATCGGAAAGAGAAAAAACAGCGTAAAAACGGCAAATCCGACGCCGAAATAAACCACCTGCTTCGAGGATAGCACGTCGTTTGCCTCGCTTATTAAAACGTATGAAAAAACCACTATCGGCACGATCAAAAAAGGTTGAATGAAATCAAAATATGCTAAAATCTTTTTGTCAATTTTAAACAACGCTTAATCCTAATTAAAATTTTGACGTAAGAATAGCCAAAAAAGGTATAAATTTGGATAATCTAATAGCACAATGCAGCGAAAGGCTCGATGTTTTTTTAAGCTCGCAGCTTGGAATTTCGCGCAACCAAATATCAAATTTAATCAAATCCGCTGCGGTCAGAGTGGATGGCGCAGTGCAGAGCAGGCCTGGCTACAAGCTATCCGCGGGCGAACTCGTGCACATCGACTACCCCGCGCCCGCGCCGCAGCAAACAAGCGCAGAGCGGCTAGATTTCGACGTTGAAATTTTATACGAGGACGAGGATCTGCTAGTGGTAAACAAGCCCGCAGGCCTTACCGTCCACCCTGCCGCAAGCGTCAAAGAGCCCACGCTCGTGGACTGGCTCAAGTCTCGCGGCTATCTGCTCTCTAGCCTCGGCGGCGAGCTTCGCGCAGGCATCGTGCACCGCCTGGATAAGCTCACCAGCGGCGCCCTACTCGTCGCCAAAAACAACGCCGCGCACGCCGCGCTCTCGGCGCAGCTAAGCGACAAGAGCATGGGGCGGATATACCTCGCGCTCATCGACCTACCGCTGAAAGAGCCCTGCGTGATCGAGCGCCCGATCGCTCGCAACCCCGCAAACCGTCTAAAAATGGGGATCGTGCCCGGCGGACGCAATGCAAAGAGCGCGTTTTATGAAATTTTAAGCGGAGCGGAACTAAGCGAGCTTCAAAACTCCGCCCAGAAGTGCGATGAAATTTTAAGTACGAGCGCGGGCGATAGTACAGCTGCGGGCAATAACGCGGGCATGGATGAAATTTCAGCCGCCGATAAAATTTTAGCTGCGAACGCAGGCGCAAGTAGAATTTCGGCTAAGGACAAAATTTTGGGTGACGCTACGGATAAAATTTCAATGGGTGATGCGGATAAAATTTCGGCGACCGATAAAATTTCAGATGCGACCACAGATATAGGCAAAATTTCAGCCGTATCCACAGGCAAGGATAAAATTTTAAGCGCTAGCAGGGGTGCGGATACGAGTAAAATTTTAGCGACCGACGCAAGCGCGAATCCCAACGCGGGCATGGATGAAATTTTAAACGACTACGCAGGCGCGAATAACGCGGATGAAATTTCAAATAATTGCATGCGGAGCGCGGATAAAATTTCAATCCAAAGCGCAGATAAAATTCCAAGCAGCCGCGCGGATAACGCAGATAAAATTTTAACCGCCAAAATGAGCGCGGATCAAACCCACCCCGCCCGTCTCGCCGAGAATAAATTTTTAAATTTTAAAAATCCCGCTCAAAACCAAATTCTGCCGCCGCTAAGTCTAAAGAGCTTTAATCTCGTCGCGGCAAAGCTCTTCACGGGCCGCACGCATCAGATCCGCGTGCATTTAAGCTCGATAAATCGGCACATTTTGGGCGATCATTTATACGGATTTAAGAGCGAAAACGCTAAAATTAGCAGGATTTTGCTCCATGCCTATTTGCTCTATTTCATCCATCCGCGAAGCGGCAAAGAGGTGAAAATATGCGCGGGCTTGCCGAGCGAATTTCTAAATTTTACGACAAATCAAAAGGTAAAGGATGAAATTTATGAAAAAATTTTACCAACTAACGTTGAGCGCTACTTTAGCGATACTAGTGGCTGGCTGCGCTACGTCTAGCGCGCCTAGCGCAAGCGACGAAAGCCTGCCGCGCGTAGAGGGTATTAGGACGATCACAAGCGACAATGAAATCGGACTTGAGTGGCCTAGATATGACAGCAATACCGCCGTGCTGGGGTTTGTAGTCTACCGAGCGCCTGCAAGCGGCGGCGAAGCCAAAAAGATCGCCACCATCGCAGACCCATACTCCACTCACTACGTAGATACGAGGCTGCAGCCGGGCACTTCGTATAAATACACGGTGCGCACATACGGCGCCAAGGGCGTTTCGGCTCCTTCTCCGGTCGCTATCGCAAGCACCGCTAAGATGCTAGAGTCCGTGCCGTTTGCGCAGGCGATCTACGGGCTTCCGGGCCGCGTTAAGATCATCTGGCGCCCGCATCCGGATCTTCGCGTAAGCTCCTATCTAATCGAGCGCCGTCCTAAGGGAGGCGAGTCATGGAGCACGATTAAAGAGGTTCGCGGCAGACTTAGCGCTGAGTATATCGACAATATCGATTACGGCGAAGGATACGAATACCGTATTACCGTCAAAACCGAAAACGGAGAGCTGTCCAAGCCTAGTGCAGTCATTGCCGCAGCGCAGGCAGAATAAAGTTTGCCGAATTTCATAGCCCAAAGCGTGAGTCTGCCGCCGCTGCCTGCGAAATTCGGCGAGACCGAGTTTTTAGAGACGGCTCTCGGCAGAAATTTAACGCTTGTGCGAACCAAGAGCTTTGATAGCGAGTTTTTTATCACCCTGAAGCCCAGCGGCGACAAGGTGATAGTAAAGGGCGAAAAGATCACCAAACCCGCCAAGATCGGTCATCTGCAGCGAGCGCTTGAAATTTTTAAAGAGCGCTTCTGCGGGCGGATTATTTCGCAAGCGTTTGCTTACAAAGACAGTTCGCTTACCGAAAAAACGCCGCTGATTTTGGACGAGAATGAAATTTTATCCCTCGTAAAAAGCTCTAAATTTGATAAAATTTTCATCGAGATCGGCTTCGGCTCGGGCAGACACCTACTTCATCAAGCGCGCTCAAATCAAGACGCGCTGCTAATCGGCATCGAAATTTACAAGCCCGCAATCGAGCAGGTCGCAAAGCTAGCGATCCGCAAGGGGCTGCAAAACATCGCTCTCATAGCCACTGACGCGCGGGTTTTACTGAGCCTGCTTCCCGCGGGCTGCCTGCAGCGCGTGTTTTTGCACTTCCCCGTGCCGTGGGACGACGCACCGCACCGCCGCGTCATAAGCGACGAGTTCGCCTCGCAGATCGCGCGCACGCTCGGGCTCGGCGGCCGCTTCGAGCTTCGTACCGACAGCGAGGAGTACTTCCTCTACGCGATGCAAAAACTCTCGCCCTACGTGCAGCGCAAAGCGGGTGAAATTTCGCACTTCAAAAACCGCGACGCCGCGGTAGCTAGCAAATACGAGGATAGATGGCGCAAAATGGATAAAGATATCTACGATCTGATCTACGAGAACAAAACCGCGAGCCGTGGCGAGCCGCAGCAGTTTGAGATGGAATTTTTAAAATTTGACGCGGCGGCAATTGCGCGAAATTTTAAAAATTTCACCTTCAAAGGTGAGGATTTTTTCGTGCATTTTGAGGAAATTTTTTACTTTGACGCGCAGAAAAGCTTAGGCACGGGTGGGGCTTGCACAGAGGACGGCGTAAATTTAAGCGGCGCGGGAGAAGCGATAAACGACAAAGCTATAAATTTAGACGCGACGCGCGACAAAAATTTAACCGAGCGCGCGAGCATGGATAAAATTTCGGCAAGCGGCGGCAAAATTTTAACTACGACAGCGGGCGATAAAATTTCAGCTTGCGCGAACACTACGCAAATTCTAAAAAAAGCAAGCGGCGCACTGAATACAAACCGCGCGGATAAGACGGGCGCAAAAGAGAGTATAAATTTAAATCAAAATTGCTCTAGCTCAAACGGCGTAAATTTAATGAGTGACGTTCCTGTCGCAGTAAGCGCTAAATTTAGCCGCCCCGCCCCAAGCGAAAAGCGCGCTTTAGCCTGCGAGCAGATCGCGACAAGCAGCGCGCTAAATGCTAGCGACACGGAGGGCACGCTTGCAGCTATCGGCGCGACAGGCACAAGCACTACACCCGAAGCGATCAGCACAATAGATACAAACAATGTGCCGAATTTGGATGGCTCATTCGCAGCGACCCGTGCAGCAAAAGCAAGCGCCGCATCAAATGCAACCCACACGGATGAAGCGAACGTTACGCAAATTCTAAAAAAAGCGAGCGACGCACTAAATACAAACCATGCAGATGAAACGGGCGCAAATTTAAACGAGGATCGCTTGAGCGTAAAGGGCATAAATTTAACAGACGGCGGCGCAGTGAGTGCTAGAAATACAACGAACGCAAGCGTCTTACTTTGCAAAAATGAATTGCAAGCCGAACTAAAAAACGAGCTAAACCACGCTGTCGAATCGCAAGCAGAATTACAAAATAAGTCAAACTCTATCAAGTCGCAAGTTGAGCGCCAAAGTGAGCCGAAGCGAGCCGAGCTACAAGCCGAACACCAAGACAAATTAAATCGTGCCGAGCCGCAAGATAAACAGCAAAGCAAGCCGTGCTGCGCCGAGCAGCAAAACGAACAGCAAAGCAAGCCGTGCACCGCTGAGCCGCAAGACGTGCTAATCCTGCTTTCGCTAGGTGCATTCGACTTTCCGCAGCAGTGTTTCATCCGCGTAAACGCAAGCGGTACGCGCTACTTTATCTGCCGCCCGCTTCCTACGCGCGAAAATCACGCGGCACATCAAAAAATTTCGGAGATATTTTCACAATGGCAGAGATAACGGACGATTACAACATCATCACCGCAGCGGGCCTCACGCTGGGCTACGAAAAGGCGGGCGCGGTCATCCAAGACGCAAATTTCGGCATCGGCGCGAAGGATTTCGTCATCATCACGGGCAAGAGCGGCAGCGGCAAATCCACGCTGCTTAAGTCCTTCTACGGCGGCATCGACATCATCGGCGGCGAGCTGAACGTCTGTCTGTGCGATCTAAAAGGCATCACGAACTCCGATCTGCGCACCCTGCGCCAGCGTATCGGCATTATCTTTCAAAACTACCGCCTGATCAACGAATGGACGATCGAGCGCAATATAATGCTTCCGTTAATGATAATGGGCTACAATCAGCAGGTCTGCCAAGACCAAGCCAAAAAGCTACTGCGCCATGTCGAACTCGGGCACAAGATGGGCAAGTATCCGCTCGAGCTTAGCGGCGGCGAGCAGCAGCGCGTGGCTTTGGCGCGTGCGATGGCGCATAATCCGCGCCTGCTGCTGTGCGACGAGCCTACGGGAAATTTGGACGACTACTCCAGCGCCATTATTTGGAATTTGCTGCGCTCGGCGTGCGAGTCGTGGAACGCCTGCGTCGTCATCGTAACGCACAAAATGCCCGCCACGCTGCGTTTTAGGCACCGACATTTTGAGATTAAGGACGCTAAAGTAAATGAAATCGATTAAAACCCATTTCGGCGTGATCTTTTCGCTCGTCGCGCTGCTTTTTTCCGTGCAGTTTGGAATTTTTATGAGCAATCTAACCAAAAGCTACGAGCGCTCGATCCAAAACGAATACAACATCGTGCTAGTCTCCAAAACCCCGCTCAGCCTGCAAGACGCGCAAAAAGCGGTACCTAAAATCAGCTCGATTAGCGAAATTTCCACAGCGGGCATCACCGAGCGCCTGAAGGATAAAATTTCACAAAACGCCTTTGCCGAGCTTAGTAAAAATTTGCCTAAATTTTATAGCGTCAAGCTTGAAAGCTTCCCCGACGCCGCGCAGCTTGCCAAGATCGAGCAGGATCTAAAATCTATTGGCTCGCTTACGAGGGTAGAAATTTTTAAAAAAACCCACGATGAAATTTTTAAAATTTTACTGCTTATCAAAAGCCTCGTTTACGGCTTTGCGTTTCTCATTGTGCTTTTAGGCGTGATGTTAATTCACCGCCAGATGCGTATCTGGGTTTACGAACACAAAGAGCGCATCGAGATCATGGAGCTTTTCGGCGCGTCGTTTCTTATAAAAAGCGGCAAGCTCTACCGAATGGCGATAATCGACTCTTTCATCGCCACGCTGATCGTGACCTGCTTCTACATTGCGCTTCCTTCTTGGGAGGTGTTTTCGACCACGCTTAAGGGCATCGGCGATCTGCGCACCGCCATAGTGCTGCCTTACGATGCGCTGATTCTTTTGGGTGTCGCCTTGGCGCTATCTATCATCGCGGTAAGTTTTGTGATGCTGCAAATCGGAAATAAACGAGCATGAAAAGGGCTTTTTTAGCGCCGCTTCTTGCGCTAGGGCTTGCCGCGGCTCTTACTTATGCCGCGCCCGCAAAGGGACAAAGCACGAAAGATAAGATCGCCAAAGCGGGTCAAGAGCTCAAAAGCTCGCAAAAGGAGGGGATGCAACTCTCGCAAAAGATCGACGAGATCGCAGGCCAGATCGTAAAGGAGCAGGAGGGCTTTAAAAAGCGCGAGGGCGAGATCAAACAGCTAAGCGACGCGATCGAGGGCTTAAAAGATCAATACGCCGCCGAAGCGCAGGAGCTTGAGAAGCTAAATAGCCAAAATGCCACTCTCCTTAGCGTGCAAAGCGATCTGGAAAGCAAGATCGCAAGCGTGATCTCGCAAGAGTTATCATTTGATCTCATCACCGACGTAAATTCCACAACCACGCCTGATTCTATCATGGCTAGCGAAATTTTAGAGGGGCTCGGCGTCGTTATGAACGACGAGCTGAAGGGGTTAATCAAAGACTACGAAAATAATCAAAATTTTATCAACGAGCAGAACAAAAAGATCAAATCGATCCAGGCGAGCATGGCGGACTACGACAAGAAAAAAACCGATCTCAACGCCAAGCAAACCACCCAAAAAGAGAAGCTCGCGCAGATGAAAAAGGACAAAGAGGACTATATCGCGCGCCTAGAGAAGATAAACGACGAGCAAGACGCCATATCTAAGACCCTGCAGGAGCTTAAGATCATCGACGACGCCGAGGAAAAAGCCAAAGCGCAGAAGGAGGAAACGGCGCGCCAAGCAAAGCTTGAAGCGCAGAAGCAAAAGGAGCGCCAGGCACGCGAAAAAGAGTACGCCAAAGCAAAGGCGGCTGCCAAAAAGGCGGGCAAGCCCGAGCCTGCGCCTCCTAGCGAGCCCGAGCCCGAAGTGAACGAACCAGCGGATGAGCGCGTAAGCAAGATCAACCAAAAGGTCAAGCAGTACGGCTCTAGCTATCAGTCCTCGCGCGTTAAAAAATACAGCGGAGCCAAGACCGCAGCGCCTTTAAGCGGCGCGTATTTGAAGCGAAAATTCGGCAATTACAACGATCCCGTTTATAACATCAAGCTTTTCAACGAAAATATCGTGCTGGGCTCAAACAGCGGCGACACGCAGGTTAAGGCGGTGCTACCGGGCAAAGTGGTCTTTGCTAAAGAAACCGCCGTGCTCGATAAGGTCGTGATCCTAGAGCACAGCGGCGGCATCCACACGATCTACGCGCATCTAAATCAGATCCCGCCTACCGTGCGCGTAGGCTCCAACGTCAAAAAGGGCTACATCATCGGGCGCATCGGCTCGGATCTGACATTTGAAGTGACGCAGCAGAACTACCACATCAACCCGCTCGATCTCATCAGCCTGAGGTAAGCGTGAAAAATTCTAAATTTAGCGAATCTTGCGAGGATGCCGAAAGTTTAAATTTAAGTGAGCAAAATTTGGGCTGCGATTTAAATTTAAGTGAGCAGAATTCTTTAAAAGAGCAAAATTCCGCCGCTTCAAATTTGAGCGATGAATGCTCCGCTGCTGCGACAAAAAATTCTAGCGGCGAGAATTCAACCTCAGCGTTAAATTTGAATGACGAAAATTCCAAAGCGACGTTAAATTTAAACGATCAAAATTTAAGCAACCAAAGCTTTGCCGCCATAGGTATCGCCTCCATGTCAAATTTAGATGGCGAGAATTCCGCCACGGGCGCTACTGCATTAAATTTTAAAAATAAAAATTCCGCGGCGGCGGACATCATAGCGACATCAAAAACGATGGCGGGCGCCGCAAAAACAGGAAGCTACAACGAGCGTCGTAGAAGTAAAAACGACGAAAACAGCGCAAAACGATATTGAGATTACAAGAGTAGCGGAGGAAATAATGACAACAGAAATAGCGGCAGCAAAAGAAGCAGAAGCGGCGAGGCCGCAAATCCAAGAGCTCACCAATTTTCTTAGCGAATACACCGCCAAGATGCTTAGTATCGGCACTTACACCGCGCGCATCGAGCGCTGCGTGCGCAGGATAGCGGACGCTTACGACTATGAGGCTAGCCTGATGATCTTTGTGCGCCACTTCATCATCAGCGTGATGGACCCTGCGGACAACTCTATCCGCCGCACCTACGTCAAAACAGGCGCTGCAGCGCGTATCAGCTTCGATCTGATCTCGGAGCTAAGCGCGCTTAGCTGGGAAATTTACGATGAGAAAATCCCTCTTGCGCGCGCCAGAGCCTCATTTGCCGAAATTTTAGCCTCGCAGAAGAAAAGCTTTGCCAAAACTCTTGTTTTGCTAAGCGTCGCAAATGCCGCATTCTGCGAGCTTTTCGGCGGCGATAGCGGCGCGATGGCGTTAGTGTTTGCGGCTACGGCTTTTGGAATTTGCGCCCGCTATCTGCTTAGTAGGCTCAAAATCAATCTAAAAATCCAATACATCGCGGTTTCGTTCGCAGTCTCATTCATCGTCTCGCTAGGCGCTCGCTACGGGCTTAGCGCCACGCCCGACGTAGCCGTGGGATCGAGCATATTGTTTTTAATCCCCGGCGTCTGGCTGATCAACTCCGTATTTGACATCCTAAACGAAAATATGCTCGTAGGTATCAGCAGAGGGCTGAACACCGGGCTTTTGATCATCTGCATCGCGATCGGGCTCTTTCTGACACTTAGCATCTCAAATTTGGGGCTTGTAAATGTTTGATATAGCACTTTTGGTATTTAAGGACGCTTGCTTTGCCGCTGCGGCGGGACTCGGGTTTGCGTATGCGTGCATGCCACCCAAAAAGACGCTTGCCTTCTCGGCGCTGCTTGCCGCGGTAGCGCATTCATGCAGGTTTTTGCTGATACAGAGCCAAATTTTTTCAATCGCCGCCGCGACGCTTTTTGCGTCGTTTCTGATCGGCGTTTTGGGAATGCTCTGCGCCAAGCGCCTCAAGGTGCCCGCAGAGATCATCGCCTTTCCTGCGCTGCTTCCGATGATACCTGGCATCTACGCCTACAAGGCGGTTTTGGCGCTGTTTTCTTATATCAGAGCCGTGGGCGCAGAGCATAAACTCGCCCACCTCATCTCGTTTTTCGACAACGCCCTCGCCACGATCTCGATCTCGCTGGCGCTAGGCACGGGCGTTTCAATAACGCTGCTAATTTTCTACGAGCAGTCCTTGATGATCACTCGCGGCGCAAGAGGCAAATAACGCTAAGCAAGAAATTTTAAAGCAGGCGCGGCGGGTAAATTTTAATTTATGATCTTCTCTACCGAGGTAAAATTTTATAAATTTACCGCTCTTGCCGCGAAGGTAAAATTTAGTTATATCCGCCATTTATCGCTCCTTATCCAATATTTGTTTTATTGTTTTCTCTTTTTCATCGTAGTAATATCCCATATAACTCAAAAGCGTATTCCTGCGGCCCAAGATACATTTGTTGCATAATTATTAGAAAGATAAATGCTATAATTAGAATGTATTAAAATACTACAAATTTCTTAGAAAGGACTTGAAATGGCTTTAACAGAAGAAGATATGAAAATGTGGCAGGGCGTGAGCGATCATTTGACGCGAATGGAAAACGACGACGAATACCGCAAGAAAATCGAAAAGCAACTTTATCGCGGTGCTCCAAAAGAGAGTATTGAAAGAATACGACAAGCAGGTATAAAAAATGGCTCAATCAAAGTTAGTAAGCGCAATAAAAAAGATTGATTTCGGCTCTAATGCCGAATTGGGAAGAATTCAAGACGAAGCGATTGCTCTTGCTGAGAATTCTCTAGAGGATTTTTTGAAAGAATATAATGAACACTCTGATACCATGGGTGGTCGTTATATTTGTTCCGATACATTCAAAGAACTTTTTCCTTGCTTTGAAGCAAAAGAAAATAGGGCTCTAGTAAATGACGCGATACATAATTCCTCCGCTGTTTTGGCGGCGACGCGGTTTGAAGAGGTTCTGAAACGCGATGAGCCTAATAAAACCAAAGCAATTTTCATCACCGGAATTCCTGGAGCCGGGAAAACAACCTCGGTTAAAAATTGTATGAACGATGATAAAATTAAACTTATTTTTGAAGGGCAGTTGGCAAACCCGGCGCCGACTATCCCAAAAATAGAGCAATGCTTGCAAAAGAGATTAGACGTTACAATTGCTGCAGTGCATATAGAGCCCGAAAAGGCTTTAGACAATACTTTTAAGCGCTTTAACGAATATGGGCGCGGCGGGAGCATTGAAGTTATGTCTAGCATCCAAGGCAACTTGCCGAGCGGTTTAAAAAAGCTAAAAGAGCATTTCGGGGATAAAATTAATATTATCGCCATTAATAGAAATAGCGATAAGAATAAAATTTTAACCGACGAAAAAGAGATCTACAAACTAATCAGTATCGGCTCAAAAGAAGAAATTTTCAAACGCTTAAAAGTCAAATTAGACCAAGATTTTCAAAAAGGCAGAATCGACAAAGCTTGTTTTGCTCAGGCGAACGAAACGAAGCTAAATAAAATCATGTCTATCCAAATCGATAAAGCCGAAATCGCAAAATTTAAAAGCGAGCTAGAGCGAAACGCGCGCAAAGTCCTTAACTCAAGCAAAAAAGATAGAGATAAATCAGGCGGAATAACATTAAGTTAATATATTTTCTATTAACTTAATACGATATATAAGATACCTTGAATAGCACGAAAGGATTAAAAAATGAAAAATATTGACACTATCCAATGGGATTACGCAATGAGTGGAGATGAGCTAGAGGCAGTTGTAGCTGAAGCTAAAAGTGCAGCCTCCAATTCATTTGCAAAATTAGCAAAAATAGGTGTAGATGGCTGGAGTGAAAACTTATGGATAGAATTGAGTAAAATTAAAGAAAGAATTTTTGATGAAAAAGATAAAACAGAAGAATACTGGGATAATAAAATCACGGAACTTATGGATGCTTTGGAAAATAAATACGGAAAGGATTTGTATAAATGACAGACCTTGAAAAATTATCAAAATTTAGCCAAGAAGATGTAAAGCGTGTTTCTGAACAAGATATTGTCATCATCAAACTTCCACGCCAAAACTTTATCTTATTGGTGGTCAACCTGGCGCTGGGAAAAGCACCACAATAAATGATTGTATTGCGATAAATCTTGATGATTGCTGCTCCACGCCATCGAGCATACAAAATTTTTCTAATCGTTAAATCAGGGCTTTTCTTGATCCGCTTCGGCAAATTTCATCTCAATGATTCGTAGATATTCGGCTCTCTTGCGCCGCTCGTCGCACCTCTTACCGAGAGGGTAAAATTTAGCCGGGCTTTTCTGACTTAAACGCCCTTTTTGCCGTCATATAAAAGCCGCTAAAGATAAAAAGCGCCATACAAAGCGAAACGAGCGACCATAAAATTTTACCCGCTAGCCCGAAAAAATAGCCCGTGTGAAGCTGATAGTTCGCATCTTTAAACTCGCCCACGGTGATACCCTCCGTCTGCTTCTGCTCCGCGACCTTGCCCTCCTTTAGCTTCACGCTCGCGCCTTTTGGACGGGCGGTAGCGGGCGCATCGGGCTCATAATACCTGACGCCGATCTTATCTCCGGCTGCGAGCATTAGGGTAAATTCTTTATACTCTATGCCACTTGATCTGAATATCTCATAAGCCCTCTGCGCGTCGCTAAATTTATACGTAGCGGGCTTTTTGCTCTCCTCTTTAGCAGGTGCGGCGGCGTGATCTTTAGAAGCAGCGGCTTTAGGCGCGCTAGCTTGCGGTAAATTTTGCGAACTTACGAAAAGCTTCATCACAGCATCGTTATACCAGCTATACGACCAATTAAGCCCGGTTAGGCAGATAAGTAGGTAAATCACTACACTCAGCGAGCCTAGACTCGTGTGCAGATTGTAAAAAAGAGCGTATTTTTTGAGTTTAAAATTTGGTCTTATAGCTTCGATAAATTTGCGCCTAAGCCTTGGGAAATGCAGCCATACGCCGCTTATTACGAGCAGTATCATCGCCACGACGCTCGCACCCACGATCTGTTTGCCGACCTCGGCTGCGGTTTTATTGCCACTTAGCGCTAGACCCAAATTTCGATGCAACGCCATCACCGTTAGCACAAAGCTCGTGCCGCGATCCTTGCCAATGATCTGCGCAGTGTATGGATCGACCAGATACGCATCATTTCTGTTTGCGTAAATGACGAAGGCTTCGTCATCACTTTTGGGCACGACGAGCCTTACGGGCTGCTTAGCGCCTGTTTGCTCGCTAAAGCTTTGCAGGATTTTCTCCACGCTTTGCATTTCGCCCGTTTTTTCGACCTTTTTAGAGCCCGCGTTTATTAGCGCCTCAAGCTCGTGCTGATACGACAAAATCGCGCCTGTAATGCCTATAATAAGCAGCGGGATAGAAAAAACGATCGACAAAATCAGATGGATGTTAAACAAAATTTTGTTTTGCCTCAAAAGCGAGCTCATTGTAGATCCTTGCGAGATAAATTTAATCTTTATTTGATTGAGGTTCGCAATTATATTGTGCGATTTTAAATATTTAGATAATTATCATTAAGATTTAGGCTGCGAAATTTTAAGGCGTGTTATGATATCACAAGAGCGCTTAGGCACTTCGCGTAATGTCATAAACCGCGTACTTCAAGATCTCAAAGCTAAAAATTTAATCCGCCTTTCGCGCGGCAAAATCACGCTAGCGAGATAAAATTCTAATCTCAAATTTATAAAAAGCGCACTTAGAATCTCGTAAATTTAGAAATTTTGCGCTAAAATTACCAAAGACGCGAGCTTGCGTAATCCAAAAAACAAGGTCATTATTATGTCGCAAAGTATAACCGAGTTTGCTTCGATAATCCTTTATGTTACGATAGGCTTTTGCCTTCTTGTTTCATTGCTTGATAAAAACAGATCATTCAAAACCGTAGATCACGGAACTCTGTTTATCTCCACCGATCCGCTTTTAAAAATGCAGATGTTTATAATATTCCTAAGCTTCGGCGTAGTCACTCTATCCAGCTCGCACGTAGCAAAACATAACGGCGAGCCGATACCCTGCTTTTACACCCACGATAAAATTTGTTCGCAGGAATACAAAGCGGCAGGCATAAATTTAAGATGCTTCGAAGAAGGCGATCCCAGATGTGTGGATGGATATCTGCAAATAAGCGAGCCTAGACTAATACTCGGCAAAATCATATCTGTCTGCGCCATAATTTTTTCATTTATCGTGCTAATTCAAAAAGGAATCAGAATAGATAAAAGCGGCATCTGCAAAGAATGGGAGGTTCTGCCGTTTAGGCATACGGAAAAGATATACTTTGATGAGATGAACTACGCCACATGGTTTATAAGAGGC
>NZ_CALIIU010000073.1 GCF_938017775.1 uncultured Campylobacter sp.
GAGAACTTTTGGAGCTCATAGATAGATACTTTAAAGATCAAAGCTTGCTAGAAGGCATAGGTGAGTATTTGGTATATCAAAATAAATCCTGGATAGAGGTCAGAGAATTAGCTTTAAAAACTTTACATATTTTCGGATATGATTTAGGTGACTTTGATCTGTATTAAGCTCACGGAGACAGCACTTAAATAAAAAGGAAACCCAAATGCAAATTGACGGAAGAGAGATATTCTACAAAGGTAGTCTTATGTTTTATCTATGGCGAATGGCCTCTTTGGAATATCAGGATAAATATATTATTCATCCCACAATCGACGCATATGAGGATCCGTCAGAAATGGCAGAACTTCTGTGCACTGAATGCGAAAATGCTTTATTGGAGCAGTTTAAATTTTGCTTCTTGCCATACGAAAGGGAGATCTTAAAAGAGCTTGCAGAGCTTATTTATAAATACTTTAGAGACGGGAGTTTATTAAAGGGCGAGGAAGATGGCGATTATCTAGTTTATCACAATAAATCTTGGATAGAGGTTAGAGAGCTAGCTCTAAAAACAATCCATATTTTTGGCTACGATTTAGGTGACTTTGACCTATATTAAGCTCACGGAGCAGCACTTAAATAAAAGGAAACCCAAATGCAAATTAACGGAAAAGAGATATTTAGGAAAAGCGGACTTATGGTTAATCTATGTCGTATGGCATCTTTGGAATATCAAGTTGATCATTTGATACATCCTGCGGTTGAATATTACGAAAGCCCGTCAGAAATGGTAGAATTTTTATATACCGAATGCAAGAGTGCTTTATTGGAGCAATTTGAATTTTGCTTCCTGCCATACGAGAGGGATGCGCTAAGAGTACTTGTGGAACTTATAGATAAAAATTTTAACGACCGCGGCTTATTAGAGGCGGATGATTACGAATACCTAGTCCATCGCAATCCATCCTGGATAGAGGTTAGAGGGCTAGCTTTAAAGACTTTGCATATTTTCGGCTACAAACCATATAGCTTTAACTATGATTAAACCCGGATTAGACCTAGCAGAATGAAATTTATCCTACATATCTTTACTCTACTATGTCTAAGCACTCAAGCTTTCTCGGCATACGTAAGCGGAGCAAGCATAGACTCTGCTGCAAATTTAATCCTAAACGCCGAAAATGACGTAAATATAAATAGCGCAAAGGAGAAGCTAAGCTATAACTTTAAAAGCAAAGGAGGATATTATAAAGAGGATATCGTTAAGAATACAAGCTCCAGGCTTAACGCCAAAGATAATA
>NZ_CALIIU010000074.1 GCF_938017775.1 uncultured Campylobacter sp.
TAAATTTTAATATTCCGACCATAAAAACTAGCTATATAAATATAAAAAATTTAGATGTATCAAATATCGATCCGGATGTCGCAAAATATCTATCTAAAATGTACATCGAGCATAAATTTGATCTGCTCGGTAGCGGGTGGGTGAAAAATAGCTATGATAGCGCGGTGCTCGGGCTTGATGGATACAAATACGATATGAACGCCGCCGCACCCGCGAATGCGCCCGAATGCTACGAGCCGATTGATTGGCAAAAGGATTTTAAAAGCGGCTTTCGGTGGAGCGAAAAAAAATGGTACAAAGACCAGCGCATAGCCCATAAGCCCGGCAGCGACATAAAGGTGCCGTGGGAGCTTGCGAGGCTTCAGCACTTGCCGCAGCTTGCTATTTTTGCGATGGTGGATCCGAGTTTAAAGGAGCAAAATTTAAAAGAATTTAAAAACCAAATTTTAGATTTTATCCGCAACAATCCGCCTCGAATGGGTGTAAATTGGACCTGTACGATGGACGTGGGCATCAGGGTCGCTAATATGCTGGCGGCTTACGATATGTTTTGCCAGATGGATGAGGGCGGAATTTTGGATGCGGATTTTAAACAGACCTTTTCAAATAGCGTCTACGAGCATGCGCTTCATATCTTAAATAATTTAGAATATTCGCCGCATCTTACGTCAAATCACTATCTAAGCGACATCGTGGGGCTGCTGTTTGCGTGCGCGTATTTGGACGGCGGCGGCGAGATAGACGCGTGGCTGGCATTTGCCGTGCAAGAAGTAATCAGTGAAATGAAAAAGGAATTTTACGAGGATGGCGGAAATTTCGAGAGTTCTACGAGCTATCACCGCCTAAGCGGCGAGCTGATGGCGTATGTCACGGCTCTGATACTGGGTCTAAAAAGCGAGAAAATTTCATCTTTGCAAAATTACGATGCAAAGCTTTGGCGCAAAAAGCCGAAGCTTTTGCCGCCGGAGAAGCAGGAATTTAAAATTCTAAACGGTCAAATCGCGCTGCCGCAGTGGTTCGTGGACAGGCTGTATAAAATCGGCAGGTTTACCGCGGACATTACAAAGCCAAGCGGCGAAGTACCGCAATTCGGCGATAACGACAGCGGTAGGTTTTTTAAATTTAGCCCAAACGGCGAGTTCTTGAGCAATGAACAAGTCGCGCGAAAATATCTAAATTTAAGCGGCTTTGAGGGCGGCGACGAGCCGTTTTGGGACGAAAATATTTTAAACCATTCCGCGTTAATTAGCTGCATGGGCGGAATTTTTGACTATAAGATATTTAAAAACGATATGCGCTTTGAGAGGAGCTTTGCTCACTCGCTCGCAGGGCGCACGCTGCAAGCAGGAGATAAAACATATAAAAGCCCGATCGCTTCGGGCGTAAAATTTAGCGAACTGCCGTACCGAAAAAGCATAGAATTTAAAATTCCAAATTTGCAAGAGATCAAAAATATATTTTATCCCGACAGCGGAATTTTTATCTTTAAGTCCAATAAATTTTACCTCGCCATCTGCGCTACGCCGCTTGGGCAAAGGGGTCACGGTGGGCATACGCACAATGATAAGCTGGGCTACGAGCTGTGGATAGACGGGCTGGATATAGCAAGAGATCCAGGTTCATATCTTTATACGCCACTCCCCGGCAGAAGAAATGAATTTCGAAGCGCCAAGGTACACAACGTGCCGATCGTGGAAGATCTGGAGCAAAATAGTTGGGGCGAGGGGGCGATAGGACTATTTGGAATGTTTGCGGAGTGTAGATGCGAAGTGGCGGATTTTGGAGAAAATTTTATAAGCCTAGCCGCAGAATACAAGGGCGTAAAAATTATTAGAAAATTTGAGGTAAAAGAGGACAAATTGGAGATTGCCGATATGTCGAACAAGGAATTTTATTATAGTAAATTTGAGTTATATTCAAACGGATATGGAAAGTTGATGAAAAATGTCTAAAAAAGTTTTAATGGCTGTTGCGAATTACTATACTTCGCCGTTTCAGGTCGGTAGTCATCATTATGCCAGAGCGTTTGAAAAGCTAGGATATGAGGTGCTTTTTATCTCAAATCCTATCTCACCGATACATAAAATTTTTGCAAATAGCAACGAGCTGAAAGAGCGGGAAAGAATTTATAAAAAAGGAGGCGAAAGTGCGGGGAGCATTTTTTATTATGTTCCGCGCTCCTTTTTTACTCCTCAAAACAAGCCATTTCTATCGTCGAATTTCGTTTTAAATAATTGGCAAAATTTTACATGTCCGAGTTTGCTAAATTTTATAAAGGAGCGGGGTTTTAGTGAGGTTGATATATTGTGGTTTGATAGCCCACTGTTCGGCTTTTTGCTGGACACAATAACTTATAAAAAATCGATTTTAAGGATAGCTGATTATGCGAAAGGTTTCGGCGCGGTTTCTGACGCGCAGTTTGACGCCGAGATAAAGATCGCGAATAAGGCAGATGCAGTCATTTATACGGCGAGAAATTTAAAAGAAAAATACGATCAAATAAAAGATAAATCTAAAATGAAATATGTACCAAATGGCATTGATCTTGATTTCTTTAAAACGGCAGATAGGTCTTTGCCGCCACAGCTTGAAGATATTCCTGAGCCTAGGGTAATTTACGTAGGGGCAATACACGATTGGTTTGATGTGGATTTAGTATATTACTGTGCTAAAAATTTGCCAAATTATAGTTTTATTATAATAGGTCCGGAGCAAAAAGATCTATCCTTGCTTAGGGAGCTAAAAAACGTGCATATTTTGGGAGCTATATCGTATAATAAAATTCCTGCGTTTTTATATAATTCGCAGGTGGGCATAATTCCTTTTAATGTTAAAGATTATCCTGATCTTGTAAATAGTATAAATCCGCTAAAGATGTATGAGTATCTAGCTTGCGGATTAAAGGTTGTTAGCGTGGAGTGGGAGCAGATTAAAGATATGGCTGATTATGTGCATTTCGCGGAAGATAAAGAGGAGTTTTTATGCTGTATTTCAAATAAGGAAGAGCGGCTACCCCTTGATCTGGAAAAAATGACGTGGTTAGGTAGACTTAAGGAATTGCTTGCCAGTTCGTCATTAAAGAAAGAAAAATGAAAATTTTATTTATTACGCTTAGGGCCGATCACGGCGGTGGACCAAAACACATCGATCTGCTTATAAATAATTTATCTAGCGAGATAGAGATATATC
>NZ_CALIIU010000075.1 GCF_938017775.1 uncultured Campylobacter sp.
GGGTTTGGGGCGGGAAGGGGAGCGACCTCGCAATTCAAGCCCCTTTCCCGCCCCAAGATTACGATATCACGAACAAAAATTTAAATGCAATTTTGCAAGTAAAAGCTACTGCGACGACCTAAATTCTAGAATTTTAAATTTATATCGCGAATTTTGCGAGCCGCGAATTTAAAAGCAAAGCTTTAAATTTCAACGTCCAGATCTACGGGTTCGATCTGCAAGCCGCGCAGACCGGCAAGATGCTGTACCGCAGCGTCCGTCTCGGCGTTTTTGGGAAGGACGATGTGAAAGCCGCGATCAAACGCCAAGAAAAAATTCTCCCCGCCCGCAGCGATGCGATTTAGCGAGCGCGCGGTAAATTTCTCGCTTGCACGCGGCTCGCCCTTTGAAAACGAGATCGTCTCGTCGTCCGCGACGAAGCTCATCTCCGTGCTCGAGTTTTGCGCGAGCTTGGCGGCAGAGAGATGCTTTCTTAGCATGCGGCGGTAAAATTTCGGATAAAAAATAAGCCACGCCGCACCCAAAATAACCGACGCCACGCTCGCAATCGGCGCCGTTTTTAAAAGCCCGTCGATGATGATGCCAACGAGCAAAAACTCAAACGGTATGGCGTAGGTACTGACTAGGCGCTGCTTGCGCGCCTTTTTGCTGTAAAGCAGCATAAATTTATTGAGGTTATCCACGTCGCGATTGGTGATACGTACTTTCATATTTTTCCTTTAATTTTTGCGTAATTGTAGCGAAGCCGCCTTAAATTTGCGTCCGTTAACTTCCGTGAGATAAAATCCCGTTTTTAAAGGAGCGCCCGTGAAATCTCTATTAAAAATCAACGGATTTTTGCCGTTTTTGGCGATTATGTTTATCAACGCAAGCGTCGATCTGGGCCATAAGATCACGATCCAAAACGTCCTTGTTAAAAGCGCCGATTCGGGCGCTCTCATCGCCCTTACCTCGCTTGTAAATTTGCTGATTTTGCTGCCTTACGTATTTCTTTTTAGCGCCAGCGGCTATCTCAACGACAAATTCTCGCGCACCCGCATTACGCGGATCTGCGCGAAACTCGGCGTCGCGCTTACCGCGCTCATTACGCTCGGCTATGCGTGCGGGTGGTTTTATTTCGCATTTTTTATGACGATCCTGCTTGCGGCGCAAAGCGCGATCTACTCGCCCGCCAAATACGGTCTGATTAAAAAGATCGTCGGCGCGAAAAATTTAGGCGCGGCAAACGGCCTCGTGCAGGCTCTTACCATCATCGCGATTCTGCTTTCATCTCTTGTTTTTTCGGTAATTTTCGAGCTGTTTGCAGCTCGCAGCAGCGACGCGGGCGAGCTGATGAGCTCGGTTTGGTTCATCGGCGTGCTTTTGGTCGCGGGCTCCGTGCTTGAAACATACTACTCATATAAAATTCCATTCTTCGACGCCGCGCAGCCGCAGGCGGAATTTAACAAAGACGACTATCTTAAGCTTCGCTATCTAAGGCAAAATTTAAATTTTGTGCTAAAAGACAAAAATGTCCTACTCTGCACGCTGGGACTTGCGATGTTTTGGGCGGTCTCGCAGCTCGTGATCGCGACCTTCCCGGCTCACTACAAGAGCCTTAGCGGCAGCGACAACGTAATGGTGATCCAGGTGATCTTAGCTCTTAGCGCGATCGGAATCGCGCTAGGCTCGATCTTTGCGGGCAGCTACTGCAAAAAGCATATCGAGCTCGGTATCGTGCCGTTCGGCGCATTCGGGCTCGCGCTTGCGCTAATGGTGCTAGCCAACGCGCACTCGGTATTTTGGCTCGGCACGGCGTCGTTTTTCTTCGGATTTAGCGGCGGAATTTTCATCGTGCCGCTCAACGCCGTCATTCAGTTTTTCACCGCCGATGAGCGCATGGGGCGGGTACTCGCGGGTTCAAATTTCATCCAAAATATCTTTATGGTGCTGTTTTTGCTCATCGCCATCATCTTGGTGCATTTTGCGGTCGCCAGCGGCGAAATTTTCGTTATGGCGGCGTTGTGCGTACTTATCTGCGGGATCTTCGGCGCGAAATATCTGCCGCAG
Organism: uncultured Campylobacter sp.; assembly: GCF_938017775.1. Lineage (GTDB taxonomy): Bacteria > Campylobacterota > Campylobacteria > Campylobacterales > Campylobacteraceae > Campylobacter_B. The sequence continues at coordinate 2,050 of NZ_CALIIU010000075.1, forward strand.
CTTTTCGTTAGAATTTTACTCATTCCGTTTATGAAATTTGGCTATCAAGTCCACGTAGACGGCATCGAAAACATCCCGCAAAAAGGCGGCGTGCTACTTTTAGGCAACCATATCAGCTGGATCGATTGGGCGGTGGTGCAGCTTGCCTGCCCGCGCGGGGTGCGCTTCGTGATGCATCGCAGCTACTACGATCTGTGGTATTTGAAGTGGTTTTTTAAAATTTTCCGCGTCATTCCGATCGGAGCGGGCGTGAGCAAAAGCGCGATCGAAAGTATCCGCGAGGCGCTGAATGCTGGTGAAGTAGTGGGGCTCTTCCCCGAGGGTCACATCAGTTACAACGGCCGCATAGACGAGTTTCAGGGCGGATTTGAGCTAGCCGCGCACGATACAAACTCCGTAATCGTGCCTTTTTATATAAGAGGGCTTTGGGGATCGACATTCTCGCGCGCCAGCGAGCATTATAAAAGAACGATCTCGCAAAGCGGCAAAAACGCGCTTCGCGTAAGCTTCGGCGCGCCGATTGAGGCAAATTCCAAAGCGCACGAGGTAAAGCGTGCGGTAACGGAGCTATCGTTTTTCAGCTGGGGCAAATATCTCGCAAGCCTAAAGCCGCTTGCCTACAACTGGCTAAATCAAGCCAAAAGATCGCCTTTTAAGCGCGTAGCGGTCGATAGTACGGGAGCAAGTCTCACAAATTTAGCGATGATGAGCGCCGTTTTGATACTTCGCAAAAGGCTAAAGAGCCGCATAAGCAGCGAGGAAAACGTCGGTATCGTTTTGCCTAGCTCGGTCATCGCAAGCGCCGTAAATTTAACGCTTTTTGCGATGGGCAAAACGAGCGTAAATTTAAACTACACGCTAAGCGAAGAAAATTTAATCTACTGCGCGGATAAAGCGAATATCCGCACGATCATCAGCTCGCGAAAATTCGTAGAAAAGCTCAAATCAAAGGGCTTTGAGCTGGAAAGCTCGATCGGCGATCGGCTCGTGTATCTTGAGGATCTAAGCGAGGGCGCCTCTAAAAACGAGCGCATAATCTGCGCGCTAAAATCGCTACTGATGCCTAAAATTTTATTTCGCGCGCTGTATTTTAAGCCGCACGCGATAGATGACGTAGCGACAATTTTATTTAGCAGCGGCAGCGAGGGAAAGCCCAAAGGCGTGGTTTTAACGCACAAAAATATAATGGCGAACGTCCGTCAAATTTCAGAACTCATAAACGCCACCGAGCACGACGCGATTTTAGCGTCGCTGCCGATCTTTCACTGCTTCGGGCTTACCGTAACGACGCTATTTCCGCTAAACGACGGAATTTTAAGCATCCACGTACCCGATCCTACGGACGCCTTTAGCGTCGGCAAGATGAGCGCAAAATACGGCGCTACGATAATGTTCGGTACTTCGACGTTTTTTAGGCTCTACACCAAAAACAAAAGGCTCAATCCTCTAATGCTAGCAAGCATTCGCCTGGCGATTGCGGGCGCGGAGAAGCTAAACGAAAACGTCCGAAAGGAATTTAAGATAAAATTCGGCATCGAAATTTACGAGGGCTACGGCACGACCGAGACTGCACCGGTGGTTAGCGTAAATACGCCGAACGTCCTTGAGCCCGATTTTTTCAAAGAGCTTCACTTCAACCGCGAAAAGAGCGTCGGCTTGCCGCTTGCAGGCACGGTCATAAAGATCACCGATCCCGCCTCGCTGCAACCGCTATCAAACGGGCAGGAGGGTCTTATCTTAATCGGCGGACATCAGGTTATGAAGGAGTACTACGATGAACCGGCAAGAACCGCCGAAGCGATCGCACAAATAAACGACGTGCGCTACTACAAAAGCGGCGACATCGGCTATATCGACGATGACGGGTTTTTATTTATCACCGACCGCCTCTCGCGCTTTGCTAAAATCGGCGGCGAGATGATTAGCCTGGGCGCAGTAGAAAGCGCCGTGGGCGAAATTTTAGGCGAGAGCGCGATCTATTCGTGCGTGAACCTAAAAGACGAGAAAAAGGGCGAAAAGATCGCTCTGCTTTACGTGGGCGAGGCGAGCGAGGATGAAATTTCGCGCCGCCTAAAGGACTCCGCACTGGCGCCGATAATGCAGCCAAGCGTCGTGAAAAAGGTCGAGCAAATCCCGGTGCTCGGCAGCGGCAAGGTAAATCTCAAAGCGGTAAAGGATCTGGCGATAGAGCTAGGGCTGTAAATTTTAAAGCCTTAAAATTTGCGCCCTAGATTTTAAATTTACGTCTCGTCGCGCTATTCGCGTGGGATAGTACAAAGAGGATAAGCCCTCTAAATTTTAAATTTATGCTTTGTCGCGCCGCATAGTTTTGCGGTTTTCGCTCCTAGCAGCGGGCGATCTCGCGGTCGCGGCGGCGGTTTATTTGGGGCGATAGCCGCGTGTGGTCGCGGCGCCAGATTTATGCTAAATTTTGCAGAGGTGGGCTGCTGCTGATCCTACGATTTTTCGCGGTCGCAGCGCCAAATATGCTAAATTTTGCAAACAGACGGCAGCCGCTCGCTGTGGGGATAGACAAAATTCCTGTTTTAAACGGCGTGCGAAATTTCACGGCGGAGCCGCGGAGAGAATTTTAACGGCGTACGCACGGAAAGAAATTTCAATGGCGTACGGCGAGAAATTTTAGCGACATCGCCCCTCGCTTCGCCGCTTATAAAATTTGCAAATTTTATCTCCCGAGCGTTCGCCGATGAGGTTTATAAACCGTGACTCAAACTCCCAGCTTCGTCCTTCCGTCATAACGGCGGCTTAAATTTTATCTACTCGCGCTATGTGCGCCTCAAAGTCGGCGCGCATTTACGCTAGCGCAAAGTATCGCGCACCTAAATTTGAAAGATAAATTTCATTCGCGCAGGTATAAAATTTGAAAATTTCAAAGCCGTTTAAATTTAACCGAAGTCGGCAGAGCTTAAATTTTAAAAAGGTCTAAGCTTTAAGGATTTTAAAAAAGATGAAAGAGCCGCGAAGCGCACGCTTCGCAGCAAATTTAAAGGAGGACTATTTAAAAGATGGAGCGATTTGCGCTACCCACGCCTCGATGCGGCTCTCGGTAAGGTCGCTTTGATTGTCATTGTCTAGCGCAAGACCTACGAATTTGCCGTTCACTACGGCCTTGCTCTCGTCAAATTCATATCCGTCGGTAGGCACTGCGCCTACGATATTTGCACCCGCTTTTTTGAAGTTATCGTATAGCTCGCGCATTGCGTTGCAGTAGGCGTCGCTGTAGCTTGAGCTATCGCCCATACCAAAAATCGCGACGGTCTTGCCCGCGACATCAAGGGCTGAGAAATCAAAGCCCGCCCAGTCGTCCTGCAACTCTCCGTCGTTCCATGTGGAGCTGCCGATGATGAGCGCAGTGTATTTATTTAGATCTGCAGGCGCGATGTCCGCAACATTTTTTAGCTCGTTTTCTATGCCTAGCTTTTCGGAGATCAGCTTCGCGGCGTCCTCGGTATTGCCCATCGAGCTTCCAAAAATAATTCCAACCATTTGGTATCCTTTTAATAAATTTTGTCGGTAAGCTTGTATGGTACTAATTTCATAATGAAATTTCCCTTAAAGCATTCGCTTTTTATCTCGACATGGCGGCTAAAATTTTCATTTTTTGGATAGACAAGATACACGGCGTCGAGGTTTGCTCCGCGGCAAAGCTCTAGCGCTTTTTTTATATCATTATCATAAATGGCTGGATTTTGAGGTAAAATTTTTTTAAAGCTCGTAACCACGCCTAGGCTAAAACTGCTCTTGCGAACTACGATGAGCTCGCCCGATTTGCCCACAAGCTGCAGCTGTGCGCCTGCATTTCGCAGCGCGATCTTTGAAAACACAAAATCGCTAAACGCCTCGCAGGCATTTAGCAGCACGCCGCTACGCAGACTCACGATTGCGCGAGTTAGCTTATAAGCAGGCTTAGCGGCAAATACGGGCAGCGGCATGCCGCGCAGATAAGAAAAGATTATCACATTATCCGCTGCGCAAAATTTTACGGCGGGCTTGAAACGGTAAATTTTATGAGCACCGCGCCCAAGCTCGGAAGCGATGAAATTTAAAAACGCAGCGCGAAACTGCGAAGCGCTTTTTAAATTTGCGGGTGGAATTCTATAATCCGCATTAACGTTAAAATTATATAGAGCTAGCATCGCCCGCGCTCGCGAAGCCGCATCATAACCCTGTAGCGCCTCTGGTGCAATCTCGCGTCCATTCGCATCAAAGCCAAAAATTTCGCCGTCAAAGAATTTTTTATTAAAAGCTTCGGTATTTAAAATTTCATCATCAATAAGCTCATTATCGCGCCGCAGATCCGCTTTTTGGCGTTTTTCGCGCGCCGCGATATCTCGTTTTGGCGCGGCAATATCTCGTAACAAAGCTGATTTCTCGTCCGAACGCTTAGTGCAGAAAAAAATCTTTTGCGCGGAGCTAGTGTCGTAAAAGGCCCTTGCTGTAAAATTCCTATTTGCGCCGCCTTTTTGCGCGCTCTTTGCAGCGCACGGCTTAGAGGCATTACGACTAAGTGCGTACGATTTACCACTTGAAAACTTTTTAAATTTGCCGTTAAATTTCTTGCTTTCGGTGTGTGCAAGGCAAGTAGCGTTAAATTTGCTAGAATTTAAAAAATCCTTGGAATTTAGCTCGCCTGTTTCATCGTCGTAAGCATTTGATTGCGACGCAGTGCGCGATTTTTTAACCGCTTGGCTGGGCTTGCCGGCATTATTTAAATTCCTTGGAATTTTAATCATCTTCGCAAGGCTTGCAACCGAATTCTTGATTTAAATTGAAAACCTTACAGTATTCGCAAAATACGCAGCTAACGCTTCTTTTAGCGCATACAAGCGGAATTTTGCGCTTTTTTACTTCGCCTTTGATCTTTTTCATCGTGTTGTGGTTTAAAAAGCTCGTAAGCATAACGACACACTCGGTATCTTGCGGGATCGGCTTACGATTTACGCGATTTTCGTTTCGTGCATCCCAGTGCTCGATGTTACTCGCGCCAAGGTCTTTTAAAACCGCCTTAATGGGCGTAATTTCATCTGCTCCTATAACTAAAACGTTCATTTCATCCCCTTTTATGATTGATAGTTGTTATTATAACAGAGAAAGATTAAATTTAACTGATAATGTATATAAAAATTTGAAATTATAAGCCGGAATTTTACCGGCTCATATTTGATATTTACTCGCTTAAAGCTAGACTTACTGCCGCATCGATGTGGATCTGCGTAGTATCAAATAGCCACGCGGCGGTATCTGCTTGCGATACGAGCAGCCCGATCTCCGTACAGCCCAGTATCACGCCCTGCGCGCCGCGAGCTCTAAGTCCTTCTATAATCCGTAAAAATTTCTCTTTGGAGTGCGGTAAGATTTTACCAAAGCAAAGCTCATCAAAAATTACTTCGTTTACCGCTTCCATTTCGTCCGCGTTCGGTACGAGCACCTCTACGCCACCATCTATCAAGCGCTGTTTGTAAAAATCCTGCGTCATCGTGTAGATCGTGCCGAGCAGCCCTACTTTTTGCACGCCACGTTTTCGCAACTCATTTAGCGTAGCGTCCGCGATATGCACGAAAGGCACGGAGATAGCGGCATTTATCGCCTCGTAGCACTTATGCATCGTGTTAGTGCAAAGAAAAATATAATCCGCTCCGCCGCTTTGCAAAACCCGCGCGTGACGAGCTAAAATTTCGCCCGCCCTGCCCCACTCATTATCTCTTTGGCACCGCTCGATCTCGTCGAAATTTAAGCTACTTAGCAGGATTTCGCCGCTACTTAGCCCACCTAGACGCTCGTTAATTTTGCGATTGATCCCATCATAATAGGTAATCGTAGATTCGTAGCTCATGCCGCCGATTAGTCCGATTTTTTTCATGGATTTCTCTTTTAAAATTTATACGGAATTTTATGCAGTCCCGCGAAATTTAATAAAATTCCGGATTGCAAAATTTGCAGAGCCGGAATTTCAACAAATAGCCGCAACGCTTAAGCATTCTCGCTCGCGACGCCCGCAGAGATAACCTCATCGCCGAAATCGGCATTCGCAAGCCGCTTGAGCTGGCGGTAACGTCTCATCGCATCAGCTTTGTTTGCCTCATAAAGCTTGCCCGCGTGCTCAGGATCGATCTTTTTAAGCGCGTTGTAGCGCACCTCGTTTAGCAAAAATTCCTCATAAAGGCTCCAATCCGGCTCTTTGGATGAAATTTTAAGCGGATTTTTGCCCTCCGCCGCAAGCCGCGGATCGAAGGTGTAGGTCGGCCAATAGCCGCATTTGCTCGCAAGCTCGGCTTGATCGCCGGAGCTGCCCATGCCGCCTTTGATACCGTGCGCGATACACGGCGAATACGCGATGATGAGACTAGGTCCTGGGTAAGCCTCCGCCGCCATGATCGCTTTTAGCGTCGCAGCTTGGTTTGCGTTGGAATTTACCTGCGCGACGAAGATGTTGCCGTAGGTCATCGCGATCTGGCCGAGGTCTTTTTTCTGAACGCGCTTGCCACCTGCAGTAAACTGCGCGATCGAGCCGCGGCGGCTAGCTTTGGAGCTCTGTCCGCCCGTGTTTGAATAAACCTCCGTATCCAGCACCAGCACGTTTACGTCCTCGCCGGTAGCTAGCACGTGATCGAGCCCGCCGTAGCCGATGTCGTAAGCCCAGCCGTCGCCGCCGATGATCCACTGCGATTTTTTGTTTAGATACTGCTTCAGCTCTAAAATTTCACGAACTCCGGGCGCGTCCAAATTTTGTTCTAGTAGCGGCACCAGCCTATCTCTAATCTGAGCGGATTTTAGCGTATCGTTTCTGTTTTCGATCCAGTCGTGATAAAGCGCCTTTAGCGCGTTTGGCACGCTTGAGAGCGAGCCGAGCATCAGATCCTCGATCTTATGGCGCAGCGTCTCGCTTGCGATCTTCATTCCCAGCCCGAACTCGGCGTTGTCCTCAAAAAGCGAGTTCGCCCACGCGACGCCGCGGCCGTTCTCGTCCTTGCGGTACGGCATCGAAGGCGCTGATCCGCCGTAGATCGAGCTACAGCCCGTGGCGTTGGCTACGATCATATGATCGCCGAAAAGTCGCGTGATCAGCGTGATATACGGCGTCTCACCGCAGCCTGGGCATGCGCCATGAAATTCAAAATACGGGCGGGCAAAGCCCATGCCCTTGACGCTTGATCTGTCCATCAAATCATCTTTGTATCTTACGTGCTCGAATAAAAAGTCTGCGCTTTCTTGCTCGCCCTTTGCGAGTTCTTCTTCAAGCGGCACCATGACGAGCGATTTTTCCTTGCTCGGGCAGTTTTCGGCGCAGAGCGCGCAGCCCGTGCAATCTAGCGGGCTTACTTGGATCTTGTATTTTAGCCCCTTTAGCTCCTTGCCCTTAGCTTCTAGCAGGTGCTCTTTTAAATTTAAAGGCGCGGCGGCCTCGTCCTTTTCATCTAGCAAAAACGCTCTGATTACTGCATGCGGGCAGACGAAGGCGCACTGGTTGCACTGGATGCAGTTTTGCTCGATCCATTTAGGTACCGTGATGCCCACGCCGCGTTTTTCAAATCGCGTCGTGCCCGCGTCAAACCCGCCGTCCTCGTGCCCTAAAAACGCCGACACCGGCAAGCTATCACCGCGCGCTGCGTTCATCGGCTTTACGATCTTTTCTATAAAATCGTCGCCTCTGTATTTATCGTCCGCGCCCGCTGGGTCGTCCTTTAAATTTGCCCACGCGGGATCGATCGCTACCTGCACTAAGGCGTCCGCGCCCCTATCGATCGCGTCGCAGTTCATCGCCACGACCGCTTCGCCCTTTTTAGCGTAAGTTTTCTTGGCGTATTCCTTCATATAGCTCTGCGCCTGCTCGAACGGGATGATGCCGCTGAGCTTGAAAAACGCCGATTGCATGATCGTATTAGTGCGGCCTCCGAGCCCTATATCGCGTGCTAGCTTGGTGGCGTTTAGGATATAAAATTTTACCCGCCTGGCAGCTAGAATTTTTTTGACCTTATTCGGAAGCTTTGCCGCCGTCTGCTCGGCATCCCAGATGGAATTTAAAAGAAAGGTCCCTCCTTCGCGGATGCCCCCGATGACGTCGTAGATGTCCAGATACGCAGCGACCGAGCAGGCGACGAAATGCGGATTTGAGACGAGATAGGTCGAGCGGATTGGTCTTTTGCCGAAGCGCAGGTGCGAGCGCGTGTAGCCGCCCGATTTTTTGCTATCGTAGGCGAAATACGCCTGCGCATAAAGATCTGTTTTATCACCGATGATTTTTACGGAATTTTTATTCGCACCCACGGTGCCGTCTGCGCCCAGGCCGTAAAATAAGCACTCGGTCTCATCCTCGTAGCCGAGCGAAATTTTATCTCCCACGGGTAGGGATAGATGAGTCACGTCGTCGTCGATGCCGATCGTAAAGCCGTTTCTAGGCTCGTCCGCCTTTAAATTTTCATACACGGCGATTAGCTGCGCTGGATCAACGTCTTTAGAGCTTAGCCCATACCTGCCGCCCACGATGAGCGGAGCGTCCTCGCGTCCGTAAAACGCGGCTTTTATGTCCAGATACAGCGGCTCGCCGAGGCTGCCCGGCTCCTTCGTGCGATCGAGTACGGCGATTTTACGCACGCTTTTAGGCATCGCAGCGAAGAGATATTTGAGGCTAAAAGGCCTGTAGAGATGCACTTTTAGCACGCCCACTTTCTCGCCCTTCGCGTTTAGATGATCGACCACTTCTTCGAGCGCTTGATTGACCGAGCCCATCGCGACGATCACGCGCTGCGGCTCGCTAGCGCCGTAATAGACGAAAGGCGCGTACGACCGCCCCGTGATCTTTGAAATTTCGCTCATATATTCCGCGACGATGTCCGGAAGCGCGTCGTAAAATTTATTAACTAGCTCGCGCGTCTGAAAATACACGTCGTCGTTTTGCGCCGTGCCGCGAGTTTTAGGATGCTCGGAGTTTAGCGCACCCTCTCTAAATTTACGCACGGCCTCGCGATCGAGCAAGCGATCAAACTCGGCATAGTCCATCACCTCGATCTTTTGAATTTCATGGCTCGTGCGAAATCCGTCGAAAAAGTGCAAAAACGGCACTCGCCCCTTAATAGCCGCAAGATGCGCGATGCCGCCTAGATCCATCACCTCCTGCACGCTGTCGCTTGCGAGCATCGCAAAGCCGCTTTGGCGACAGGCATAGACGTCTTGGTGATCGCCGAAAATGGAGAGCGCTTGCGCCGCAAGCGCACGCGCCGCGACGTGAATGACGCCCGGAAGCATCTGGCCCGCGATCTTGTACATATTTGGGATTTTTAGCAAAAGCCCCTGCGATGCGGTGTACGTCGTCGTAAGCGCGCCCGCTTGTAAGGATCCGTGCACGGTACCCGCCGCGCCGCCTTCGCTTTGCATCTCGACTACTTTAACGGGCATGCCGAAGAGGTTCTTTTTGCCCTGCGACGCCCAAATATCGGTGTAATCCGCCATAGGCGAGCTAGGCGTGATCGGATAGATGCCCGCGACCTCGGTGAAGGCGTATGAGACGTAAGCCGCCGCCTCGTTTCCGTCCATAGTTTTCATAACTTTTGCCATTTTTCGTTCCTTTGGAATTATCAAATTTCACTAATTTTACATATTTATTGCTTAAAAATTTAAATGCTTCGCAAACCGAATAAAATTCTAAAGCTTTATCACAGCAGGCGGGCTACAAGCGCGATCTGCTGGCAGTTTTAGACGAGCATTGCGGACGATTTGAGACGGGCTCTTTCGCCGCTTTGAAAATAAAATTTTGCGCACTTTAAGCGCAGATCGCGAGCAATGGGTAGAGATTAAATGCAAATTTAGCCGTCTGACTCGAAATTCCAACCTAAATATCAAATGACGGGAATGCGCGAAAATTAAGAAATTTAAAAATGCACGTACCACAAAATGGGGCAAGTCTCATATCGTTAACAAGACCGGGGTGATAAAATTTAGCCACTACAAAATCTCAACCGCTATACGCATCCAAACTCGACGTAGCGAAATTTTGTTTATGACTTGCTATATCGCGGTACATAAAATTTCAGCGCATTCTGCTAAATATAAGAAATTTTATTGCCACCTGCCGAGCGCAGCGCAAATTTCATTTTAAATTTTCATTGATTGATCGCTATGTGAATTTTGCCCCATGCAACTTTGCGTTTTGAGCGCAAATTCTATTTCCGCAAGCTGCGAGGAGGATAAATTTAGCTATAATCCTCCGCTTAGAATTTAGCGCGGCACGTATATACGGCACGGAATTTAAAATTTTAAAATTCCAAGCAGAACTCGAAAAGCTGAAAACCGCTAAATGCGCTAAATTTAAATTCTAAATTTAAAAGCTGGAAAGAGAAAGCCGATGAACGTCCATAAAATCGCTTACACGAGAGTTATCGCGCTGGCGTTTGCCGCCTTTATTTTTAACACGACGGAATTTATCCCCGTGGCTCTGCTAAGCGACATCGCGGCGGATTTTAGCATGGACGTTACAAGTACGGGGCTAATCATCACGATCTATGCGTGGGCGGTGAGTATCCTTTCGCTGCCGCTGATGCTGCTTACATCGAGGCTCGAGCGCAAGAGGCTGCTTTTGCGGCTTTTCGTACTATTTACGCTAAGCCACGTCTTGGCGGCGGTAGCGTGGAATTTTGCCGTTTTGGTAATCGCGCGACTCGGTATCGCGATTTCGCACGCGATCTTTTGGTCGATCACCTCATCGCTCGTCGTGCGCCTAGCGCCGATAAACAAAGACTCTCAGGCCATCGGCATGCTGGCTTTGGGCACCTCGCTAGCCATGGTTTTGGGACTTCCTTTGGGGCGCGTGGTCGGCGAGCTTTTCGGCTGGAGAATTACGTTTTTTGCGATCGGCGCGCTTGCGGCGGCGGAGGCGCTGTTTCTTTGGAAAATTTTACCGTTTTTGCCAAGCCGCCGCGCGGGCTCTCTTGCGAGCTTGCCGATGCTAGCAAGACGCCCTATGCTGCTTTCTTTGTATCTGCTGACGCTTTTGATCGTAGGCGCGCATTTTACGACCTACAGCTACGTCGAGCCCTTCGTGGCGAAATTTAACCCTGCAGGCGATCACTTCGTAACCTACGTCCTGCTTGCGTTCGGTGCTTCTGGTATCGCTGCGAGCGTGCTTTTTTCGAAGCTTTACCGCTCATTTCCGAACGCATTTTTGATCTGCTCGATTTTATTTATATTGGCATCGGTGCTGACGCTAAAAGTTTTTGCCGCAAATAACGTAGCGCTGCTGCTCGCGGCTTTCGTCTGGGGAGTGGGGATTTTCGGCTTCGGACTCTGCTTGCAGATTAGGGTTTTGGCGCTAGCTCCCGACGCTACCGACGTCGCGATATCGATCTATTCGGCGATCTATAACGTAGGCATCGGCGGAGGAGCACTTTTGGGGCATCAGATCGCAACGAGATTCGGGCTTGAATACATAGGCGAGGCGGGCGCGATACTGGGCGCACTGGGACTTGTAAGCTACCTCTACGCAAGCGTGAAATTCGCAGCGAAAAAATAGCGCGTAGGTTAAATTTATGAAAGAGCTTCGGAGAGATTAGTACGCTTTTATATGGTGCTTTAAAACAGCGGCTTTGCGGGATAAATTTTTAAAATTTATCCACGCGATTAGCTAAATTTTGCAGATAAAATTTAATCTCGCGCCTAGCCCCGCCGGCTGTTTTATTAATCGATTACGCCCGCGCCATCCGTCCAAAGCACTTTAAATTTGCCCCCTCGTTATAGCGCTAAATTTTAAAATTTAGCGGCAAGGCACAAAAATTTAAGTCGCAGAATTTAAAGCGCAAGCCGCCAAATTTTAACTACTTTATAAACCCGACCTGTGGTAAAATTTCAGCCAGCGCCGCGTCCTTTTTCTCGTTAAATTTGACCTTGTTCTGCTCGAAAAGATTATTTCCGTGCGCGTCGATCGAGACGATGAGCGGGCCAAACTCCTTTACGCGGCACTTCCACAGCGTCTCGGGCATCCCAAGCTCCGTCCAGTCGGCACTCTCGATCTGCTCGACCTGCGTCGCAGCCACCACCGCGCAGCCCGCCGGAAATACGCAGTGTATCGCGCCAAACTCCTTGCAGCCGCTCATCGTGCCCTCGCCCATGCCGCCTTTGCCTACGATCAGGCGCACGCCCGTTTTGGCGATAAATTCTCGCTCAAATTTCTCCATCCGCATGCTCGTAGTCGGCCCCACCGAGACCATCTCAAAGCTTTGTTCGCCCGTTTTTCTGATGATCGGCCCCGCATGCAGGATCGCGCCGCCTCTGATATCAAGCGGCAGCTCGCGACCCTCCTGCACGACGCGTCTGTGCGGCACGTCGCGGCAGGTGACGATGTGTCCGCTGAGGTAGATCACGTCGCCGATCTTGATATCCGCCAGATCCTCGGCGCCGATCGGCGTGGTTAAAATTTTCTTACTCATAGCGCGAACTCCTTGTGCGTTTTTACGGCAAAGCTTAGCTGCTCGTCCCAGACGATGTGGCCTTTGCGGTGCGACCAGCAGCCTACGTTTACGGCGACGGCGATGACGCTTGGGTGGCGGGCGCAGTTTTCGATATGCATGCCCATGACCGAGCTTGCGCCGCTCATGCCTTGCGGGCCCAGGCCGATTTTATTTATGCCCTCTTCGAGCAGCTTTTCGGTTAGCGCGGCGCGGTCGTTTGGATTATGCGAGCCAAGAGGCCTCATCAGCGCTTTTTTAGATAGCAAGGACGCCACGTCGATCGAGGTGCCCACGCCTACGTCCACTAGCAGCGGCGGACAGGCGTTTATGCCGTAGCTCGTCATTATATCCATGACGAATTTCACGACCCCTTCGTAGCCCATGCCGGGCATCAGCACGGTCGCCTTGCCGGGCAGGCTACAGCCGCCGCCCGCCATATAGGTGTGGATCTCGCACTCGCCGCTATCCGGCACGATCTCCCAAAATACGCTAGGCGTGCCCTTGCCGATGTTTTTGCCGGTGTTGTACTCATCAAAGGTCTCGACGCTGTTGTGGCGCAGCGGAGCCTCGCACGTCGCTCGCAGCACGGCCTCTCGCAGCAGCTCCTCAAGCTCGCCTATGAGCGGGAATTTGCGCCGCAGCGTACGAAAAACTGGATCACGCCCGTATCCTGGCAGGACGGACGGTCTAGTTTCTTTGCAAGGCGCTGGTTTTCAAACATCGTTTTGTAGATTTCTCTCGCCAGCGGCTGCGTTTCGCGCTCGGCGAGCTCGCTCAGCTTCGCCGTCACGTCGTCGGGCAGCACCTTACCCGTGTAGCCGACGAATTTCGCCATGACCTCGGTCATCTTTTGCACGGCTTTTTCTTTATCCATCGCTTCTCCTTTGCTAAATTTTACTTTCAAATTTTTCATAAATGCCCGCCAGGACGCAGCCCGCAGCGTAGCAGAGCAGGTCGGCAAAATCAAACGTCCCGCCGATCATTATCTTTAAAATTTTATTTTCTATGCCTAAAATTTGCACCGCGCCAAAATACTGCGCTAGCTCCAAAGCCGCCGCAAACGCGAAAATTTTAAGCGGCAAATTTAAAGGCGGCACGCTAAAAATAGTCCGAGCCAAAGCGTAAAGCAAGATGACGGCCAAAACGTCGCCCGCGTAGTGGCGCACGAAGCCGCCTTTTACGCAGATCGCGATGTAAATTTCGATCGCTAAAATCACGCCAGCCGCGGCTAAAAACGCTAGCCTAGTTCGCGTGCTTTGCCTCATTTGCGGCTTTTGCGCGAGCTTTGCGGCACTTTTTTGCTCTCTTAAATTTTCCTCTCGCAACGCTTTCCTTTTAAATTTGGCTTTTAATTTGACCAGCGCGGCGAACGTAAATTTATAGATGATTTATCAGACTTGCGTTATATGCTGCGCCGAATCCGTTATCGATATTTACGACGCTAACGCCGTTTGCGCAGCTGTTTAGCATCGCTAGCAGCGCCGCCAGCCCGCCGAAACTCGCGCCGTATCCCACGCTGGTGGGCACCGCGATCACCGGCACGCTCACGAGGCCTGCGAGCACGCTAGCTAGCGCGCCCTCCATGCCGGCTACTGCGATCACGACCTTTGCGCCGCGTATCTGCTCTAAATTTGCGATCAGCCTGTGTAGGCCCGCCACACCCGCGTCGCTAAATTTGCGCACGTCGTTGCCTAGAAATCTCGCCGTCTCGTACGCCTCCTCCACGACCGCGCCGTCTGCGGTGCCTGCAGATAATATCGCGATGTAGCTTTGCGTGAGCGCGGGCTCTTTAAATTTGACGCTGATGATGCGGCCGCGAGCGTTAAACTCCGCCTGCGAAAACGTCTCGCGCAGCCGCTTGAAAACCCGCTCGTTCGTGCGCGTGATTAGGATATTTTGCCCTCTCGCGCCGATCGCACCAGCGATGCGTAAAATTTCATCATCCGTCTTGCCCTCGCCGTAGATCACCTCGCCCGCGCCGTTTCGCAGGGCGCGCTGAGTGTCGATCTTGGCGCAGCCCACGTCTTCGTAGGGGTAGTTTTTCAGGTATTTTAGCGCCTCCTGCTCGCTCACGCGGCCGCTTTTTATCCCAGCAAAAAGCTCTAAAATTTCATCCTCTCTCATGCAAAACATCCTCTCTAAGCCCCTTTAGATCGAGCGTCACCTCAGCAGCGCCAAGCGCTACGAGCTGCCTAACGATGCTCTTAAATTTAGCGTCGTTTAGGAAGCTTTGCATGCTAGAAAAGGGCATTTGCAGCTTTATATTTTTTTGGTCGCACCGCGCGCGGACATTTGCGTAGCCGCTTGCGATGAGTAGATTTTCCGCCGCTTCGATCAAATTTAGCTCGCCCTGATCGATCTCGCGTCCGTGAGGCAGGCGCGTTAGCAAGCACGCGTAGCTCGGTTTTTCGGCGGTGGGTAAATTTAACTCGCGCGATAGCTCGCGGATTTCTGATTTGGTTAAATTTATCAGCGGCGAGAGCACGCCCAGCTCATCTTTTGCTTTGAGCCCCGGGCGGTATTCGCCCAGATCGTCTCGGTTCGTGCCGTCTGCGATGCGGCTAAAACCAAGCTCACGGGCGCGCTCGATTAGGCGCGAAAACACCGCCTTTTTACACAGATAGCAGCGGTTTTCTGGGTTGTCTTTGATCTCCTCCGCGACGCCAAGCTCTAAAATTTCGTGCCTGATGCCGTAAGCGCGGGCAAATTCCACGGCTTCGGCGATCTCGCGCGAGGACATGTAGGGCGATCTTATCGTTATGCCGATCGCTCGCGCACCCAGCGCGTCGTGCGCCGCACGCAGCAGCAGCGAGCTGTCCGCTCCGCCGCTAAATGCGACCGCAAGTTCGCCCAGCCAGCGCAGATCAGCCTTTAGTTTTTCTAGTTTCGTCATAGATTTTCAGCGCCTCATTTCGCACCCACTCTATCGTCGTGCCGTACGCGAGCGCCGCGGCCTTGCAGTCCTCAAATTCGGGCTTTGCTTTTTGCGTTTGGCTGCTGCCTGAAATTTTGAGCCCTATCTCGCCGAATTTCGTCTGTACCCGCACAAACTCGCGCTTTAGCTCGGTTTTAGCAACCTCTATCTCGCGGACGCCGATCGCCGTCGTGTGCGTAAATATCAGATCCTTTAAATTTTGCGCGTCCTGCTCGCGGCACAGCGCGTTTAGCTCAAAGCCCGCGCGCCCCTTTTTCATAAAAATAGAGCGGCTAAATACGTCTAGCGCGCCGTTTTTGCGTAAAATTTCGCAGGCAAAGGCGAAGCTCTCGGCATCCATATCGTCGATGTTGGTGGAGATTAAAATTTGTTTGCAAACCTCGCCATAGCCTGAGCGTGCGCCTAAATTTCGCTCGCCCCCTTCGCCGCCTAGCTCCTCATCGGTTTCGCAAAGCATCACTCGAAGCATGTTTGCAAAGTCTGCGGCATCTTTATCGCCCGCGCCGTAGCCGATCTTTTCGATCCTAAAGCTCGCGCCGTCCGCAAACTCGTCCGCGCAGGCCCTTAAAATCGCCGCTCCCGTGGGCGTAGTCATCTCGAAATTTGCGCGTCCTAGGTTTACGGGCACGCCTTTTAAAATTTCGCAAACGGCGGGCGCAGGCACGCTAAGCGCGCCGTGATCGCAGATCGCTACGCCGCCGCCAAGCTCGATTTTAGAGCTTACGACGCGCGAGACGCCGAGCTTTTCAAAAAGATACTCGAGGCAGATCGCCGCGCCAGCGACGTCGGCGATGCTATCGATCGCGCCGATTTCGTGAAAATGCACCCGATCTACCTCTGTGCCGTGGACTTTGGCCTCGGCCTGCGCAATCGTGCGAAATATCGCACCCGCTCTTTGTTTGCAGCTCTGGCTTAAATTTGAACTCTCTAAAATTTGTCTGATATCCGCGTAGCTTCTGGCGTGGGGCTGCGATTTTAGCGGCATGACGTCGATTTTGGTCGCGGCGATGCCGTTTTTTAGCACGTTTTTGCGCTCCAGACGAAATTCACCGGCTAAATTTAACTTCACTAGCTCGGCGCAAAGATAGTCAAAATCCACTCCGAGCCCCACCAGCGCTCCTAAATTCATATCGCCGCTGATACCAGCGCTCGCGTCGTAATATAAAATTTTAGCCAAACTTACGCCTTAGGTACCGTCATCGAGCCAAACGGCAGGATGATGATTTTAGCGTCCGCGCCCTTTTGCGCTAGCGCGTCGTCCACGGCCTTTTGCAGATTGTGATACGGTTTTAGATGCACGGCTCGCATCTCATCGTCGCTAAGATCCGACACCGCCCAGGTCTGCGCCCAGAGCGAGATTTCGGCCATTTTAGCGGCCTTATGATAGCCGAGCTTAAAGCCTGCGCTGATCTTTTCTAGCACCTTTTTAGGCGTATCCGCGGAGGCCATCAGATCAAAAAACGGCTTTGGTCCGATGCCAGTGCGGCACTTTGCGACCATTATTAAAATTCCCCCTTCAGCAAGCGCCAGTTTGCCGTTATCTAGGGCTTTTTGCGCCTGATAGAGATCGACGTCCATCGGATAGGGCGCGACCGAGATCACGATATCGGCCTTGCGCGGGATATTTACGCAAAACACCTCATCGGCTTTTCTTACGCAGTCGTAAAAGCTATCGTTGAGGTCGCCCGCGCTTGCGTAATACACGCCGTGCTCGCTATCAAGCACCGTCTGGATCGAAAAAACGTCGATGTGCGCAAGAACTTTCATCGCGTCTATCATATCCTCGTGCACGGGGTTGCCCTCTAGGCGCAGAGCTTGCGCGTCGGCGCTAAGAGCTAGTTTATGGTTTTGCGTGATGCTCTCATAAGACGCCGTGCCCGGCAAAAAAGCCTTTCTGCCGCCCGTATAACCCGCGAAATAGTGCGGCTCGACCGAGCCTATGACGATCACCTTTTTAGCCTCTGCTACGACTTTATTTAGATACATCTGCGTGCCGTTTTTGCTCTCGCCTAAAAATACCATCTCGTCGTGCTTCGAGTCGTGATCGTGCACCTCGCCTTTGGCGTTAAGCTCCGCATAAATTTCTTTGCCGAAGATCATCTCGTATTCTTCCTGCGTGCCTTCTCTGTGGCAGCCGGTGGCGATGATGAAAATTTTATTTTTCTCGCGGATTTTCGGGTAAATTTGCTTTAAAACTTTTGCCGTAGGCGTCGGTCTCGTGCCGTCGTTTACGATGATGACGATCTTTTCGTCGCCTGCTATGAACTCATCGAAGCTTTTTTGATTTATCGGATTTGCGAGAGCCTTTGCGATGAGCGCCGTTTCGTCAAATTTAGCCACGGGGTTTGGATCGAAAACGCCGAGCAAATTTTTCTCGTTTATCTCTAAGCTTAGATGATCGTCTTTGCCGTATGCGATAGGGATTTGCATATCTGTCTCCTGTGTGGAATTTGGCGGGATTATAACGTAAATTTTATTTAAAACGATTTAGCTTTGCGCGGGTTATGAACGGAATTTAGAAAGCTTTAGAATTTAAAAATTTAGAGCATTTAAAATTTCAAAATTTTATAAAATTTTATAAAGCCACTGGGATTTGAAATTTAAAGCTCGCGAGTGTTGAACTCGCGAGCATATAGCTATTATAAATAGCCGTAAATATGAGCGAAGATAAAACCCATCGCGCATGAAGTAAGAACGCCTATTAGCCCAGGGAAAATGAAGCTGTGGTTAATGACGAATCTGCCGATGTGCGTAGTGCCGGAGCGGTCGAACTGGATCGCCGCAAGATCGCTCGGATAGGTAGGTAGGATATAGTATCCGTAGCAAGCAGGTGCAAACGCAATAATAAGACCCGGATCGATACCGATGCTAACCGCTAGCGGTACGAAAGTAGCAACAGCTGCCGCTTGAGAGTTAAGGAATTTACTAATCAAAAGCGAAACGATGACATATGTCCACGGATACGCCATAACGACCTTACCTAGCGACGCTTTAAGCATTTCGATATGAGCAGTAAACATAGTCTCTGCCATCCATGAAATTCCATAAATGGCTACGAGCGCGATCATACCGCTATGAAAAATTTCGTTTTTAGCGATATTACCCGCTTTGATACCCGAGACAATCATCATAATGGATGCTGCAAGAAGCATGAAAATTTGAATGGTTAAGACCATATTTAAATTTGTGGTCTTTTTCATAGTATCTTTTACGACTATGCTTGCGTTTGCGATGCTCTCGCTCTTATCACCTATCGTAATTACTACATTTCCGTCTTGAGCGACGATGCTTTGAGTAAGCTTTTTATCTTTGTCGTAAATTTCGACGCTATTAAATTTCGTCGCATCTTTGGCTTTGGACTCTTTGATGTTTGAGACGACCTTACCGCCGTCCACCATGGAGATAACCTGACCATCTTTGATCGTGATATTTTTGACCGTTTTTTTATCGACGATGATCTCTACGGATTTGCCCGGAACATTTTTAGTCCACGCAGGGCGCAAGCTTTTTTCGTAACCTAAAACCGCAACTAGCGCAATAGTGGCTAAGAATATCCACATGCAAACCCACTTAATCCTAGGAAGCTTTTGACCTAACAAGGTCGTGCTTTCGCCGTAGATATATTTTTTCTGCTCTGGGTCCTTGATCTTTTCTTGAAATTCCGGATCTTTATCTAGATCTTTACCTCTAAAAATCGACCACGTTCCGATCGCAAGCATACCGATGAAAGTAGAAGGGATAGTGAGTTTTAGCAGATCCAAATACGTACTAAAGCCCTCGATATGCACGCCTTGACCTAGCAAGATCGCGACCATCGAAACGCCGGCAACCGAAACAGGGCTAGCGATGATAGCAAGCTGCGAGGAGATTGTAGAAGCAGCCATCGGGCGCTCAGGGCGAATTCCATTTTTAATAGCTACGTCATAGATGATCGGAAGCAGCGTATAGACGGTGTGTCCGGTTCCGCATAAGATTGTAAGCGTCCACGCAACAGTTGGAGCGATGATACAAACCATCTTTGGATGCTTACGAAGCAATTTCTCCGCTATTTGAAGCATTACATCAAGCCCTCCCGTAGCCTGTAGTGTTGCACTTGCTACGACAACTGCGAGGATAGTTAAAATAACGTCCACTGCCGGCTTACCCGGCTCTAATCTAAATCCAAACACTAAGATCACTAAGCCTATACCGCCTAGAATTCCCAGCGCCATACCGCCTTTTTTAGCACCATAAAACAAACAGCCCAAGACTATAATGAGCTGCAAAAAGAATTGAGTGCTTTCAGACAAACTTGTCAGAAACTCCATAGTTTCTCCTTCAGTAAAATTTAAAACAAACTTTGGCGATTATACTAACTTTTTATTTAAACAAAATTAAAGGAGCGTTACGAATTGTAAAAATCTGCCAAAATAAAAATTTACTGAAATTATAATTTTAAAGCAGAATTTATAGCGAAATGTGAAAAATAAAATTTCACTTAGAGCTGTTTTTATATCATAGAATTTCGCAACTTTTAAGAAAACTTAGAATTCCATTATAGCTCAAGCTTTAAACCGATTTTTAAGCCTTGGGATAGTATCATTTCGCAAAGAGCGGATTAAGATGAATTTTAAAAAATTTTGTATTGCCTTTTTGATTTGTTTATCGCAGATGGCAGCAGCAGGTAGCTTTGATCTAAACTCCACGCTGCGTCTGGGCGCATTCGACGCAAGCTCGCACCGACTGCTTTTATGCGGTAGTGGCGGCGAGCTTAGGATGTTTGATACTGCTAAATGGGACGTGGAGTTCGCGCAAAAATACAGCGATAACGAAATTACGGCTCTAAATTTCAAAAACGGCAAAATTTATCTAGCTTGTGGCGGAGCCGAAATCGCGGTGCTAAACGATAGACTAAAATTTTTACGCACGCTTAAGACGGGGCGTAGCGGCACAGCCCAAATAGATGCGATCTATGCCGCAAAAGACGTGATTTACGCGGTAGTGGATAAGAATCAACTAATAAGATTAGACGAGGACCCTGATAACAGCGCGGACGGCGGCTACGCCCCAGATGAGAATTCCACCGCGAACGGGCAATCTTTAAATAGAAATTCCATCCCCGATGGGCTGCGCGGAATTTCGTTTCATTACGGCAGGATCAATGCCGTTAGCCTAGGCGCTAACGGACTTTGCGTCGCAAGCTGGAACGGCGTAGCCTGTTTTAGCGCAGATCTTGTCGCGACTAAATTTAGCGGCATCGATACAGCGCCTAATCGCGCCGCGCAGGGAGAGCTTGGTAGCGTGAAATTTAAAGATGCGGAATTTAATAATGCGAAAAGCGCGCAAGCCTCCGAGCCAAATAAAACGAAAGCTAGCGGTGCAAAGAGCGCGAAATTTCAAAGCTTAGAATTCAAAGGCGCAAAATTTCAAGACGAGGGGCTTAAAACTCAAAGCGAAATTTCAGCCGAAGCTGGCGATAAAAATTTAAGCGGCTCTATCACTACTGCGCTTGCAGACTGCGATGGGACGCTATTTACAGGCGATATAGAGGGGGATTTTATAAATTTAAAAAGCGGCGAGCGCAAAAGCGTGGGCTCTTGGATCAAATCCATCGTGTGCGCCCGCGGTACGCAGTTTATCGCTACTAAAGATAAAATTTACGAAAATCAAAAAGCAGGATTAAAGGAGGTTGTGGATTTAAAAAGCGAATTTTTAGCGATGTACGCAGACGGGGATACGATCCTCGTAGTCAGCAAATCAGGTAAAATTTTAAAATTCTAAGAAAGGATTAGTATGTTAAAAAGTTTCAAACCCGTGCTTTTGGGCTCGGTTTTGTTCGCCGCAAGCGCCCTGTGTGCCGCAGATAGTGACCTAGAGCGCGTGATGAAAGAACGAAATTTAAGCGAAAAAGACGTTTTGGCGGCGGCTAAGACCTATCAGCCGACCGGTAGGAAGGACGATTATATGGTCTTCTCCTCCGGCGGTCAAAGCGGACAGGTGATCGTTTACGGCGTGCCGTCGATGAGGATCTACAAATATATCGGCGTATTTACCCCGGAGCCTTGGCAGGGATACGGCTTTGACGAGGAGAGCAAGGCGGTCTTAAGATCGGGCTCCATTAACGGCAAAGAGATCAACTGGGGCGATACTCACCACCCAAATTTCAGCGAAAAAAACGGCGAGTATGTGGGCGATTATCTCTTTATTAACGATAAGGCAAACCCAAGAATCGCGGTTATAAATTTATCCGATTTCGAAACCACTCAAATAGTCGTAAATCCCGTAATCAAAAGCGATCACGGCGGCTCTTTCGTAACGCCTAATACCGAATACGTCATCGAAACCAGCCAATACGCAGCCCCTTTTGATAACGACTGGCACCCGATCGAGGAGTATCAAGCAGTCTATCGAGGTGCGGTAACGCTATGGAAATTTGACTACGATAAAGGTAAAATCGACGTAAATAAATCCTTTTCTCTAGAGCTTCCTCCATATATGCAAGATCTAAGTGACGCAGGTAAGGGCGAGAGCTTCGGCTGGGCGTTTACCAACAGCTTCAACTCCGAAATGTACACAGGCGGCATCGAAAAGGGTCTGCCTCCGATGGAAGCTGGCATGAGCCGCAACGATACCGACTACTTGCACGTTTACAACTGGCAAATTCTAGAAAAACTTGCTCAAGATAGCAAAAACTATAAGGTCGTAAACGGACACAGAATCGTTACGATAGACGCTGCTGTAAAAGCGGGAGCGCTATTTTTGATCCCTGAAGCTAAATCCCCTCATGGCGTCGATGTTAGCCCCGATGGTCGCTATATCATTATCGGCGGTAAACTAGATACTCACGCTAGCGTTTATGATTTCAAAAAGATCAAAGAGCTAATTGATAAAAAAGAATATGCAGGCAAGGATCCATACGGAATTCCGATCCTAGATATGCAAAAGACGCTTCACGGACAAGCAGAGCTTGGTCTTGGACCTTTGCATAACACCTTCGATTCGCAAGACGGCGTAATCTATACATCGCTTTACGTTGATAGCCAGATCGTAAAATGGAATTACAAAACGCTAAAGGTTTTAGATAGGATCAACGTCCACTACAATATCGGTCACCTTGATTCTATGGAGGGCAAATCCTCAAAGCCTGTCGGCAAATACGTAATCGCGCTAGATAAGCTTTCGATCGATAGATTTAATCCTATCGGACCACTTCATCCGCAAAATCACCAGCTGATCGACATTACAGGACCTAAAATGGAGATGCTTTATGATCTTCCTATCGGTCTTGGCGAGCCACACGACGTAGTTTCTATCGCAGCCAGTAAGCTTCATACGAAACCTACCTATACTATGGGAACGAACTCTCGCACCGGTAAGCAGCACCCTGCTATGACGCTAGCAGGTCAGGAGCGCATCGAGCGCGACGGCAAAAACGTAAAAGTCTATGCTACAGCGATCCGCAGCCATATCAATCCTGAGCACATCGAGGTTAATAAGGACGATAACGTAACGATCTATATGACAAATTTAGAGCGTGCTGAGGACGAAACTCACGGCTTTACAGTTGATGATTACGATCTGCATATGTCGCTTGAGCCGGGTAAGACTGCGAGCGTAAATTTCATCGCAGATAAAGAGGGCGTATTTCCTTTCTACTGCACAGAATTCTGCTCTGCGCTACACCTTGAGATGTTTGGATATCTATATGTAAAAGATCCGAATAAAAAATACACTTCAGCTAAAGCGTCTATGCTAAAAGCTCTTAGCCCAGAAGCTCTAAAAGCCGAATACGACAAGGTAGTAGCTACAAATAAAGCCACCGATGATGTTATTCAATCAGTCGTTAAATTCTTAAAAGAGAAAAACTACGAGAAATATCCTAAGGTCAAGGCTTTAGTCGATGACGCGCTGGATCAATACGGCAAAATTCCTGAAACCAAAGCCAAGGCAGACGCCGCGGTAAAAGCAGGCGATATGAATGGCGCGATACTTTGGGAAGGTCAAGTTTGGCAGTATCTAGTAAAAACCGCAGATGTTGGACTTCGCGCTAAAAATAACCTGATCCGCGAGCTCTCCACTCCTATGAGCGAGGCTGCGTCTAACGGCGAGAAGGCTTACCTACGCGGAGGCTGCAACGGCTGCCACGTCATCGGTCAAGTAAGCTCCGGTCCTGATCTAACAGGCGTCCTACTTCGCCACGAAAACGGCGAGAAGTGGGTAGCTGATTTTATCAAAGACCCTGCTAAATTCTACGAAGACGACTACGTTAAGGCAATGATAAATTACTTCAACCTTCGCATGCCAAATCAGCATATGAAAGACGAAGAGATCAAAGATATCATCGAATACCTAAAATGGGTCGATGAGAACGCGGGTCTTAACTAGCCCTACTCTCCCCCGCAAGGGGGAGAATTTAAAGGAGATGAAATGCCAAAATATAAAATTTACGCGATTTTAGCGCTGCTTATTATGACGGTCGCTTTTACCATCCCTACGCTCGGATTTTTCAAAGTCCAAGGCAAAATCGTATCGGGGCAGGTTAGCAGCGTCTCGCAGCTGCCCGCATACTCCGCACCGATATGGAATTTTTATACGAAAGCATCGTATAAAAATCACTTAATTCCTAGTGATGTTAAAAACGATCTAGGCGCGATGCTGGAGCATAAATTTGAAGTGGGAGTTCCTAGCATACCGGTGTGGAAAATTTCACTTGAAGCGCCGAACTATCCAAAAGAGGCCTTCCCTGATGGAATTCCGCTCTACGTCCACGTTGACGGCTTTAGCGGCGATGTCGGCGAGATGAATACCCTAAACCACTATATCGGCATGTATCCCGTCTGGCGCGGCGGCACGCTCGAGCACTCTCTATCGCCGTATTATCTCATAATCGCTACGATCGGTATGCTTGCGTTTTTGTACTATGACGGCAAGGGGCAGACTCTGCTTATGATCCTGCCGATCATTGCGCCGCTTATCTTCATCGGCTGCTACGTGGGTTGGCTGTATTGGTTCGGGCATAACCTGCAAGACTGGGGCGCGTTTAAAATAAAGCCTTTTATGCCTACAGCATTTGGCGACGGCAGCGTAGCGCATTTTACTACCCATTCATATCCCGCTCTTGGCTTTTGGCTGATGCTGGCCCTGTCGCTGCTATCGGCGTTAGCTCTACTATCTAAGAAAAAATTCCTACGAGAGCATAGATGAGGCTTTTGCTTCTAGCATTCTCGCTCGCGCTAAGCTTAGGCGCTGGCGAGCTTCAAGACGCGATCGATAGCGCAAAAGCGGGCGATATTATCGAACTAGCCGCAGGCGAGTACCACGGCAATATTTTAATCGATAAACCCCTTACTATCGACGGACTAGACCGCTCTGCCGTGATCATAGGCGATCGCAACGGAACGGTGATCCGCGTCCGCTCTCCGCATGTTACAATCAAGAATTTAACAATTCAAAACGGAGGCTTCGAGCATCTTAGCGAGGATGCAGGGATCAACGTAAGCGACGTAAACAGCGTAATCATAAAAAATAATCTCATCAAAGACGTGCTCTACGGCGTCGTGCTAAGCAAGGCAAACGACGTAACGATCGAGGGCAACGAAATTTCAAGCAATACCTACCGCACGAGTTTTAAAGGCGATGGCATCAAGCTTTGGTACTCCAATGCCAATAAAATTTTAAATAACGACGTCCACAACGTCCGCGACACCGTTTTTTACTTCTCAAACGGAAATCTCGTCGCAGGCAATAAAGGCCATAGCTGTCGCTATTCTCTGCACTTTATGAACTCCGGGCATAACGTCGTGGAGGATAACTACTACGACGGCAATAGCGTGGGATTATTTTTTATGTTTTCAAGCGACAATATCGCCAGACGTAACGTCGTGCGCAACGCAGACGGCGCTTATGGCGTAGGCATCGGTATGAAGGATAGCTCAAATTTCAGGGTTACGGATAATAAAGTCGTTTACAACGCCCGCGGATTTTATCTGGATCAATCCCCCTACCAGCCGGGCTCGCTTAACGTTTTTGAAAACAACGATATCGAATACAACAGCATCGGCGTGCAATTCCATGCCACGCAGCTAAAAAGCGTATTTAAAAACAATAAATTTAAAGGCAATATGGAGATTGTGCTAAACGATACGCCCCAATCCAAGCTCTTGCAAAACGAATGGAGTGGCAACTACTTCGACGATTACGACGGATTTGACCGCGACGGCGACGGCTACGGCGACGTTAGCTACAGCTCATACGCCTACGCGGATAGGCTTTGGGCGTATAAACCTAATGTGCGGTTTTTTTACGGCTCCAGCGGGATCGCGCTTTTAAATTTCATCTCCAAGCTAGCTCCGTTTTCAGAGCCTGAGCTACTGCTAAAAGATCCAAAACCTAGGATGAAGCAATGATAAAGAATAGACGCGAAGCGATAAAACTACTCGGCGGAGCGCTTGGGACGCTAGGGACAGCGAGCTTATTTGCGGATGAGAATTCCACAAATTCCGTAAATTTTACGGGCGGCGAAGCGCAGAATTCCGGCGCGTCAAATTCCGTAAATTCTGCGGGGCAAAATTCCGCGCCGAATTCCATAAAGCAAAATTCCGCAAAAAATTCTAGCGGGGATTCCGCCTCTTTATATCTGCGCCCGCCGGGAGCGCTTGCGGAGCGCGGCTTCCGCAGTAGCTGTATCAAGTGCGGCCAATGCGTGCAGGTCTGCCCCTATCACAGCATCTATCTGCTCGATATTACGCATCTTTTTGACATCGGCACGCCCGTCATCGACGCCAAAGAGCGAGGCTGCTATCTTTGCGGCGCGCTTCCTTGCGTGCTTGCCTGTCCAAGCGGCGCGCTCAGCCACGAAACGAACGAGCCTAAAAAGGTCAAAATGGGTATCGCCGTGATTGAAAATTTAGACGCCTGTTTGGCGTATCGCGGGCAGACTTTAAAGTCTAGCGATCTGCGCCTAAAGCCCGCCAAGACCGAGCAGGAGCGCGAGCTAAACTCCGCGCTGGCAGCCAAAGAGGGCAAGCCCTGCGATCTATGCGCGTCGCTGTGCCCTTACCCGCAGCCGCTCGATGCCATCGCGATGATAGAAGCAGGCAAGCATTTCGTCCCGCAGATCCGCAGCGCTTGCGTCGGCTGCGGTGCGTGCGCCGAGCTCTGCCCGGCGCGTATCATCGAGATAATCCCGCGGGCGGATTACAAATCAATCTATGAAGGGAAACAATGAAAAACTCCATTAAATTCTACCTCTGCTCGCTAGCTGCGGCACTTTTGCTATGCGGCTGCGGAGATGACGGCGATTCAGGCTCCGCCGCGGCAAGCTCCGCGGGGCAAAATTCTGTCTCGCAAAATTCTGTAAGTTCAAATTCTACGCCGCAGAGCGTGGAACAAAATCATACTGCCAAGCCTCGCATAAGCGTCAAAAGCGGCGAAGCGCCCAAGAAGGACGATAAGTTCGTAAGCTACGATTTTTACGGTGAGCGAAAGGTAAATTTTAACCTAAACGGCGATGTGAACGAAACGACCAAAAATATCGTGGCATATTCGAGCATCAAAAACCAATACGAAAAGCTAAATTTCGATCTGATGAAAAAACGGCTCGGACATGATTTCATTTTGCGCTGTTCGGCGTGCCACGACGACTACGCCAACGGCATCATAGGCCCATCGCTTCTAGATAAAACCGACGCGCAGATCGTGGATATGATTAAAAAGTATAAATTCAAAGAAAAGCCTAACCCTCTTATGGTGCAGCTCGTAAACGGCATGAGCGAGCAGCAGATAGAGACGATGGCGAAAGAAATTTACGAGTTCAACAAACAATTTAAGGAGCAGAAATGAAACCGGGCAAAATTTTAGTTTTGATTCTAGGCGTCGCGCTGATCGCGCTGATGATCTTTATGGCTAGTTCGGACGATTCTAGCGCGCCGCAGCAAGAAGTCAAGCCGCAGGTGCAAGCAAAGCCTGCGCCGCAGAGCAAAAGCGTCGATCTCATCGACGATAAGGATGTAAAAAATATTAAAATTTTGCAGCAGAGCGTCAAAGAGCGCGATTTTAAGGTTAGTAGCTCCTATCTGGTAAGCTGCGCGCCCTGCCATGGCGATGACGGACGCGGCAAGATCGCTCCGCCGATCGGCGGCAAGAGCAAGGATCAAATTTTAGCAAGCCTCAAAGATTATAAAGCGGGCAAGATCAAAAACAGCCTGATGAGCGGACTGCTAACCAACGTAAGCGACGAGAGCCTAGATAAGCTCGCGGATGAAATTTCAAAATTTAAAGAGTAAGTCTTGGATAAATATAATTCGCGATGCACGATCAAAAATACGAGCTTTTTCTCGACCTTTGCGCTTAAAAATAAAAGCGGCAAATGGCGTCCCAGCATTCGGGCTCTGCGCTACGCCACGGTATTTTTGGTGCATCTGCTTTTCGTGCTTTCCTTTCGCGCCGATATTCAAATTTTAGAAGGCGACATCAGCGGCTCGCGGATACTTGGCTTTCACCTAGCAGATCCCTTTGCCACCCTTGAGGTGATCGCCGCGCACAAGGATCTGCCGATAAATTTGCTTATCGGCTCGGGCACTATTTTGCTGTTTTATTTCATCGCGGGCGGCAAGGCGTTTTGCTCGTGGATCTGTCCTTACGGAGCGCTTAGCGAGATCGGCGAAAAGCTGCATAATACGCTAATCGCTAAGCGCGTCATCAAGGAGCGCGCCCTGCCTCGCGGTATGCGATATGCGATCTGGGCGGTGTTTTTGCTGCTAAGCGCGATTACAGACCTGCTCGTTTTTGAAATTTTTAACGTAGTTGGAATTTTATCGCGCCTCATCATCTACGGCTTTTCGCTGGCGGGGCTTTGGATAGTTTTTGTGTTTTTGCTCGAAGTATTTTTTAGCAGGCGGATGTGGTGCACGCACCTATGCCCGCTAGGCAGTACCTATTCGCTTGCGGCGAAAGCTAGCCTTAGCAAGATTACTTGGGATAAAAGCAGGTGCGATCACTGCGGCGTTTGCCAAGACGTCTGCTTCGTCTCGCACGTACTGGACATCACCAAAAAAAAGGCATCCGAAAACCTAGGCGATAAGAGCAAATTTATGCTAAAAGGGATCGACTGCACGCTGTGCGGACGCTGTATCGACGTGTGTCACCAAGACGCACTGGGTATCGGTAATAAGCTAAAAGATATGGTCTAAGGAAGTCTATGATAGAGATTAAAAACGTAAGCAAGAAATTCGCAGATCAATTCGTTTTAAAAGATATCAATCTAAATATCGCGGACGGCGAGCAGGTGCTTTTCGTCGGGCAAAACGGCGCGGGCAAAAGCTCGCTGATGCGGACGATTTTGGGCGAATACATACCCACAAGCGGCAGCGTAGCTATCGACGGATTTGATTCGTTTAAGCAGCGTAGCCGCGCGCTACGCGGTATCAGCTTCGTGCCGCAAACCCCGCCGCCGCTTAAGCTGAGCCTAAATGAGCTCATCTACTTCGCCGAGCGCACGGCGGACGCAAGCAGAGCGGATATAGTAAAATTTTGCGACGAAATGGAGCTTGATCTGAGTTCAAATTTAAACAAACCCTTTCATAAGCTATCCGGCGGTATGAAGCAGAAATTTTTAATCGCGCTAGCCTTCGGCAGAGCCAGCAAGGCGATGATTTTCGACGAGCCGACTGCCAATCTCGATCCGAGCGCGCGCGAGCATTTTAAGACGCTTTTGCACAACCACGCAAAAGATAAGAGCTTGATCTTTATCTCGCATAGGCTCGAGGAAGTGGGAGGACTGGTAAAAAGAATGATTTCAATGGATCTAGGGAGGATCGTAGATGACAAAAATGTTTAAAATTATGCTTTGTGCGCTTGCGGCGCTTACGTTTTTAGGCTGCGGCGACGAGAAAGACTACGGCAACGTCCACTACGACAGAGACGTATGCGAGCACTGCCAGATGGCGATCAGCGACAACCGCTTCAGCGTCGATGTGCGCGTGGACGGTAAAAACCACTACTTTGACGACATCGGCTGCTTGGTGGATTTTATGGTTACCAACGACAAACTAAACTGGCTGAAGGACGCCAAAATTTACATCAATGACGCTAGCGGCAACGGCGAGTTTATCGACGCACGCACGGCGCATTTTTACAAGGGCTTTAAAACCCCTATGTCGTTCGGCTGGGGCGCGTTTAAAAACAAGCAAGAGGGCAAGCAAGACTTCAGCTTCGATCAAGTAGTCGCGGCGCTTAAAGCAGGCGGCGGCTCGCACGGCATGGGAATGGGCGATATGGGGCATACTCACGGCTCAGATCATGGCATGAGCGGCGATGCGGGCAGCACGGCTCACTCTCAAGGCGCGCCGCACGATATGGGGCAGATGCACGAAAGTAACGGCACGGCGCACGATATGCCTTCAGGGCACTCGCATTAAGGACGTTTTGGCTAAAGCGAAATTTTGAGCAGCCCTATGTTTTGCGCTAAATTTAAAGCGTGAAATTTCAGCGTACCGCCCGTGCCGATATAGATGAGATAAAATTTTACTTTGCAGCGTCGTGAATGACGGATAATAGGCGACACTGAACGACGCGATGTTTAAGCGCATGCGAGCCGGAGCCGTAAATTTAAAATTTATGCGCGAGTCGCGGTCGCAGGCGGGCGCGAGGCAGAGATGGGTTTAGAAAACGGCTACGAAATTTTATCTCACGGTGCGATTAAATTTAACGCGTGGCGCAAAATTCGCTTTGCCGAATTAAAATTTACGCAAGCACGCTAATTGAAAAGTTCGCCGTAAATTTAAAATTTAACCGGCGCAGAATTCGCCGCTTTGGGATTTTTAGAATTTTAAAATTTTATGCCACGGGATACGCCAGGCTTTGAAATTTTATAAAGCTGAAATTTAAGCGATCCACCAGACGGCTAAATTTTAAAACTACGGCGGATTACGGATAGCGGGCGGCAAGCGACGCGCTGTTTGAGTACGCCGCAAGTCCGGGCCGTAAATTTAAAATTTATGCGCAATCCGCAGTCGCAGGCGGCGGATAAAATTTCGCCGCCTGTTTTTAAACGCTAGACGGGCAAAATTTAAGGCCGCGAAATCCGCGCCGCAAAACGAGGCTAAAATTTAAAGACGGGCGGCGTATTTAAGCCGCGCGAGAAATCTTAATTTAAAAGCGCACCGAGGCGCAATAAAGGAATATGAATGAAAAATTTACTCACCATCGCCGCTTTGGATATCAAAGAGTCCTTCCGCTCGCGCTGGTTTTTGCTCTATCTGCTGATCTTTAGCGGGCTCGTGGCGGCGTTTTTCATCACGGGGGTGACCGATTCGCGCGTGCTCGGTTTCAGCGGGCTTTCGCGACTGCTGCTGCTGTTTATTCAGATCTGCATCATCATCCTGCCCGTCTTCGTGCTCGTAACCACCAGCAAGGCGATCCTAGCCGATCGCGACCTAAACATCCTCGAATACCTGCTAAGCTTTCCGATCTCGCAGGCGCAGTATTACTACGGTAAGGCGCTAGGAAGGCTGTTTGGAGTGTTCGTGCCGATATTTTTGTCGCTGCTGCTTGCGATCGTTTGGGGCGCGATCAAAGGCACGGGCATTCCGTGGGCGATCTGCCTGCTTTATGCGGGGCTGCTTTTTAGCTTATGCGCGGCGTTTTTAGGGATCGCTTTTTTGATCTGCGCCGTTTCAAAAAGCCAAGAGATGGGGCTTGGGCTCGCGTTTTTCGTCTGGCTTTTCTGCCTTGCGTTTTTAGATCTCGTGCTGATCGGACTGCTCGCAAAAACGGGCGTGAACGAAAATCTGATCTTTGCGATCGCTCTGGCAAACCCGATGGAGGACTTCCGCATCGCCGCTATCAGCCTATTTGATCCCGATCTTGCGGTCATCGGCACGACGGCGTATTTTATCCTAGATCACTTCGGGCGCGGGCTTTTCATCGCCTTTTCGCTGCTCTATCCGATCGCGCTGGGCGCGGCGAGCCTGATTTTGGGCTATTTTATCTTTAGATCGAAGGATTTAGCGTGAAATTTCCACTCATTTTGGCGGCATTTATAGCGCTTTGCGGTGCAGCTGAGATGCAAAATTCCGCGGCTCAAAGCTCCGGCTTGGCGCAAAATTTAGGCACGTCAGATAAGACAGGCTCCGATTCGGCGCAGAATTTTAAAAGCGTGCGCGATCTTACGTGGCTTAAAGACGTAAATCTTACCTGCGCCAAATACGGCATCGATACTAGCGCGCACCCTGAATTTCGCGCCTATGCAAGGCTCAAAGACGGTAGCGCGCTCGCGTTTGCTTCGCCCAAGGCGATGTTTGCATATTTTTTCGAGGGCGAAAATTTGAGCGGCAATAACGGCGGGGCTTCCGCAGAGGAAAATTTGATGAGCAAAAATCCCGCTAGCGGCAATTTCGGCGAGTCAAATTCCACGAACGCAAATTTCGGCGGCGCGGAGCTTTACGTCACCGATTACGCAAGCGGCGAAATTTTGCGGGCGCAGGACGCGTTTTATGTCTTCGGCAGCGTACTGCAAAGCGCCAGAGGCGATGATCTTATCACGTTTGCGAGATTGCGCGACGCGCAAGACTTCATGCGCGAGAAAAAGGGGCATAAAATTTTGCAGTTTCGCGAAATCTCCGCCAAGCTAATCGATTATCTAAGATGATCGAGCCGCTTGGCGAAATTTAAACTAAGTTATTTAGTATATTTTATTCATAAAAATTTATCTTTTATTTTAGTGCGCTATTAAGGGAATTTAAAGCAATTAAAAAATACAATCACGTTAAATTTTATCTATAAGAATTAAATAATGTAGTTTTTTAGTATATTTATTGAGGGCTGCATTCTCGCTTATTTTTAAAATAAATTTTAAGGAGACAACCATGGCAAACGACAAAATCTCAAAACAAAAAGGCTCACGCAAGAAGGCTTCGACGGATGAAAATTCCGCTGCGAATACGGGAGAAAATTTCGCCGTAGACGCGGTCAAAAGTTCCACCGCATCCGTTTTTGATAAAAGCGCAAATATGACTCAAAATTCCGCTGCAAATTCTACGACTTCCGCCTCACATGCTCGCGACAAAATTTCTAAAAATCGCGCCGCAGGCGAGAATTTCTGCGACGAGTGCGACTGCGAAGCCAAAAATTCCGCGTCTAGCTACGATGATAGCGCAAGCTCTGCTTCAAGCACGAACTTTGCGGCGCACTCAAGCGCTCAAAGCGCAGGCAACGCTAAAAAATCCGCAATAAACTCTACAATAAATTCCATGGCTGATTCTTTGATAAATTCCATCTCAAATCCTGCGAAGAGCCCAAGCAGCAAAGACCACTTCTCTTACTCACACGAGCATAATGATAACTCCGCAGCCCATTCGCATCTACACGACGAAGATCTTGCGACCCACCCACACGATCAAGAAGAAAACCTCGCAGCTTATTTGCACGAATACGGAGCAAATTCTTTGACATCTTCACATGAGCACGACGAGGATTCCTCCATCAGCTCGCACGAGCACGACAAACATTGCCATGATCACAAGCCTCACTCTCACCGCGCGATTATCGGATTTGACGAGCACGGCATCCCAAAAGTTTTAGTGCCCGCAGAGGCTAGTCCGCACACACATAAAGACGCGCAGGGCAATCTTTTCGAGCATTTTCACGAGGCGGAATTTACGGCGGATTATATGAAGGCGTTGCTTGAATACAAAAAGACCTTCCCTACAAAGCAAGAAGTACTTGAGAAAACCCCTGATCCCGCCGTGCGCGAAATGATGCTTAGGATGGAGCAGATCGGCGTAGATACGGCGTTTGATCGTTTCGACAAACAGATGCCTATGTGTAGTTATGGACTTAGCGGGGTATGCTGTAAGATCTGCAATATGGGACCTTGCAAAATTACTAAAAAGGCCGATCGTGGTACTTGCGGTGCGGACGCCGATCTCATCGTATCGCGCAACCTACTGCGCCAAGTAGCTGCAGGCGTAGCTCAACACGGCGCGCACGCCAGAGAGCTTCTGCTGTCGCTAAAATGGGCGGCGCAAGGCAAGCTAGATCTGCCCATAATAGGCGAATACAAAATCATCAATACCGCCAAAGCCTTTGGAATTCCAACTGAAGGCAGAGAATTAAAAGAGGTAGCGATCGAGCTTGCCGATACGCTTTTAACAGATCTTTCGCAAAGCAGCGGCGAGTATAAAACCATCACTGCGCTCGCACCCAAGGAGCGTCAAGAGGTATGGCGCAAGCTGGATATCTTGCCGATTAGTGCGTATAACGAAGTCTTTGAGGCGTATCACCGAACGGGTGTAGGCACGGATGGAGACTGGCGCAGCGTGATGCAGCATCTTTTGCGCTGTGGGCTTGCTTTTACATTCACTGGCGTAGTAGCTGCGAATATCGCTACAGATGCGCTATTTGGAGTAGGAGATCGCGTAACTTCCAAAAGCAATATGGGCGCACTTAAAAAAGGCTGGGTCAATATCGCCGTGCACGGACATCTGCCGACATTGGTAAGCCTAATAGTGGAGATCGGAAATTCTAAGGAGTATCAAGACAAGGCTCGCGCAATAGGCGCGCAGGGGATCGCATTTTACGGCGTGTGCTGTTCTGGGCTATCGGCGATGTATCGCAACTGGGGCGTCGTGCCGCTCTCAAACGCCGTAACTGCTGAACTCGTCATAGGCACAGGCGCACTTGATCTTTGGGTCGCCGATGTCCAAGATGTCTATCCTGCAATCATGGACGTGGCTAACTGCTTCCAGACCAAGGTCGTTACCACAAGCTCATCAGCTAGACTTCCCGGAGCCGAGCATATAGGCTACGATCATCACCATAGTAATATCGCCGATACTAGGAATTTAGCGCGTAAAATTCTAGACCGCGCATTGCAATCTCACGAAAAGCGCAAGGGACTGCCGGTATATATCCCGCCGTATGAAGTCGAGGCCGAAGTGGGCTTTTCGGTAGAATTCGTCCATAAGCACTACGGCGGCATGGAGCCGTTAGCGCACGCGCTAAAAAGCGGTGAAATTTTAGGCATCGTAAATATGGTCGGCTGCACCAATCCTAAAGTGCCTTATGAGCGCGCTATCATAGATGTCGCACAAACCCTAATCGAAAATAACGTCCTAATCCTGACCAACGGCTGCGCGTCGTTCCCGCTAATGAAGCTGGGCTTTTGCCAAAAAAGCGCGTATAAAAAAGCAGGCGCGTCGCTGCGGGCGTTTTTAGAAAAAGATGAGCTTCCGCCGGTTTGGCACGTGGGCGAGTGTATCGATAATACCCGCTCCAGCGGAATTTTCGCAGGTATCGCAGGGGTGCTAGGCAAAAATCTCTACGAGCTGCCGCTTGCCTTCACCTCTCCCGAGTGGGCGAACGAAAAGGGCGTAGATGCCTCGCTCGGATTCCGCCTAATGGGCATCGACTCGTATCACTGCGTCGAGTATCAAATCCACGGTTCCGCAAATGTCATACACTTTTTCAAAGAGGGTACCAGGCGGGCACTTGGCTCTGTGATGTACGTAGATACCGATCCAGTCGCGCTTGCCCTAAAAATGGTAAGCGATATGCGCCTAAAGCGTAAAGCTCTAGGCTGGCAGTAGCGACGAACGGATTCATTTCGCATCGCATTTTAAAGCGATGCGAAATTTCATGATAAAATTTAACTCCTTGCCGGCAAATAAAATCCCGCAGCTAAACGAGTAGTAAAATTCTACGACTAAGTGGCTAGCAAAACCACGATCGAATAAAGAGAAAATTTTCGTACCGCATCCGTTCGTGGAATTTTAAATCAAATCTTCAGACTCTGTATAAAATTTCGCCGCACGCCGTGTCTGCTGCTAAATCGATGGAATTTAGCCGGGCAAATTCCACCATCAGGCTTAAGTCTATCTTTCGCGAACGGATGAAATTTTAAAATTCCATCTCAGCGTAAATTTCGTAGACGTTCATCTGAAATCCGCAAGCTAAATTTTGCTAAAAGCCTTATTACACGGAGCTGCACGCCATTAAATTTCGCTCGTATATGAAAGCTAAAATCATAAAAATTTAATACGATATGTGCTAAAATGCCACATCTGTTTAAGGATTTAGATGTATAAATCAAAGCTGCTGCAGTCTTTGCGTCATCATCGGCAGAAAACGTCGCACGAGGCGGAGGCATTGCTGCCAAGTCCTGCGTTTCGCAGCTTGAGGCGGTGCGGCAAAAGTGCGTCTATGCTGCGCCTACAAACATTTTCGGCTGAGACCGCACGGGCATGGAGACGACACTATAAATCTTGCAGGCGGCTAAAATTTTCATCCGGATCTTTTCTGAAATATTGATCTTGGAGCTATCACGAAGGAATTTTGCCGCAAGCCTTTCGCCTACGAGCCGGAAGGCGGAATTTAAAGCGAAATTTTAAGCGAGTTTCGATGAAGCGAAATTTCAAAGATTAAATTTAAGGCAAAAGATAAAATTTAAAGCAAGGGAAGGTATGAAAAATTTTAAATTTATTCTCCTGCTGCTGATACTGGCGACGATTGCGACGATTGCGATATCGCTTTGTATAGGGCGCTTCGGCCTAAGCATCACTGAGGTGCTAAAGGCGCTTAGCGGCGGCGAGGTAGCGCAAAACGTCCACAATGTCGTCATGCAGGTGCGCTTGCCGCGTATCATCGCCGCAGTGCTCGTGGGCGCAGCGCTGGGCATCAGCGGCACGGCGTATCAGGGCGTCTTTAAAAACCAGCTCGTCTCGCCCGATCTCTTAGGCGTCAGCGCCGGAGCTTGCGTGGGCGCGGCGATCGCGATCCTGCTTGATCTAAACATCCTTTTGATCCAGCTTTTCGCCTTCGTTTTCGGGCTCGCGGCGGTTTGCATTACGCTTCTAATCACGCGAGCGCTGCGTTCCAGCGCCACCATAATGCTCGTGCTTGCCGGCATCATCGTAAGCGGTCTGATGGGCGCGCTGATCGGATTTTTAAAATTTATGGCAGATCCCGAGACGAAGCTTGCAGACATCGTGTATTGGCAGCTAGGAAGCCTCGCGAAAGTAGATCCCTCCGTGTTAGCGATGATAGCGCCGGTGATGGGGGTTTGTATCGCTATCTTGGTGCTGATGAGCTACCGCATAAACGTCCTATCCATGGGCGATGCGACGGCGGCGAAACTCGGCGTAAACGTCGTGCTGGAGCGGGGCATCATCATCGTCTGCGCGACGCTGCTAACCGCAAGCAGCGTGTGTATCAGCGGCATAGTCGCGTGGGTGGGGCTTTTGATGCCGCATCTAACGCGCATGATCGTGGGCGTGAGCAACACCAAAGCGATCCCGGCGAGCATATTTTTAAGCGCGATCTTCGTGCTAATCGTAGATGACGTAGCGCGCAGTATAAATCAAAGCGAGATCCCGCTAGGCGTGCTTACGGGCTTTATCGGCACGTTATTTTTTATATTCATCCTGCTTAAAAACAAAAGGAAGCTAAATGGTTAGGGTTGAGAGTTTAGACTTCGGCTACGTAAAATCCGCCCCTCTGACGCTGCACGACGTGAATTTCAACCTCGAAGCGGGCGCGATGCTGACGATTTTGGGGCAAAACGGCGCGGGCAAATCGACGCTTTTAAATTTAATCAGCGGCACGCTTGAGCCCCTGCGCGGTAAAATTTCAATTGACGGCAAGGATATGGCGAGCCTCAGCGCCAAAGGGCGCGCCGAGATCATCGGCTACGTCTCGCAAAGCGAGGTCTGCGAGTACGACTACAGCGTCTTCGAATACGTCCTGATGGGGCGCACGGCGCATATAGGGATCTTTTCGCAGCCAAGCGAAAACGACTACAAGCTCGCGCAGCGCTACATGAAAATGCTTGAAATTTGGCACCTAAAAGACAAGATCATCACGCGCCTAAGCGGCGGCCAGAGGCAGATGGCGTCCATCGCGCGCGCCCTTTGCAGCGAGCCCAAGATCGTGATCTTCGACGAGCCTACCTCGGCGCTGGATTTTGCCAACCAATACAAATTCCTCCGCGCCACAAAGGAGCTTCTCAAAAACGGCTATACCGTCGTTTTAGCCACGCACAATCCGGACTTCGCGCTGCTTTTGGGCGGATACGTCGCGCTCGTAAAAGGCGGTGGCGAGGTCGCATACGGCAAGGCCGAGCAGATCATAAAGAGCGAAATTTTAAGCAAGCTATACGATCTGAAGCTCGACGTCAGCTACAACGAAAAGGTCGGCAGGGTCTGTTGCTTGACGTATCCGTTTTGATCTTAACTTCGCGGACGAGCAAAGCTCGCCCTTGCGAGCGGGAGTGCAAGCACTCCCTGCACCCACCTAAAGTTACGGCAGGCTAGCGCCTGCATTTTTATCGGTTTAACTTTCGCGGACGAGCACAGCTCATCCTTGCAATAGAAGCTTCGTAAATTTAAATTTTATCGCTTCGGCTGTGCGAGCAAGAGGACTTAATGGGCGCTAGCAGCGGTAAAATTTTAGCGCCCGCGGCGGAGTTTTTACGGCGGCGAAATTTTGAAATTTCAAAGCGGGCGGCGGGGCCGGAATTTTAAAATTCGCTCCAAATTTTAAGCATAAAAATCAAAATTTATCGTTACAATTACGTAAAATTTTTAAGGAGCGAAAATGAAAAAAATAGTGCTTTTAAGCGCAGCTGCGGCGCTTGCCGTAAATTTAAGCGCACAGGAAAATAGCCTTGAGATCTACGCGAACTCCGCCTTCTTGCACCAAAACTTCGGCGCGCAAAAATCAAACTTCAGCGTGAACGTGCCGGAGTACTTGGATATCCGCAGCATCGAGATTGTGGGCTCTTGCGAAATGCGCGAAGCGTCTTTGGATGGGAGCGAGCCCGTTAAAAACGCGGAATTCGCCAAAAAAGAGGCGGACGAAAAGAACTTGCGCGAGCTAAGCGACCGCCTGGTCGCGCTTAAGGCGCAGCAGCGCTTTTTAAGCGATTTTGCGAGCTTAAAAGATAGAAGCTTGGCGAGCTTAAAGGCGGATTCGCAAAAAGTTTACGACGAGGTCTTGCTCGTAGCGGGCGAAATTTCAAAGACGGACGAGCAGATCGTAAAGCTCAAAGAGAAAATTTCAAAATACCGGATCAAGAACGAACGCCGCTTAAACGCGAACTTTGGCTGCGATCCAAGCTTTGTAAAAATAAGCTACCCCGTTGATGTTAGCGCCTACACGCACAACGAGCTCTCGGCAGATCTTGCAAGCGGCAAGATCGAGGTCGCGCAAAAGCTCTCGGTGCAAAATCCGCTAAACGCCGAGCTAGCGAATTTGACGATCGCGCTGTATCCTTACGAATACTCCTCGCAGACCGCGCCGCAGCCCTTTTACCCGTGGTACGAGGGCGAACCTGCAAAGCCGGCGCCCGCAGCGGCTTATAAAAAGGATGTAATGCTAGAGGAGGCAACTATGGATAGGGTCGCGCCTGCGATGGAGGCTAGATCGTCGTATCAAAGGACGGGCGCGAATATCGAAAGCTCGCTCTCAAAGGCGTGGAAAATCAGCGGCGTAAGCCTCAAAGCGGGCGAAGCGGGCGAGTTTAGCTTCGATAAACAGAGCCTGGATGCGAAATTTGATCTGCTCATCGACGGCTACGGCAGCGAGGCGGCCTACGTGCGAGCTAAATTTAGCCCCGTAAGAAACATAGAGGAGAGCGAAACGCTAATAAAGCTCGACGGCGTGCAGATCGGGCTCGTGCATCTAGGCTTTGCCGCAAACGCGGAGGCTACGGCGTATCTGGGTAAAAATAGCCTGATCGAAGTTAAAAAAGAGCAGGCGAACAACTTCACGAAAAACTCCTTTTTCGGCGGAGAAAGCAAAAATTCCATGGCTTGGAACTACGAGATCAAAAACGGTTCCAAGCGCGCGTGGAACGTGGTTTTGCAAGAGCGAGCGCCCGTTTCGACGCATGAGGACGTAAAGGTCGCGCTGAAAAACTCGCCCGAGCAGAGCAGCCTCGGCAAGGACGGACTACTTAGCTGGGACTTCGAGCTAAAGCCGGGCGAGAGCAAAAAGATCCACTTCGGCTATGAGCTAAGCAAGCCGAAGAAGTAAAGAGCTTTGGCGCTCGCGGTTAAATTTTGCGCAGCGGAGTAGCTTTTTGCGATGCGGTTAAATTTTATGCGGCATCGCTTTACGAGACGGGCCCCCTTTCGCCGCGCCGCTGAATTTTACGCGGCAGACCGACTTTTTGCGGCGCGATTAAATTTTGCCGGCATAAAACCAAGGCGCGGCTTTAGAATTTATCTGAAATTTTTGGCGGCGCGCCGCTGAATTTTACGCGCCGTGCCTGGGAAAATTTAAGCGTCGCGAGAACCAAAAATTTAAATGTTGTGGCGATTTAAAATTGGCTAGCGTTAGATATGAAATTTAGCGATGCAAAGGGGTTTTGGCGCAGGTAGAAAAACTTTGAGCATCGCTAAAGCTTATCTCAAATTTAAAAAGCTCAGGGCGATGAACGCGGAGCGAAGGTATAAATTTAACGAGGCGGCTAGGTGTGCGGTTTGCTTCGCTGGCGGCGCCTAAAGGATCGTAATGAAATTTGGCAAACTTAAATTTAAAATCCTAGCCGCGGCACTACTTTTCTGCGCCCTGTTTATCCGCATCGTGCCGGATTACTCCACTTCGCAGGGCTCCTGCATAGTTAATATTTTTAGCTATTACAAATATCAAAAGGGATATTGTCTAAAAGAGAATAGAATTCTGAGCAACGAAGAGTTACTTCAAAATGCCGCTATAAATTATTTTAAAAGATATTACGACTATGAAATTTTGCGAAATACCATTATCGATGAGCACGATATAAAAATTTTCGGCCATAGTTTTTATACGGCACGCATCTCCAAGCTCTATCTAATCGGCGATTTCAATGAAGAAAACTGGTTTGATTTTTTAGTTGAAAATACCGACAGAAAGAGTTTTGATTATGAGATAAAAGACAAGACGCAAATAGATATCTCCGATCTATCAAAATATTTTGTATATAAGGATGAAATTCTGGGCTTTAGACAGCCTATTATCTTATCGGAAGAGAAAAATCCATTTCATAACGGAAAAATGTTTTTAGAAAAATCATTTTTAATAAAAGAGAATCAATTTTTTGTGAATTATGCCAGACCTGATTATATAAGTTGGTATATTGAGCTTAACAATAAAGAAGATTTAACAAAAATCAAAAGCAAAGAAAATTTAATACGAATAAAAAACGGATATGAGAACTTAGAAAGCCTTAACGAAGTCTTGGCTTATACTCATATGAAAAATCTACGACGTAAATTCTCATACGATAATTGCGGAAATATAAATTTTGATATCAAAGCTCCGGCGGAACAGGAGCTGGATATGTGGATTCACGGCGGATAAGATTGGTTGAAATTTTATCTTAACGAATGTAACCGAAAAAGGATAAGAGATGGGCAAAAAAGGAACTGATTTGAGATTAGAATTAGAGGGTAATTACGGCGCCGATATATTGAGTTATTATTTGTGGGGGAAGAAAACTCCTCCTGGTCCGAAAGAATTAGCCTCTAACGAATGGATGGATAGAAAAGAAACGATATGAAATTCTACAGGTCTATTAAATTTAAAGCGCTAGCTGGCACACTACTTCTAGCGGCGATACTCTGTGCCGCATTT
Source organism: uncultured Campylobacter sp. (assembly GCF_938017775.1). Classification (GTDB taxonomy): domain Bacteria; phylum Campylobacterota; class Campylobacteria; order Campylobacterales; family Campylobacteraceae; genus Campylobacter_B. The sequence goes on from NZ_CALIIU010000075.1 coordinate 43,033, forward strand.
ATCCGCATCATCCCCGATTACTCCACTTCACGAGGTTTCGCTGTCGTTTCTCTTTCCGACTATAACAAATACAAACAAGGCTATTGTCTAAAAGAGGATAGAATTTTACCCAAAGAGGAGTTGTATAAAAAAGTGGGAGGAGCATATTTAGATAATAATGTGAAATTATACCAAATGATCGATGCTTATAGGTTGAAAACCTTCGGTAGTCTTTGGTCCAGTAGATACGAGGTTGCATACTATGAACTAGAAAATATAAACTTATCGAATTGTTTTGAAGTATTAGAAAAATATTATCAAGAGGGAAAAACGACCGAGGAGATACTGATGAAAGAATTAAAAGCTAAAAAAACCAATCCAAAGAAATATTTAAAAATAAATTTGAAAGATACGAGCGTTGGATTTGACAGACCGATAGTTAGGGTTGACGGTGGCGAGAAAGAAGTCACAGGTACTTTGTTTCTTGATAAATTTGCTATATTTAACGGCAATTATATGCAATTTAACCATTCGGAGTATCTGTGCGATACGAGAGAGAGAGGAAATTTTATTATCGTGAAGAAATACTATAAAGAGAGAAAAAATGCCGTAGTTGGTATCGGAAAAGGTTTTAAATTTGATAACTGCGGCAATATAAATTATCCGCTGGAAGAATATTATTTGGGCGGTAGAGATATAGAGAGGCGCTAAATTCTCTAATATGAATTTTATTAAAAAATTTACGGGACTTAAGACCGATGGATGCGGAGCAAAGGTATAAATTTCACAGGACGGCGAAGTATGCGTTTGCTTCGCTGGCGGCATTTAAAGGATCATTATGAAATTTCGCAAACTTAAATTTAAAATCCTAGCCGCAGTGCTGCTTCTTATAATAATACTCTGTGCCGCATTTATCCGTATAATTCCCGACTACTCCACTTCGCGAGGCTTCGTGATAGTTTCTACTTTCGACTACAACAAATACAATCAAGGATACTGCCTAAAAGAGGATAGAATTTTGCCCAAAGAGGAGCTGTATAAAAGAGCGATTTTGGATTTTTTAGAAAAAGGCAAAATAATTCTTTATACGATGAGGAGTAACGATTGTAAAAAATTTAAGGGCATCAAAGAATGTAGAGATATCTATAATAAAATGCTGAATTATTACGCTGCCTATGGGTACGGCAATAAAATAACGTATGATAAAGTATTGGAAATAAACCGAGATAGAAATATCTCTTATAATAAATCAAGATATATCTATTTTGAATTACTCAATTTAAAGCCTATTGTTTTGAAGCCGAAGTTTATAAGCGTAAATTTAGATAAAAATAGTGCAGGATTTACTACTCCGATAATTCAATTGGTAGGCGAGCATGAGTATTATCTATATAATGGAGATGGCATAATTCTAAATAGAAATAAATTGGCTTTTACTTATATCTATCTTTTTGATAACGAAAAATTTATGGAGCAAATAAATAAAGAATTAAGTTGGTATGAGAACCACAAATCAGATCTTAAACAAAATATTAGTTATTTAGAATTTGATAACTGCGGCACTACGAAAACTGATATAGACAAAAGTGTTGAGAGTATGATAAAAGAATTGGCAGATATGCCCTGATAAAATGTCAAGGAGTGCGCAAGATATAGTGAGTGCAGAGCAAAGGTATAAATTTCACAGGGTGGCGAGATATTTGCTCTCTTAGCGGGTGGTTTTCTTGCTTATTTGGTGGGCAGCGGCTTTGATTTTGGCGGTTTTGCCTTTGTTAGGTGCACCTAGAATCGCTGTTTTTACGGCAATATTTGCAATTTTGGCTTGCGCGCTGCTTTGGTATTTGTTCAAAAGGTATAAAAATTTTAAGCTAAGCAAGCTGTTTGTAAAAAACCAAATCTTAGTTTGCTACTTTTTACGGTAGAAAATTTATCGCTCGACGCTTTTTACGGCGGGTTTTTGACATGCCTCGCGGCGGGGTATTTTTGGGGCGAGCGTGCGGCAGTCTGGAGTATAGCGTTTGTTATCGTTGCGCCCGTTTGTTTGCTCGTTTTCGTGATCTCATACATGTTTAACGAAAATAAAAGCTAAGCCTATGCGCCTTTCGCGCCCACTAAATTTTATCTCTCGCGCAGCACGGGCTTAGGCACGGATTTAGCCCGCGCGGGCCAAGCGAGATTTGAAATTTCATCATCCCGCTTGCTTTAAAATTTTAAAATTTCATCGTCGCAAAAGCTCTGGCGCGCTCTTTAAATTTTATCTCGCCGTAACCCGAAACCTACTTACCGTCGCATTTTGACATTTGCGCAGAATACCCTTATGCCGCTGCGACATTTACAAAATTTTAAAACGGCGCAGAACTCGCCTCGCAAACGGCGATTGCACCGCGGGCTTATCTATGCAAGCTCGGAGCTTTGCAGCTAACGAAGAGGTCTTATTTTTGCCGCTCTTTAAATCAAATCCAAGCTTCAGGAGAGAAAACGCGAGCGGCAAATGCAGAAGTAAATACCGATATAGCGGGCGCGTTTACCCCAAATCTAGCCTTTTAATTTCATCATTTTTTCTAAAATTTCATACACAAGATCGAGCTTCGTAAAGCCGTCTCTATCCAAAAAATGCCCGCCCTTCTCCACTTCGTAAAACTTAGCGCCGATCTGCCCCGCTAGCTCGCGGCTAAAGCTAAATGGCACGATATAATCGTCCTTCGCAGCAACCACCGCACGCTGTTTTGCGGCGGCTTTTATGCGCCCAAAATCAAAGCCCTTATCCATAAACTCATCTAAAATTTTAAATTGCGGATCGCTAAGCGGCTTTGCAAGCCCCGAGACCAGCACGATCCCTTCTACTGCGCCGCCCAAAGCGTCGCTTTGTAAGAAATTTAAGATCGTAGGGCAGCCGAGGCTGTGTCCGACCAGATAGACTTCGCCTTCAAATTTTACGCTTTCTCGCAGAGTTTTCAGCCACTCATCAAGCCTCGGATGCGCAGGCGTGGGCATTGTTAAAATTTCCGCCCTTGCGCCCGATTTTTCGATCTCGCCTTTGAGCCAGGCAAACCAATGGCTTTTAGGCGAAGCGTCGTAGCCGTGCACGATATAGACGCACTTTTGCATATTTTTCTCCTTCGAATTTAAGCTCGCCCCAAACGAGGCGGTACCGACGCAAAGCAGCGAAGCTGCGCACGCTAGGCTAAATTTCATCGCATTTCGTCTTTTGCTATTCATCTATAGCTCCTCTCATTTCTAAAACGGACATTTTACATCGTTTTTAAAAAAGTTTTCTTAAAACGTTCGCGTAGATCTATAAAAATCCGCTGCAAAGCCGCTTGCGCGCAGAATTTTAAAATTTCAATCCGCGCACTAGCCCTTGCAGATCGTGATTTTATCGGCAAATTTACCCAAAAAGTGATACCCCGAGCCTGCCTGCGCGATGATATCGAGTACCGCGTCCGCATCCCGCACGAGCGTGCCGCCCGCAAAGTCCACGCCGCGCTCAAACAGCGCCTGCGGCAGTAGCGGCGTGGTGGGCCCCACGAGCACGAGCTTGGCGCCGCTTTTTTTCAGGCGCAAAAGCCCATCCAGCGTGTCGTTGATGAGCGTCGTAGCCGTGATTATCACGTTATCGGCGCGCGGCACGACGCTTGCAGCCTCGCTTGCAGGCAGGTAAAACGGCAGCTCGGCCTGCTTGAGCGTACTTTTGTCAAGCTCTAAAATTTTAAAATCCGCACCATTTTTCATAAGCGTCTTGATGTAGGGCACCAGCGCGCCCACGACGACGCTAAAGCTGCCGCGCTCGATCTGCAGCTGCTCAAAGGGATCGGCGCCGAATTTCACGTCGTAATCCGCGCGGATTTTATCGAAACACGCCCTTCCAAGCGCGTTTAGCGCGGCGAGCGCGAGCGTCTTTTTAAGCGGCGCAGCAGAGCTCAGATCGCGTAGCAGATAGCGCACGCTCTTGCCCGCGATATTGCCGGAATCGGGCATCGCGCTTGCTTGCGAGGGGCAGCAAACGGCGCCCGATAGGGACTTTAGCGGCGTATAGCTAAGCCCGCACGCGCCTCCGCTCAGCTTCACGCCGCTAAAAAACAGCCCCACGACCGCGCGCTCGATCTTAAAATCCAGCGCCCCTGTGCCTAAAATTTCTTTCGCACGCTCTAGCGTCTGATCTAAAATTTCGCTCATTTTCGCTCCTTTGATGTGGAATTTAGCGCCATTATAGCTTAAAATTTCGGCGCCCGTATTGATATAAATTTATTTGTTGAGCATTTGTTTTATATGCCGTAATATATAAAAAGTTTAACTTACGCAAGCTCATTCCTTCTGGTATTATCTAAAATTTGTAATTGAAATTTCTTATTTATAATAATTAATATTTAATTTTAAGCAATGTATAATTAAATAAATTTTTTACGAAAGGATATCTATGAATTACGATCTAACATCGAAATTTACAAATTTGCACTGCAAAGAGCGCTTAAACCTACCTACGCTATCCATAGCGGCATGTTTGCTGCTGTCGGGTACTTGTCTAGGCGCCTATACCGAAACGGGAATGCTCGGTAATACGAGTAGTTGGGAGAGTGACGAATATAAAAAAGATTGGGGTTTAACCTCAATGAATGCTTCTACGGCTTATGCGCTAGGCTTTGACGGTAGTGGCGTAAAAATCGGCGTTATGGACTCGGGCGTACTGCTTAGCCACCCAGAATTTGGAGGCGGAAGGATAAATATTGTAAAAAGCAGTGGCGTATACGATAAAGACGGAATGAGATATCCCGATACTAAATATGGCAATTCACCCTTTAAGGCAGGTTCAAGCAGTGAATACGACGAGACAAATAAGGGTGAGTTTAAAAAGGGTGAAAAATTCGACATCGATGGCTCGTGGCAAGCAGGCGTAAATGATAGCCACGGCACGCATGTGAGTGGTACTATGGCTGCAAGCAGGGACGGTAACGGAATGCACGGCGTAGCGTATAAGTCGAATTTATACTCCGCAAATACAGGCGGCAACGATGGTATGACTTACGGACCGAATCAGGATTACAATTTTTTTCTAAAAGGTTACAACGCGCTTGCCGATGCAGGCGTTAGGGTAATCAATAATAGTTGGGGGTCAAATAGAAAGGTAAATTCCGCCTACTCGGGCGCTACGGGCTATAGACCATCCTCCGGCTTAAGGCATATAAACGAATACAATACGAACATCAGAGATACTATCAGTGTTACTGAAACTAACAACGCTAAAGATCATATGTATCTAAAAGACTTAAACGCAGCCAAAAAAGCTTACTATCAGTTTGTTACTAAAGGCGAGAAAAGCTTCATAGACGCCGCATACGAAGTAGCGGTCAAAAGGCAGGTCATTCAGGTTTTTACGGCAGGAAATAGAAGCCTTATGGCGGAGTCTTTTACTCGTGCAGCCCTGCCGTATTTTAGGCCTGATGCAGAAAAATACTGGGTAAATGTCACGGGACAAAATGGTACTTGGGGCTATCCTAACGGCAGTAACGCAAACGGCGAAGTAAGTGATGCACAGAGATTTAATCTCGCAGGAAATTCCAAATGGTGGACGATCGCCGCACCCGCTGCAGATATTTACTCCTCCACCGTAAATCTAAAAACTAAAAAGGCTTCATACGCTAGCTGGGGTGGTACCTCTATGGCGGCTCCACACGTAAGCGGTGCGTTAGGTGTCATATTCCAGCGCTATCCATATATGAATGCGGCACAGGTCCGCGATACGATGCTTACTACCGCAAGACAAACTACGCTTAGAGCAGGTCACGAAGGGCAACCCTTGGAGCGCTGGGGCAGTGACGGGCTCGGCGTACCAAGCAAAGTCTGGGGCTGGGGTATCTTAGACCTTGGCAAAGCAATGTTTGGTCCTGGGCAATTTTTAGGAAATTTCGACATTACTATGGATCAAGACGATATATGGAGCAACGATATATCTGATAAAGCTATCAAATTTAGAAAAATCGAGGATCAAAACGAAGCAGCCGTTTGGGCAGCAAGAAAAGCCGTCCTTGCTTCAAAACAAAATTTAAGCCCAGAGGAAAAAGCTGAGCTTACTTTTGAGACCGCAAGAGAGAAGGCGAGAGCCGAGCGGGCCGCACAGGGCTATGAGGGTGCGCTCATCAAAAGAGGCAGCGGCACCTTAACACTTACGGGCGACAACACTTTCACCGGAACTACTACTATATATAGTGGCAGAATTTCGGCACTCAATCAATCAATCGGTAAAAGTAAACATATCGATGTACAAAATGGCGGTGAACTTGAAATTTTGCACTCTGCAGTATATAGAATACCTGAAAGGAACGGCTGGCGAAGCGTGAGCAAGGCAAGCGATGCAACTACGGTAAAAGCGACAATCAATAGCGGTGGTGCATTCGTAGTAAATGATGGCGTGAATAATTTAAATTTGAGCTTTAAGCAAGGCTCATTACTAAGAGCAGGGCAAGTTCATACTAGCGATCTTCAAAACCTCGTCGACAACCCCGGCTCTAAGAAAATTTTAACCGCCACGGGCACATTTAGCGGTGCAAATTTAGCGAGCACTCAGGATAGCTATGCGTTTTTCAAAACGAGCAAAGAGGAGGCGAGTGGCTCAAATTTACGCCTTTCGATCCAAAGTGGAACGAGTATGCAAGATTTCGCATTAAGCTCTTCGCAAAGGGCGTTCGCAGATCTACTCGTCGCCAATCGCGGCAGCGGAATTTATACGCAAATTTTAGGCTCAAACCATGCTCAAGCGCGAGAGTATTATAGCGCGTTCGCAAATGATGCTGAATTCGCTGCGGCAAATAATTCCGCGATAAATTCCATAATGATGGCAAGCATCGTTAAAAACCGAGGTGGCGCGAATGCTGTAAATATTGATAAAGACACTAGATTTTGGATCTTTTCGGGCACAAATCGAATTAAATCCGATAAAGATACCGGTATTGGTAAATTACATTCCGATTCGTTCGTAAATTTAATCGGTATTGACTCTTTAATCGGCGATAGTTCAAGCGTCGGTGTATTTGTAGGCGCAGGGCGTACGGACGATAAAATAAGCGGCACCAAGGAAGTCAAAAGCAAGGATTTTCATAGCGGAATTTATTCCAACATCGGTTTTGAACCTGTTAAATTTAGCTTCGGTGCGATATATTCGAAATATGATCGAGATAGAAAGCTAATCTCATCGGTTTCGCCTATAGCTTACGAATATGTAGGCTCAAATGCCTCTAGTTTAAGTGCATTCGCACAGGTTTCTTATATGGGTTTTAGCAACGCGGACAGCTTTAGTGTAGAACCCTATGCTGGTGTTTCGCATACTCGCACGAAAATAGATAACGTCAGCAACTCTTTGATTCGCATTGAAAACAAAACGCGAAATTTACAAGCCGTAAGCATTGGTATAAAACCTAGCGTTCCGTTTAGAATCGGCGGAGTAGGTTTAAGAGCAAGTGCAGACGTGGCATATAATCGCTTCTTTTCGGATAAGCAGCCGCAGGCTTATTTATACGTAAACGGGCTAGGTGGTACCCAGCTAAAAGGTGAGAAGTTACAAAACCTAACGACTGCCGAAGCAGGAATCGAGGCGTCTCTTTCAAGCCGTGCTACGCTTAAGCTCTCCTACGTCGGAGCATATGGAAGCGATATTAAATCTAACGGCATAGGACTAAGATTTAGACTGGAATTTTAGTAGAAAGGTAACGATGAATTTCAGTGGCACCGAATTTTGAGCCAAGCGTTTTAATTTGGATCGAATTAGACATTTTTTAATTCTATGGCAAGACGGCGTAGGGGGTGTGAATTTCGCATTTTAAAGGCGATAATTTTCGCGCCTCACGCCGAAAGCCGTATAAAATTAACGAGCGAGTGCGGTCTGGAATTTTAACGCGGACGAAGCGGCAAACGAGCAAGCGATATTGATGGGGTAG
>NZ_CALIIU010000076.1 GCF_938017775.1 uncultured Campylobacter sp.
AAAATTTCCCGCGCGACGCTTTTATCCTTTTATATCTTCGATCACCTCTTCTATGAAACGAGCGGTATCAACTAGCCTAAAGCCCCATATTTTGGGATCTGCCGTGATTTTATTATAAAAATCTTCCAATTCTTTCGCAGGAGATAATTCGCCCAATTTAAACGGGGCTAATTTTACCTTTCCAATCTTTTTTAGATAAGGCAGCAGCTCCTTTAAATCCTTATGATTAAACCAGCGGTCCGCTCTAAGGAAGCCGCCGTTTTTCGAGCTCGCGATCTTGCTTTTTAAAAAATCGTCCATGCCGGGCGGCTCTTTTTGCAGCAGTCTGGTGCAGGCCAGATGATACTCGAGCTTCCTGGGCGTTTGATCTACTGCCGAGACAAAACAAACGCCGTATCCCTGCTGCATCCGGATAGACAAAACGTCGCCCTCCTCAAAATACGGCGTTTTTTGCTTCGAAATTTTGGGCCGTTTAAGCGGTCTTGGATTTTCGCTTTTTAGCTGAAGCGCCAATTTGTCAAGCGCTTTTTGGCGGCTCTTTTGAGATCTGTCAAAGACCTTATTCCACATCTGACTTGCGCCGCCTTTTATGATAGCAAGGGCTTTTTCGCGGATTTCGTCGTTTAAAAAGCCGATCTTCCAAAGCGAATACGCTAGGGCCGTCCAATAAATCTCGCTATAAAGCTCATCGGCGCAGAAATTTTCCGCCTGCGCCAAAACATCTTGCAGTATCGTTTCAACATTTTCGCCGTCCTTGTATCGCTCGGTAATGGTTAAATAGATATCGTATCCGTCGTCGCTATCGATGATTTTCACCCCGTCTATCGCCATTTTTTCTCCTTTATCTTGGACTTTTATCTGCCGATTTCGCTGAGCCGAATTTTATCAAAATTTGAGCGCTTAAAATATAAATCGCACAGTAGCGATACTTTAAGCATTACTGGTTATTCATTGCGCTATTGCGTCGCGCGATTAAATTTCATTCACATAAAATAGCTGCTCGCTAAATTCT
>NZ_CALIIU010000077.1 GCF_938017775.1 uncultured Campylobacter sp.
ATCGCGTATTTTACGCTAAATACGAATATCGCGCGCTCAATCCACTTGGCGTTCGCCATTTTTATAATTTTTTCGCTTTTTCCGTTTCGCCCGCGCTCTAAGGCACATTTTTACATCCCGTTTTACGATTATATTTTATTAATCGTCGGAGTCGCCGCGATCTTGTATCCTGCAATAGAATTTAACGGGCTAGCGCAGCGCCCGGGAAATTATCTAACCAGAGATATCGTAGCGTCGTTTATCGGAATTTTCATACTCTTTGAAGCAGGTCGTCGTATGATGGGACCAGCGCTTGGTATTATCGCTTTTACCTTTCTTCTGTATTGCTACTTCGGTCCTTATATGCCCGATATCATCTCGCATCGCGGCGCAAGCTTTGAACTGCTTGCAGGGCATATGTTTTTAACTACAGAGGGCGTATTTGGCGTACCAGTGGGGGTCAGCACCAGCTTCATTTATCTGTTCGTGCTATTCGGCGCGCTTTTGGAGCGAGCCGGAGCGGGGCAGTATTTTATAAACGTAGCGTTTGCGATTTTAGGTCGCTTCCGCGGAGGGCCTGCCAAGGCTAGCGTAATCGCTAGCGGACTAACCGGAATGGTAAGCGGTAGTTCGACCGCAAACGTCGTGACGGTGGGTACCTTTACGATCCCGCTTATGAAAAAAGCGGGGCTTACCGCCACTAAGGCGGGCGCTATCGAGGTCGCTGCGGGCGTAAATGGGCAGCTTATGCCGCCTATCATGGGCGCTGCGGCGTTTATCATCGCGGAATTTTTAGGCATGAGCTACACCAACGTAATGATCGCGGCGGTGATCCCAGCCTTCGTCTGCTACGCAGGGTTATTTTTCATCGTGCATCTGGAAAGCTGCAAGTTGGGGCTTCACGGCAGCCGCGATTACGCCAAGGTTTCAAAGCTAAAAATTATATTTAGCGGCATTCATTACATAATACCGATTTTGGTGCTTCTTTTTACTCTATTGATTCTAAAAGAAAGCGCGATCTCTGCGGCGTTTAACTCGATCTGCGTGCTATTTTTAATAATGATCGTACAAGAGCCTGCAAAGAAAACGATATTTGGCGAAAAGGTTGGCAAGTCCGATTTTATCGTCGGCTTTGTCGATATTTTTTGGGCTATGGTGGGTGCTGCCAAAAATATGGTCACGGTAGCCGTTGCCACCGCGCTAGCGGGCATCATCATCGGCTCGATCTCGCTTACCGGGCTGGGACAGGTTCTTTCAGAGCTCGTGGAGGCGGTCGCGGGAAATAGCATAGTGCTGATACTTCTGATGACTGCGATAATGAGCCTGATTTTGGGCATGGGACTTCCTACGACGGCGAATTATATCGTCGTTTCAAGCCTGATTGCGCCAGTGATTTTGATACTAGCGGGCAAAAACGGCTTTTTGATCCCTGCGATTGCGGTGCATCTTTTCGTATTTTATTTCGGAATTTTAGCCGATGATACCCCTCCGGTGGGCATCGCCGCATACGCCGCCGCGGGCATCGCAAAGGCAAATCCCGTAACTGTGGGACTTCAGGGCTTCGTGTATGATCTGCGTACCGCGGTGCTTCCGTTTGCGTTTTTCTTCAACAATAAGCTGCTTTTGATCCAAAGCATCGGCGATCCGATGGATTCAAAGAGCATCGTTTGGATCAGCGATCCACTGCAAATCGTGCTGATTTTTGCCACGGCGATCGTGGGTATGTTTGCTTTCAGCTCCTCGCTGCAAGGTTGGTTCGTAACCAAGTGCAACCCGATAGAGCGCCTGCTATTGCTGCTAGTAACGCCGCTAATGCTGGTGCCTAATATCTGCGCGAAATTCATAGAGTTTATCCCGAGCGAATACGCAAGCTACGGCATCGGCGCTGCGATCTACGTGCTGATCTTTACAAAACAGTGGCTTTTAAGACCTAAAGACTCTGGCGATACGCACGCCGAAAATAGCGCGCCTGCGGCGTAAATCCAAATTTGATCTCGCTAAATTTTAAAATTTGCAGGATCTTATTAAATTTTACACTTTTGCGCCTAGATTTAAATTAAGATGAGATTCTTTCATTAAATTTAATCTCAGCAGATTTACGACATGGCGGTAACTTGAGTTTAAATTTAGTGCAAACTCGGTTTCAATTTATCTAGTGTAGCGCGTCAGTACACATGCGGCTCATACATGGGCGAGCGCAGTAAATACGGCATGCGAACCTTTCGTAGTAACTTTTAACATATTGTACGGAATACGGCAGATAACGTACGCAGTACAATCAATCTCGCTAGCAATAAATTTAACTTACATCGATGCACGGCATAACGCACTACAAAGTTTCACTGCTCTCATAAGATTTTAAATTTCAAATGCTCTGCTGTGCGGCGACGATTTAAATTTCAGGGCGAGGCGCAGCATGCAGATCTA
>NZ_CALIIU010000078.1 GCF_938017775.1 uncultured Campylobacter sp.
AGTGTGGATATGAGGTTTTTTAGCGAAGGGGGAAGGAATGAGATAAAGGATGAGCTTAATAGGGGGAGCGCGATAGAAAAATCCTTAGAGATGCTTATAAAAACCGGGGATTTTTCTTTCAATGAAAACGTAGCGGAATATGCAAACGCTTATGAGTTAAGTAAGGCTTACGGCAAAGATTTAAGCTCGGTATTAATGGATGAAAAAGTAGGTATCAACACTAAAGAGCAGGTAATAAAATCTCTGATAGATGCTTATGCCAAAGCCAATGGTTTAAATTTAGAAGGTATTAAAGTAAAACTAATATCCGAGGCCAATGCGAAGGGCAAAAATGATGAGCCTTTCAAAGGGAATTTCGACTCTTTAAGCAAAACTATCACTTTAAATTTAGCCAATACGTCGGATATAAAAACATTTGCTCAAACCCTAGGACATGAGCTAAGCCATGCTATAGACTACAAAAAAGGACGCTTTATCCCTGGCGGCGAGGCTATGAATAGATATGCCGATATAAAGGACGATCACTTTGCGGACTATCTCGGAAGAGGCTTGGATATAACGGGCTCGAAAATAAATTTAGGGGACAAGCTGCCGAGCTACGATAAATACGACAAGATTAATAAGGCTCTGCTAGAACACAATCTTAAGAATTTTAATAGTACGGATAAGAGATGGAGCGATAATTCGGATATAAATAAATTAAACCCAAACAATCAAAATAATATAGTAGAAATAATGTCAAAATCGGCTATGGACGATTATAATCCAACGAATAGAATCGTATATGCTGATCACGCAAATATAGATAAAGATGGAGCTTTTACAAATACATATAAATATAAAAACACAAAAGATACGGCAATATTATTGCACAAGGAAATTTCGCAATTAGATAAATATAAAAATAATCCAAATATGCCTATTGAATTATCTATGTGCTATATTGGTGGAAGCGATATTCAAAAAGAATTGAGTTTGTTGGAGCCAAATAGAGAAATTATTGCTTATGAAGGTTATTATGCAACACAACTGGTTTATGTGCCGTATTTAAATCCGGGCTCAGGAAAAGTCATATACAGAAATGGCAAGGTCATTTATAGAGACGGCAATACTAATTTTATAGATAGAATTTTAATCAAAAAATAAAGAGATAAAATGAGATTGCTAAAAAAGATTTTAAAAATAGTCTTTTATTTGGTGTTAATTATTTTTACGTTACTTTTAATTCTACCGTATATGCTAGATAAAAGCAAATGTTTATTTGTGGAAATACGACTTTCAGCTAAGCTAAAAGAAGCAAATGAAACTAAAAATTTATTGTTATTAAACGGTATTGCCTTTGATAGTAGAGTTTGCGGACAAAAAGAAATTTATAATCAAGCTTCCAAAATGATATGCGCGGATTTTAACTATGATAATTTTATAAAAGAATTAAATGAAGCAAATAAAACGAAGAATAAAAGGAAATTAAAGGAGTTGGATTTGCAATCTCACAGGTGTATAGACGATATAAATATAAGCAATCAAATACAAGATGAATTTGAATTATATAAGTTATATTGGCGAGAACAAAAATGACGACTCAAAGAAAATTAAAATTCTTAAAACGATACAAAAATATTATTCTATTACCATTTTTGCTAATTATTTCGTTTTTTGTTTTTCGTATGATTTATACGGAAGCAATTAGTGAGTGTGTCCCAATAAGGCTTTTTTCAAAAAATTCTCCAAGCAATAGCAATCATGTTGAGTTAAAAGCAAAATGCATAAAAAAAGCTTTGGAAAATGACGATAATCACCTTATTATGCAGTATTTTAAAAGAGAAACGAGCGAGTGCCTCAAAATTATTGATGAACCGTCAAAAATCCCACATAATTTGATTAGGGTTAATAGTTTTGAAGAGTGGAAAAAATTAAGACTTACAGATACTGACAATATAATTTGTCCTATCGGTAATTCTAAAAAGAGCGATATTGGCAATGAAAGCAAATAAATTCACAAATTATTCAAATTTACGAAGCTGGGGCCGCTCATCAAGCAAAACATTAGCCGCAATTTCAAGTGTAAATTTCAAAATTTACTATCTTACGCCGTGCGTTTTTTGCGGCTGCATATCCGATAAATTTAGAAGAGCGTCGCAAAAGGCGCCGTCAAAAAAGCGAAATTTAACGCGAAATTTTATATAATCCTACGATTTAATGCGAGGAGATAGGATGAATAAAAAGGCGTATTTCGGGAGTTTCGGCGGGCAGTTCGTGCCTGAGACGGCGATGTTTGCGCTCGAGGAGTTGGAGGATGCGTACAGCACCATAGCGCAGACTAAGGAATTTAAAGACGAGCTAGGTTACTTGCTGCGCGAATATGCGGGGCGTCCGACGCCGCTATATCACGCCGCGCGCCTTAGCGAGCACTACGGGCATGAAATTTATCTAAAGCGCGAGGATCTCAACCATACGGGCGCTCATAAGATCAATAACGCCCTAGCGCAAGCGCTGCTCGCTAAAAAGATGGGCAAAAAAAAGGTCATCGCAGAAACCGGCGCGGGGCAGCACGGCGTGGCGACAGCGACGGCAGCGGCGCTATTCGGGCTTGAGTGCGACGTGTATATGGGTGAGACCGACGCTGCGCGCCAGCAGCTCAACGCATTTAGGATGCAGCTTTTGGGTGCAAATTTAATCAAAATCGGCACCGGTTTAAAAACGCTCAAAGAGGCGACCACCGCGGCGATTCAGGCGTGGGTGAACGAGATAGAGAGCGTATTTTACGTCATCGGCTCGGCGGTCGGGCCGCATCCGTATCCTAAGATGGTTAGGGATTTTCAAAGCGTCATCGGTACCGAGACCAAATCGCAGCTTGCGAGCAAGGGGATTAAAGCCGATTACGTCCTAGCCTGCGTGGGTGGCGGAAGCAATGCGATAGGAATTTTTAGCGCGTTCGTGGATGATCCCGCCGTGCAACTCATCGGCGTCGAGGCGGGCGGCTTGGGCGCACAAACCCCTTATCACGCAGCGACCATCACTAACGGGCGCGCGGGCATCATCCACGGCATGAAAACGATCGTACTGCAGGATAAATTCGGCATGATCGAGCCTGTTCACAGCATCTCGGCGGGGCTTGATTATCCTGGAGTGGGCCCGGAGCACGCGCATCTGCACGAGATAAGTCGCGCAAAATACGAAGCGGTAACCGACGATGAGTGCATCACGGCGCTTAAACTGCTCTGTAGGCTTGAGGGCATCATCCCCGCGATCGAAAGCGCGCATGCGTTAGCGTATTTGCAAAAGCTCTGCCCGCAGCTAAAGGGCAAAAAAACGATCGTCGTAAACGTAAGCGGCAGGGGCGATAAGGATATGGATACCGTGATGAATTACAAAAAAGGAACGATTTATGGATAAGATCAAGGCGGCCTTTGCGGGCAAAAAGGCGAACATCGGCTATATCGTGGCTGGCTATCCGAGCCCCGCGCACACGAAGGAGTTTTTGTCAAATTTAGACGAAAGCGCGATCGATCTGCTTGAGATCGGCATCCCGTATTCCGATCCGCTCGCGGACGGCCCGGAAATTTTTAAAGCGAGCTTTTCCGCGGTGCAAAACGGCGTAAACGCGGAGAAGGTATTTGAAATTTTAAAAGGGGTGCAAACGCGCAAGCCGCTTGTGTTTTTGGTCTATTACAACGTGATCTTTGCCTACGGCGCGCGCGAGTTTGTAGCGCAGGCGGCGCGCTACGGCATCAGCGGACTAATAATCCCCGATCTGCCGTATGAGGAAAATGAGGAAATTTTCGCGCTTTGCGAGGAGTTCGGTATCGCGCTCATCCCACTTATTAGCGTTACGAGCGAGCACCGCGCCGCGCGAGTTTTGAGCCGCGCGCGGGGCTTCATCTACGGCGTGGGCGCTATCGGCGTGACCGGAAGTAAGCAAACGCCGATTTCGCGCCTAAAAAATATGGTCGCAGATCTTAAAAAAATGAGCGATCTGCCCGTGGCGATCGGCTTTGGTATTCGCAGCCCTAGCGACGTTCGCGCCACGAAAGAATACGCAGACGGCGCTATCATCGGTACTGCGATCGTAAATTTATGCGCGAACTACGGCGGGCACGATCTGCAAGACAAGATCGCTGAACTTTTTAATTAACGGAATAAATATGAAAAAGATATTTTTGATTTTAATCGCAAATTTTTGTCTCGGCGCCAATCTGATGCAATACGATCTTTTCAACCACGACGACAGCGTCGACATCGCCTTGGCATTTGACTCCGCATACAAGCCAGACATCGTGCGCCGCGTCGACGGGCAGTCGATGAGCCTTATTTTAAAAGGGCTTGGCGGCGACGAGAAATTTAACGAAATGCGCACCAATCAAAAGGTCTTAAAAAGCTTTACGATAGCGCCTAAGGGCAAGGATATCGAGATCAATTTCCCTACCGGAGCCGATCTATCGGTTGATGCTCTTACTCAAGACGGCAATTTAAAGCTCATTTTGCGCGTAAAAAACCCCGCTTTCGATCAGAGCAAGATGAGCGTAAAGAGCGAGGCGAGTGAGACGGCGCAAAGCAGCAGCAACGGGATTCCCGTGATGCCGATAATCGTAGCGTTACTGCTTGCGGCTGCGGCTTTCGTCGGCGTGCGAAAATTTTTATCACACAAGCCGCAAAAAAGTATCGACGAGACATGGCGGGTTTTTGAAGATGACGCTAGTATGGATGGCACTGACGTGGACGGGGCGGGCATAGATGAAATTTTAAACGACTCCTTTTTTAAAAATCAGAGCGGATCAAAGAACGCAAATTTTACCAATTATTCTGACGCGCAAGAGTTCGCGAAAAAAGATGAGGGCTCCGCTTTAAATTTAAAAAATTCTAACGACTCAAAAAGCGTAGATGGTGCAGATTTTTTAAGAGGCGAGAACGTGAGCGAAGAGAGTGCACACGATAAATTTTACGATGAAGTTGCGCGTGCCGAGCGTTCGGAAGCTACGGAGGCGGACGAAAACTATGAGAGCGCCGAGAATATAAGAGCAGCGGATAAAATTTCGCCGCTTAAAGTAAGCTCTGCCGAGAGTGGTACGATGGAATTTCGCGAGGGAGCAAAAGAAAGATCGGATGCAAAAGAGCCCAAGGTTTCGGCATTTAGAAGCATTTTAGAAAATGAGCTGCTTAGCTCGGATACCGCAAGACCTAGCGACGTGCGAGTAGAGCTGGTGCGCGAGATCGACGAAAATAATGCTGCCGTAGTGCTAAGCTTTGCGGGCAAAAAACATCTAGTA
>NZ_CALIIU010000079.1 GCF_938017775.1 uncultured Campylobacter sp.
AAAAATTCCAAAAATTCCAAAAATTCCAAAAATTCCAAAAATTCCAAAAATTCCATTCCTCTCAATTCTGCAAGTAAAATTTCAAATCCTTGGCAAAATTTTACCCATAACAAAGCTCGCAAAATCATACTTTAAACTAGCTTTTGTTACAATCGCAAGTTTTTAAATCCAAGGACAATTATGAAAAAGCTTATATTTTTTATCTCCGCCCTACTTTGCTCTTTGAGCCTTTACTCCGCAGATATCAACCCGGATGCACCGCTTAAGCTCGATCCTAGTGTAGTGCACGGCAAGCTGGCAAATGGCGTGAAATTTTATATCCTCAAAAACGATGTGCCGAAAAATAGCGCGCTTTTTTACCTCAACGTAGCCGCAGGTAGTGTTGATGAAAATGATGACGAACAGGGTCTTGCGCATTTCGTCGAGCATATGGCATTCAACGGCAGCGAACATTTTGATAAAAACGAGCTCGTTCATACCTTACAGCGTCTGGGAGTAAAATTCGGCGCCGATCTCAATGCGCAGACTGGCTTTGAAAACACCACATACAACATCCAAGCCCAAGTAAGCGATGAGACGCTAAAGGACATATTTTTGGTGCTGCGCGATTATGCAGGCGGCGTGAAATTTGACGAGAACGAAACGCAAAAGGAAAAAGGCGTCATCTTAGAGGAAGCAAAAAAAGGCTTTGAGAGGCGCTTTTACGAAAAGCGCGCCACATATTTATACCCTAATTCCATATTTTCCAGACGCTTTCCGATCGGACAAAATGAAATCATCAAAGGCGCCACCAGCGAGCAACTAAAAAAATTCTATGCGCGTAACTACCTTCCTAGCGCCATTAGCATCATAGTCGTAGGCGACGTAAACATTGAGCAGATTAAAAACCTAATCAAGCAAAATTTTAGCTCTCTTTCTGCGCACGGCGAAAAAATCCCGCGCGATCTTAGCCTACGCCCATTTGAAGGCGGGCTAGCAAGCACCGTAGAGCCCGAGCTCGGCACTAATGTCGCTAGCGTGCTTTACGCAGGCAAATATGAGCCGTTAAGAAGCTACGGTGCGCTTAAAAATGAGTGGCTGCAAGCCTACGTATCGAGGCTGATGGAGCTTGGATACGACGCGATGAATGTGAATGCTAAAATTCCGCTTAAAGCCTATTTCGGCTCGGACGATCTGTTTAAAAACCGCAGACTATACAGCATAAGCGCAAATATTTTTAATTTCGACGCCAATACCACGCTAAGCAGTCTTTTTAGCGCGATCAAAGGAGTGCGCGAACACGGATTTAACAATGACGATTTTGATAGCGTTAAAGCAGAATTTAAACATCAAGTGCAAGCCGATCTGCTTAAAAACGATACGCAAAGTGCGCAAATAGGAGCACTACTTGATTTCGTACAAAATGGCAATGTAAAGCTTAGTAAGCAAGACGAGCACGATCTAAGCCTCAAGGCCTTAGAAGAAATAACGCTAGCAGATGTTAATAAATTTTTCTCAAAGATAACGGATGGAGCGAGATTTACGGAGATTATCTCGGCAAAGGATTTGGGCATTAGCCAAAAAGATGCGGAGCTGCTCTACGAAAAGGCAGTGCCATTTAATTTCGCTGCTTCGAAGCTTGCTTCCAAGCAACTTGCGGGAGCAAATTTAAAAGAGGCGGAATTTAAAGCGCAAAAAGGCGCTAGCGGCATTGAAATTTTGGAGTTTAAAAACGGCGCGAAGGTAATTTTAAAGCCCCTTAAAAGCGAGAAAAATAAAATCGCCCTCGCAGCCGTTAAAAAAGGCGGCTACGCACATTTTGGCAAGGCTCGTGGCGAAATTTTAACTGCGCTGCTCAACTCGGGCACCATAGGCGAGCTAAACGAATACGAGGCGGGACGTTTGACTTCAAAATTTGATTATAAGCTAAGATTTAGGATGGATGACTCAGACTGCGGTTTTAGAGGCGCAGGGGCGGATCTGGAGGCGATGGCACACGAGCTTTACGCAAGATTTAGCGAGCCGCTAATTCATGCAAGCTCACTTACAAAATACAAAACCGACGCGCTTTCGGCGATTGCGCTACGAGACGAGACGGTGGAATTTAAATTCGGCGAGCAAATTTTAAAATCGCTATATTCAGGAGATACGGCTCGCAAGCAGCCACTTAGTGCAGATGACGTAAAGAGCGCAAATCTTGCCGATTTACAGCGCGATGCGGATGAAATTTTTTCAGGTGTTGGAGATTTTATCTTTGTACTTAGCGGCGATTTTGAGCCTGCGCGCGCAAAACAAATTCTAGCCAAATATATCGGCAATCTAAAGCCCGGCACAAGCAGCGCTACGCCTAAAACTTTGATGCTAAATACTTCTAGCGGCGAGATTGTGCAAGATTACGGTGATAGTGATAAAAGCGAAGTTCGGATGATTTTTTCAAACTATGAGCTGCAAAATTTTGACTTTTCAGACACTTATAAATTTCAAGCGTTAAAAAGTGTGCTAAGCAATCGCATCGTCGAGCAGATCCGCGAGGCGCGCGGACAAATTTACTCGGCGATGGTGCATAGCGCCTATGTGCGTGAGCCACAAATCGCAGCGAGCTTGAATGTATCGTTTTCTACCGAGCCGAAAGACGCCAGTGCGGTTGCAGCAAGCGTGAGTGAAATTTTAAAACAGATCGAAAGCTCCGGCGCAAAAGATAGCGAGCTGGCAAATTTCAAAAAAGCACAAATTCTATCAACCAAAAGAGCTGCGCAGACGAATGATTTTTGGCTTGCTAATATCACTGCGCACGAGCTTTACGGTTATCCGCTCTACGACGAAAAGAGCTACGCGGCAAGCATAAATGCAGTAAAAAGCGCGGATGTGCAAAAAGCCGCACAAATGCTAAGCGATAGGCTATTTACGGCGATTTTAAATCCAAAAAGCTCCGAGAAACGCTAATGTTCGTTTCATTTTTTAAAAGCAAAAAATGGGCGCTTTTAGCATATACAGGGCTAGTATTTTTGATCGCTATCAATTGGTACCAAACTACGCTGAGCGTGCGTTTCAACGAATGGTATCGCGTATTTTATGATTTGTGTCAAAACGTAGATCGTCATACGTTAAACGATTTTTACGCGCAGATGAGGGTCTTTTTATGGATAGCGATGCCTGCCGTAGTAGCTGCTATTTCGGAGCGATACGTGGCGCGAATTTGGGCGTTTAAATGGCGAGAGGCGATGACATTTTCGTATTTTTCATACTGGAAAAAAGTAAGTAAAGATATCGAAGGAAGCTCGCAGCGTATCCAAGAAGACATCTACCGCTTCTCAAAAATCATTGAAGATATCGGCACGCGCGTACTTTCGGCGGCGATGACTCTTTTTGCGTTTATCCCTGTTTTGTGGAGCCTTAGCGAGAAAGTACCTTTTGAGGCGCTCAAAAAAATTCCCGGCTCTCTCGTATGGATCGCACTTGCAGTAAGCATCGGCGGACTGATAATTTCTTGGCTAGTAGGTTGGTTTCTGCCTAGGCTTGAATACAACAATCAAAAGGCGGAAGCTGCGTTTCGCAAAGAGCTGGTTTATGCCGAGGAGAATAAGGCGGAATATGCGAGCGAAGAGACCACAAAGACTCTGTTTGGCAAACTAAAGCACAACTATTACAGGCTATTTTTGCACTACTGCTACTTTGATTTATGGCTAAATTCTTTCTCGCAAATCCTAGTCATCGTGCCCTATCTCATAATGGGACCAGGGCTTTTTACTAAGGCGATTACGCTTGGAGTGATGATTCAAGTGGGTAATGCTTTTAACCAAGTACGCGGCAGCTTTAGCGTTTTTATCAATAACTGGACGACGATCACGGAGCTTCGCTCAATCCATATGCGACTTAAAGAATTCGAAAAAAATATCGACTACAAGGGCTAGATAAAATTTCGCCCGCATCTTGTGGCCCTAGATTTCGCTTTCTAAATTTAAAACAAAATCCCGGGTCGCTAACTTTTAAAATTTCTACCCTTTTACTGCTCGCTTTTTTCGTGATGAGCGATGTTTAGCTTTATAAATTTATAACTTCCTACGAGCAAGATCATCCAAATCGCGATGAAAACTAAAGATTTGATCATTTTTAATCCTTAAAATTTTTTATAAATGCGGCGCATAAAAAGCGCCGCCGGTATGAAATTTAACCAAGCGCAAAAGCACGCAGTGCCGCGCACGCGAGCAGCTTCTCGCCGCCACACGGCGCGCGGAAGCCGTGCTAGAGCAGGGCGCGCCTAATAATGCTCGTTTGAAAGCCCCTCTTTATCGAGCTTTTTAGCATCCATCGCGCGCCAAACATAGCTGATATAACCCAGCACGAAAGGCACTAGAAACGACACATAAAACATCGTCTTAAGCGTATAGAGGCTCGAGCTTGCGCTGCTTATCGAAAGCGAGCTTTGTAGGTCAAAATTTGACGGATAAAACGCCGTGTGATTTAGACCCAGGATCAAAAATACGCTCGTTACCGCGCATACGACGCCCACGCCATAGAAAAATACTCCACGCACGCTGCTTGTAAATGCGCCTTTGAATATCCCCACCAGCACCAGCACTACGCCCAGCAGTAGCAAGATTAGCGCCGCAGGCAGGCTTAGGTAATTGTGCAGATACTTAAAACTCTCGAGACTTACAACGCCGCCGGCGCCTACTGCATAGCCCTGCTTTAGCAAGACCCACGCCAAAAACGCGATGAAAAATACCAAAAACGCGCTAGCGTTAAATTTAAGCGAAGCTTTGAGCTTAGCGATCATTTCGGACTCGGCGATATTATTCATCAAATATAAGCTCGCTCCCGTCCTAGCGCAGAAAAATAGCGCAACTCCCAAGATGTAATTAAACGGATTTGCTAGCGCCTCAAGCCCGCGAGCGGGGTTTTTCCACTGTACGAAATTATTATCGCCCAGCGCAAACTCGCTGCCGCTAAAAAGCGTAGAGACGATGATACCAAGCAGGATCGTACCCAGCGAGCCGTTTATGAAAAGAAAGGTTTCATAGGTCTTAGCGCCCAAGAAATTATCGGGCTTTTTTCTGTATTCGTAAGCGACGGCTTGGATTATGAAGCAAAAAAGCAGAGCCATCCACGCCCAATACGCACCGCCGAAGCTGGTCGCATAAAATAGCGGAAACGCCGCAAAGCACGCTCCGCCGAACATAACGAGCGTAGTAAACGTAAGCTCCCATTTCTTGCCGATGGAATTTATTATAAAATCCTTCTCGGTCTCATTTTTCGCCAGCGTAAAAAGCAGCGTCTGACCGCCCTGCACGAAGAGCATAAAAACCAAAATTCCGCCCAGAAGCGAAACCACGCACCACCAATAAATTTGAAAAATTTCGTGCATCTTAAAATCCTATCTTTATCTGTTTTAGCATGATCTTTATCTCGGCTATGAATAAAACCGTAAATAAAACCGCAAAGAGCGCAAACGAGATCATTATGTTCGTCCCCGCTAGGCTCGTAGCTGCGACGCCCACCGGCATAAGATCTTGTATCGCCCACGGCTGGCGCCCTACTTCGGCCACGATCCAGCCCGCCTCGCACGCGACGTATCCCAAAGGAATGCTAAATACGCAAAGCCATAGAATTTTCTTGTATTCGGCAAGGTTTTTTCGCATCACCAAAAATAGCGTAACGAAAAATAGCAAGATAAAATAGCTTCCCAGAGCCACCATCACGTGGAAGCTATAAAAGGTAAGCGCCACGGGAGGAACGATCTGCTTCGCATCGTCAAGGTAGCCGTAGCCTAGGTTTTGCATATTTTGGTTGCCGAATAAAATTTCGCGCGCTTGCTGCATCGCCGCGGTGTCATTCGCGTCTTTGGCGAGCTTGTAATCCTTTAGCGCTTGCAGGGCGATTTTGCCTTTTTCGATCTTTTTATCCGCGCCTTCGATGCCGAATTTTTCGTTTCCAAATACCAAATCATCGATGCCCGGAATGAAATTATCAAGCCCCCTCGTAGCCATTAGCCCCAGCGCGTAAGGCGCCTTGATCTCAAACAAAAACGGCTCCTTATCGTCTCCGGGAAGTTTGCTCGGATTTAAAACTCCCGCCGCGACGATGCCTGCATTTACTTCGCCCTTATACAGACCCTCCATCGCCGCAAGCTTCATAGGCTGCTTTTGCGCGACCTGATAGGCGCTCTCGTCGCCGCTAAATAGCACGAAAAGCGAGCTTAGCATACCGAAGCTTGCCGCTACGATGAAGCTTTTTTTAGCAAGCGCGAAGTCTTTGTTTTTTAGCATATAAAACGCCGAAATTCCAAGCACGAAAAGCGCCGCGGTAATATAGCCGCCGCCGACGGTATGTAAAAATTTAGCCACTCCGAAGTGAGATAGCGCGATATCTAAAAAATTACTCATCTCATTGCGCATCGTATCGGGATTAAAGCTCGTACCGACGGGATTTTGCATCCAACCGTTCGCGATTAAAATCCAGTACGCGCTTAAATTTGATCCGATCGCCACGAGCCAGGTCGAGAGAAGGTGAAATTTCTTGCTTACGCGCTCCCAGCCGAAGAACATTACGGCAAAAAAGGTAGCCTCCAAGAAAAACGCGAGCAAGCCCTCGATCGCAAGCGGCGCGCCGAAGATGTCGCCCACGAACCAGCTGTAATTCGCCCAGTTGGTGCCGAACTCGAACTCCATTATGATGCCCGTCGCGACGCCGATGGCGAAATTTATACCGAAAAGGCGCAGCCAAAATTTAGTGATCTTGAGCCACTCCTGCTTGCCCGTCGCGACATATAGGCTCTCCATAAACGCCACGATAAAGCTAAGCCCCAGCGTTAGGGGCACGAAAAGAAAGTGATAAAGCGCCGTGAGCGCAAACTGCGCCCTCGACCAATCCACGCTAGCAAGCTCTTGCATTCCTACTCCTTAGTCAAATTTTTATAGATGAAATCGATTTTTTCTTGATCGGTTTTAAATTTAGAATCCAGATTTTCGTCGAAAATGAAAAATTTAAGTAGCACGAAAATTATAAATAGCTTGATCAAAATCACTGCCCATAGCGTTTTGCCAAGCTTCATCGAAGCAAATCCGTGCGCGTAAAATTTTAAAATTTTGCCGAAAAACATCGAATTTTAACCTTTAGCAATTATTAGTTTATATTTTTTATTGTATAATAATTAATTAAAATTTAGCTTTAAATTTTGAAATTTTGGTAGCAATTTTATCTTTTTTAATAAACTGAGTTTTGCGCCGCCACACTTAAATAAAGTTTCTACTGCATAATTCGCAACCGATCACATTTTACTTAAACTGCACAAAATTTTAATTTAGATTTGTCATAAAATTTTAAAATAAAACATATCAAGAAGCAAGTAGAAAAATATGCGAGGTTTTGCCAAGCATCTTTGTGCTTAATTCGTAGCGATTTTTAATAGAATTTTTTACAGGCAAATTAACACGGCTCGGCTGAAAGCAAACGTAAGAATTTTAAAATCAAACGCCCAAAGCTACACGATACGAAATTTAAGAACGTATAATTAACTCGGCGCAAAATTTAAAGCATTTCATTAGACTGGGCGGATAATTGAAAAGCCTAAGAGTCGATTTAGCGTAAATTTGCAGCATGGCTCATCAGCGATACAATCTCTGCTAAGTCGAATTTGCCGCTGAAAAAGAGATTGAAAGCAAGTGCGCCCTGATTTATAAGCATCTCCTTACCGTCTTTTACGGGCAGATTTTTTGCGCGCGCGGTTTGTAAAAACGGAGTCTGTTTGCCGTAGATCGCATCAAAAGCAAATTTTGCGCGGGATAAAATTTCATCTATTACCCCCTCGGGCGCAGGCAGCGCGTTATCTTTGAGCCCCGCGCCAGTGGCATTGACGATCAGATCGTAGTCTTTGGATCTAAAATTTTCATAAGTAAAAAATTCCTCGCAGCCGAAGTCAAAATCCTTTGCACTGCGGTTTAGAATGTCGAATTTCACTCCGTTTTTGCTTAGCGCGTAGCCGATCGCTCGCGTAGTGCCGCCTGCGCCTAAAATAAGCGCATTGCGAATCTTGCCAAAACCCAAGATCGCGCAGAAAAACCCCTGGGCGTCGGTATTGAAACCGTGCAGCGCGCCGCTCTTTAGCACTATCGTATTTACCGAGCCAATCTCCTGCGCCGCTTCGCTTAGAATGTCGCATACTCTAAATGCGTCGAGCTTAAAAGGCACGGTCACGTTCGCGCCCGTAAGCCCTAAAGTTTCAAATTTAGCTCGCAGCTCCTCGCCGCGCTGCAGCAAAACCCGCCCATAGTAGGCGTCCAGCTCCAAAAATTTTATAGCGTAATTATGAAGTAGCGGCGAGAGTGAGTGGGCGATCGGGTTGCCGAAAACCGCGAATCTGTCCACTATTTCACTCGGTAGATATACGCTCCGCTATTGATGCTGCGCATATCGCTAAGTGCCTTTTGTAGCGCCTCTCCCTCAAAAGGTCCAACTAAAATTTTAGTCACGCTCTTGCTTCCGACGTGAGTTTGCAGCGCAATTGGGCTGTAGCCTTTTTTGGTGATTTTTTTGGTGTCAGACCCGTTTGGATCGTAGGCATTGGATGCGAAAACCTGCACATAACTGCCATTTGCCACGCTGGTGCTGGTGCTTTTCGCCGCAACACCAGCTTTTATGCTCTCGCTTTTAGACTCTGGCTTGCTAGCTTCTTTTTTAGGCTCAGGTTTTGCTGGCTCTTTCTTGGTCTCTGCTTTAGCATGTTCCTTTTTAACTTCCGTTTTTGAAGGCTCTTTTTTAACTTCTGTTTTTGCTTGTTTTTCAGGTTCTTTTTTAGGCTCTACTTTCTGCTCGACTTTTCTAATTTCGGTTTTAGAAGGTTCTTTTTTGATCTCGTCTTTTGCAGACTCTTTTTTAGGCTCGGACTTTTTTACATCCGTTTTTTCAGGTTTTTTAGCTTCGTCTTTAGGCTCAATCTTTTTACTTTCTATTTTAACTTCGGATTTTTTTGGCTCTTCTTTGATTTCGGGCTTTTGGATTTCTACTTTCTGTGCTTCAGGCTGAGCGCTTGCAACAACCTTACTTTCGGAATTAGGCTCTTGGGTTTTTATCTCTACTTTGGTTGGAGCTGCAGATGCTGTATTGGGTTCTGATTTCACTTCTACAGGCTCAGGCTGCGAAGGCTCAGGTTTTTGAACTTGCACGGCAGGCTTTTGCTCCGCTTTGGCAAGCTCTTCTTCACTAGGCATAGTAAGACCTGCATTAGTATCAATATCGTCTTTATTAATAGCCTTCATTATGATTAAAATGATTAAGAATAAAACTACGACGCCGGCTGCGACGGTAAGACCCTTTTTTAAATTCGCGTTCTTATCGACATTGCCGCTATTGATCACTATGTCGTCTATGCTGCTCATATCGAAATTTTTGTCGTTCATACTCTCTCCTAAGATTATTATTTACTTTGTAAATTCTACCACGCAAAATTTACGAAATAAATAATTCGGGTAAGCTTACCCGAATTTATTAAATTTAATACATCGCGCGGTCGTAGATGATAAAGCGGTGCGCCAAATCTCGCACCTCCTCTTTGACCTGGGCCTGAAGCTTGGAATTTGAGATGTCGCTTAGCACGTCGGCGATTTTATTTCCGACAAACTCAAATTCTTTCTCTTTCATCCCACGCGCGGTAAGCGCGGGACTGCCGACGCGGATGCCGCTGGTGACGAATGGGCTGCGCGTCTCGCCCGGCACGGTATTTTTATTCGTCGTAATGCCTGCGTTTTCAAGCGCGGCACTAGCGTCCTTGCCGCTAAAATCTCTATTTAAAAAGCTCATTAAAATCAGATGATTATCGGTACCGCCGCTAACGAGATCAAAGCCGCGCCCAACCAGCGTCTCGCCCAAAACTCTAGCGTTTGCCTTGACCTGCTTGGCATAGACCTTCCACTCGGGGCTTAGATTGTGTTTAAAGCCCACCGCCTTTGCGGCGATGACGTGCATTAGCGGGCCACCTTGGATACCCGGAAAGATCGCTGAGTTGATCTTTTTAGCAAATTCCTCGTCGTTGGTCATTATAATGCCACCGCGCGGACCGCGAAGCGTTTTATGCGTTGTCGAGCTTACGACGTGGCAGTGCGGAAACGGATTAGTATGTTCGCCTGCAACGACGAGCCCAGCGACATGCGCTACGTCGGCGAAAAGAAACGCGCCCACGCTATCTGCGATCTGTCTAAATTTAGCAAAATCTATCTCGCGCGTATAGGCGCTCGCACCGCAAACGATCATCTTCGGCTTTACGATCTGAGCGATCTCAAGCACCTTATCGTAGTTTATGCGACCGTCAAGCTCCACGCCGTACTCGAAGCTCTCATACATCTTTCCGCTGCTTGAAACCTTTGCGCCGTGCGTCAAATGCCCGCCGTGGCTAAGTGCCATGCCTAAAATTTTATCGCCAGGTTTCAAAAATGCGGCATAGACGCCTTGGTTGGCTTGGCTGCCGCTGTTTGGCTGGACGTTTGCAAACTCACAGCCGAAGAGCTTTTTGCAGCGATCGATCGCGATCTGCTCGATCTCGTCCACGAACTCGCAGCCGCCGTAGTAGCGCTTGCCGGGATAACCCTCGGCGTATTTGTTCGTTAGCACCGAGCCCATCGCCTCCATTACCTCGGGATAGGTGAAATTTTCGCTCGCGATCATCTCCAAATAATCGCACTGGCGAGCAAGCTCTTTGTTGGTTAAACTAAAAATTTCATTATCGAATTTTTCTAAATTTGACACGTTCACTCCTTCTCTAAATTTAGCGGCCTCATCGCTGGGAACAAAATCACG
Source organism: uncultured Campylobacter sp. (assembly GCF_938017775.1). Taxonomy (GTDB): domain Bacteria; phylum Campylobacterota; class Campylobacteria; order Campylobacterales; family Campylobacteraceae; genus Campylobacter_B. Next base: position 10,768 of record NZ_CALIIU010000079.1, read on the forward strand.
TCGCGGATCGACTTTTTATTCAGCAGAATCATCGCCAAGCGGTCGATGCCGAGCCCCCAGCCGGTAGTCGGCGGCATCGCATAGCTAAGCGCGCGAACGTAATCCTCGTCCATCTCGTGAGCTTCGTCGTCGCCCGCGTTTTTGGCGTCGATTTGAGCCTTAAATCTAGCGTATTGATCGAGCGGATCGTTCAGCTCGTTAAAGGCGTTGGCTAGCTCCTTGCCCGCGATGTAGAGCTCAAATCTCTCGGCTATCTGCGGATTTTCGTCGCTTCTGCGCGAAAGCGGGCTGATCGAGATCGGAAAATCCACGATGAAGGTCGGATTTATGAGCTTAGCTTCTACATAATTATCAAAAAGTTCGCTCTGCAAGTGGCCTAGATCGAGCTTTTCATTGACTTCAAATTTATCGGCTTTGAGCTTTGTGATGATCTTGTCGCGATCATTTACGATTTGCGGCTCAATGCCGCCTATCTGCGTAAGCGCGTCGAGATACTTTATGCGCGCAAAAGGTTTTGAAAAATCGATCTCGCGCTCATCGTAGGTTAAAATTTCGCCCAGTCCGAGCCTCTTAAATAGCGCTTTAAACAGCTCCTCGGTTAGGTTCATCGCGTCGTTATAATCATGCCACGCCCAGTAAAATTCTATGCTTGTAAATTCCGGATTGTGCGTCAGATCCATACCTTCGTTGCGGAAATTTCGGTTGATCTCAAAGACCGCCTCCATGCCGCCTACGACGAGGCGCTTTAGATACAGCTCCGGCGCGATACGCAGGTAGCGATCGACGTCAAGGGCATTATGATGCGTGATGAAAGGCTTAGCGTTCGCGCCGCCCGCGATAGGGTGCATCATCGGCGTTTCGACTTCCAAAAATCCGTGCTTTTCAAAAAAGCTGCGGATCTCGCTAACGATGATCGAGCGCTTGATAAAATCCGCGCGGATCTCGGGGTTCATTATCATATCGAGGTATCTTTGGCGGTAGCGCATCTCGATATCGACAAGGCCGTGAAATTTCTCCGGAAGCGGGCAGATCGCTTTGGATGCGAGCGTTATTTTGCTGGCATGGATCGAAAACTCGCCCGTTTGGGTGACGAAAGCGTATCCGCGCACTAAAATTATATCGCCCACTTCGAGATTTTTCTTAAATTTAGCGTAATCCTCCTCGCCGATGCTGTCGCGAGAGTAATAAATTTGAATATTGCCGCTTTGATCTTCTATGTTTGCGAAGGTGGATTTGCCCGCAACGCGCTTTAGCTTTAACCTTCCGGCAAGGCTTACCTCCTCGCTCGCTTTTTTATCCTCGGTATCTTTTATGTAGCCGAATTTCTCTTTAAACTCGGCTATGTTCATATCTTTTTTTAGAAAGTGCGGATAGGGATTAGCCCCCAAATTCCGAAGTTCCGACGCCTTGTCTATCCTTTGGATTTCTAACTGGCTATCAAACAATCTACTTCCTTTTTGCCGCGCATTCAGGGCAAATTCCATACAGCTGCATCATGTGCCCCGTAAGCGTAAAACCGTGCTCTTTGGCGACGGCAAGCTGCTTGCGTTCGATAGTAGCATCTTGAAATTCTATGATCTTGTTGCAGCTTTTGCAGATTAGATGGTCGTGGTGAGGCTTGTTGGCAAGCTCAAATTTCTTGCCCTGTGCGCCAAATGAGATCGATGTCGCCATCCCCGAATCCTCTAATAAATTTAAGGTGCGATACACCGTCGCTATGCCTACGTTTAGCTCCGGAAATTTCGCTTTGATCTCGTTATGAAGCGCCTCGGGCGTGAAGTGCTTGTTATTGTTATAAAGCGTGCGGAGCAAAACCTCGCGCTGCTTGGTATATTTTAGACCGCTAGCGGCAAGTGCCTTTTTAAACTCAACAATTAGAGCGTCAAACTCTAAATTTTCGATTTTTGCATTCATAATTTTGTCCTTTCTGTAGAATTTACTTCTGAACTGGCGTTAAAATCGCTAGGTTCAGTGCTTTGATTTTGATCCGAGTTCATACGGGCGGTAGAATTTTGATCTTTTAAGAGTTTATCATCCATCTTAGAACCGATAGAATCCAAGCTTTGTTTGATCTTCGGATCGTCTTTGAGATTTAAAATCCAGTTTCCTATTTTTAAAAAAATCGGCGCAGTTTTGCTGCTTTCAAAATACTTTTTAGTCTGTTCGTTCATCGACATAGGACCGCTTGCAAGCGTAACGATAACGGCAAAAATCAAGAAAATTTTACTTACGCTAAACACAAAGCCGCCGATCTTATCAACAAATCCGAGTCCGCTCCATTTAAAGAATTTTGAAATGATTTCGCCTATAATCAGACATGAGATCCATACGCCAAAAAGCACAGCGATAAAGCCGATGAGAACCTGCGTCGTATCGCCCGAAAGCACGCCGTTTGCATTCTGCAAAGCTGGAATTTTGGCTGCAATCCACTCGCCCGCTATAGTTTTATAGCGCATCGCGGCAAAAAGACCGCCGATGAGACCCAAAATTCCAAAAATTTCTTTAACGATGCCATTAGTGATACCGCGTAGTCCGAAGAGCACTACGAGTACCAAACAGCCGACGTCGAACCAATTAATACCTTCCATCAAGCACCCACCACGCCTATTAGCTCTTGTAGGTTAGTCGAATACCTAAATGCCGTGTCTTTTGAAATTTGATTTGCACGGATCGCTTTAACCATCGCTTGAGTTTGAGTTATCATACCGGTAGATTGCTGATTTAGCTGCATTTGAGAGTAAATTTGATGCACCTTGTTTTCGCGGATTAGATTCGCTACGGCATTGTTATTGAGCAAAATTTCATGGATCGCGATACGTCCGCCGCCAAGCTTTGGCAAAAGTGATTGCGAAATGACCGCGGTAAGTGACACGGAGAGCATATTTCGCACTTGGAGCTGCTCGCCGCCGTCAAAGCTATCAATAATACGGTTGATCGTCTGCATCGCGGAGTTGGTGTGTAGCGTACCAAATACCAAGTGACCGGTCTCTGCAGCGGTAATGGCGATCGAGATAGTCTCTCTATCACGCATCTCGCCCACGAGGATAATGTCCGGGTCCTCACGCAAGGCAAATTTTAACGCATTAGCGTAGGAATGGGTATCGGTGCCGATATTTCTGTGAGAGAAAAGCGCTTTTTTATTGGTATGGACGAACTCGACCGGATCTTCAACGGTGATAATGTGCTTGCGCTCTTTTTCGTTGATCTCGTTTAGCATCGCGGCAAGAGTAGTTGATTTACCACTACCGGTAGGTCCGGTAACCAAAATCATGCCTTTTTCGTGCTTGACTACCTCTTTAAAAATCGTAGGGGCTTTTAAATCGTCCAGGCTAGGAATATCGATAGGAATAATACGAAATGCGGCAGCCAAATCACCGTTCATAGTGTAGTAGTAGTTACCACGGAAGCGTCCAATATTAGGAAGCTCGATCGCAAAGTCAAGCTCTTTATTTTCCTCGAGTGCACTTTTTTGAGCATCGGTAATGAGCGCGTAGCAGATATACTCGATATCCGTGCCCTTAAGCGGATCCATGGCGAGTGGGCGCAATGTTCCGTCGATACGTATTTGAGGCGCCGAGCGCGAAACTAAGTGAAGGTCGCTCGCTTTGTTAAAAACGACGGTTTTTAGTAGGGTTTCGATATCTACTAAATTTCTTTGAACTTCTTCCATAAAATTCCTTTCAATCGATGATTTTCGGTACTACGAAGTAGCCGCCTTCGGACTGTGGAGCATGCTTTAAGACGCTTTCTGCGACATCGCTTTTGCGTGGGATATCTTTGCGAAACGGAGTACCGCCTTTTAGCGTAGTGATAGCCGCCTCGCCGCTTTGTAAATCCAGCTCATTTAGAATTTCCACAAAATCTACAATATTATTTAATTGACCTTTAAATTCTTCTCGCTTAGCATCTGGAATTTTAAGAGCAGATAGCCTCTCCAGCTTACTTAGCAAGGCGTCGTCTATTATCATAACTTTCCTTTTTCTGATAAATGCGACATTATATCATAAAAATTCTTTATCTTAGGCGGTATTTAAAATTTTTTATGCTACAATTACGCCGATTTTCTCAAATAAAGGACTGAATTTTGGCTTTAAAAGACGACATCGAAGGCGTTAAAAAAGAGATTGGTACAGAAGAGCAGTTTCTAGAAAGCGTCATAAAAAGTGAAATTTTCGTAAAAAAATACAAAAAGCCGCTGATATTTTTGGCTGCGGTTTTGATCGTAGCATTTATCGGATATTACGCAAATGAATTTCTAAGCGATCGCCGCATAGCAAGTGCTAATGCGATCTATGACGAGCTGCTTAACAAGCGCGATGACGCTAAGCTAGCCGAGCTTAAGCAAGAAGATATAAATCTATACGCTCTTTATATTTTGCAAAACGGCTCCGCAGACGAGCGAGTGGCGCTAGAAAATACCCAAGGCATCGATGTTGTGCTAAAAGAGATAATAAATCTACAAAACGGAAAGCAAGGCGGAGTGCTACTCGCCGATTACGATTCTTTGCTCAAAGGCTACGACCTACTAAAAGAGGGCAAAATCGAGCAAGCTCACGCAGAGCTAGATAAAATTCCGCTCAACTCGCCAGTTCGTCAAATCGCACTTGCTTTGAAACACTATGGAGGCAATAAATAATGAAAAAAACGCTGATATTTACGCTTTTACTATCGTTTTTATTTTTAGGCTGCTCGACGAAGCGCCAGTATTTTGAACCCAGCGACGAAAACATCACAGGTGATATGAAATTTAACGGCTCACTGCCATCAGAAATCGTAGCGATTAGTAAAGATGGTGCTACGCTAAAAGACGGCGAAGTCATCTCTAAAAACGGCTTTGTGAAAAATTTCAAAGTCTTAAAAAGTGAGAAATTTTTAGGTGAATATGACGGAAATTTCGTCGTAACCGACATCAATGGCACGCTTAAAGTAGTTGGTAGCACAGGTGCCGTAAAATTTGAAAAAGCCCTCGGCAGACAAGCGCTAAGTGCAAATATACGCGGCGATGATTTGGCTTTAGTGATGAGCGATGATTCGATTATGCTTATCAAGCTAAGCTCGGGCGCAGTGGTACTCGATCATAAAGTAGGCGATGCATTCGCAATCGATTCGCGCGTGGCGTCACCGCTATTTATCAACCAACTTATCGCTTATCCTGCGTTAGACGGACTAGTTAGCATCGCAGAAAACGTAGGAGGGCGCTCGGCACGCGATTTCGTCGTGAGCAACCAGCCGTTTTTTAACAACATTATCGCCTTAGAAAACAAGGGCGATAACCTTTATGCCGTAACTGCCACTAGGCTAATGCTGGTAAGTCCTGCGGGCAATAAAAATCATAACGTAGACATCAAAGACGTGATTTTTAGCGGCGATAGAATTTATCTTTTCTTAAAAGACGGCAGAGTCGAGCTACTAGATCGCGGGCTAAATTTGATCAAATCGCGCAAATTCACCTTCGCACAGTTTAGCGGCGCGCTGCTTAGCGGCGGTTATCTGTATATCATCGAGCGTAACGGCTACGTCATCCGCGTGGACGAAAATTTAGAAGGTCAAGCGATCTACGAGTTAAATGGCGAGTTCGAGGATAAGTCTTTTATCGCAGGCAGCTCGTTTTACTATGACGATAAAATTTTAAATTTTGATGCTAGATAAAATTTCAAAACTTTGCGTTCGCGAAGGGCTCTTGCTTCGGAAATTCCAAACGCTAGATATCGCTAGCTTCACGCGCTCGCGCTCATACGGCGCGTATTTCGGCGTGGATCTAAAAAACTACAATGTCCTTTTGTTTATGCGCGACGCAAAATCTCGCTTTGTAATGCGCGACGCGGAATTTCTGCTCTCGCTCGCAAGCGACATTAGCGCAAGCCTAGGTAAGGTCGTGAAAAAGCGCGTGCTGTTTTACAACTCGCAAATGTGCTCTAAAAGCGCGAAATTTTTAAAAGAAAACGGATTTAGCCTCTATGCTTTTGTGTGATGTGGGAAATTCCAGGGTTAAATTTTATAAAGGCGGCGTAACGCAAAGTATGCCCGTAGCGGAGTTTATGCGGTACGAGCCGAGGGAGCAAATTTTTTTCATTAGCGTCAATGATAGCGTGAAAAAAAAGCTGAAAAACCCTCTGTTTGTCGATCTGGCGCCGCACTTTGAACTAAAAACCGCCTACCGCGGGCTCGGGATCGACCGCATAGCGGCATGCTCGGCGGTGGCGACGGGTATCGTCGTCGATGCGGGCAGCGCGATCACCGTGGATTTGATGTTTAGAAGCTCGCACCTAGGCGGATTTATAATGCCCGGCATTAGCACGCTTTTAAAGTCGTTCGCGAGCATCGCGCCGGTGCTAGACGTGACGCTTTCAACCAATATCGATCTGGATCCGCTGCCGCAAAAGACCGTAAGTGCCGTAAACTACGGGATTTTAAAACCGATAGTGCTTACGATCGAAAACATCGCGGGCAATAATAAAATTTACTTCACGGGCGGCGACGGAGCCTATCTGATGCGGTATTTTCGCAACTCGATCTACGAAAAGGATCTGATCTTTAAATCGATGGTAAGCTTGATCGCAAAAAAGGGGCTAGCATGATAACCATAGCGCTACCGAAAGGCCGCATAGCCGACGACACGCTTAAAATTTTCAAAACCATCTTCGGGCTTGATTTCGCCTTTGAGGATCGCAAACTCATAATGCAAGAGGGGGATTTTAAATTCCTCTACGTCCGCAACCAAGATATCCCTACTTACGTTATGGGCGGTGCGGCGGATATCGGCGTAGTGGGGCTTGACGTGCTTGAGGAGCACCGCCCAGACGTACTTACGCTGCTCGATCTTAAAATCGGAAAATGCCGCGTCTGCGTGGGCGTACATGCGGGCACTCAGCTAAACTACGGCGCTCCGAGCCTAAAAATCGCTACGAAAATGCCCAACATCACTCGCGAATACTTCGCTTCCAAGGCCGTCGCCGTAAATATCATCAAACTCTACGGCTCGATCGAGCTAGCCCCGCTCATAGGGCTTGCCGACGCTATCGTCGATGTCGTGGAGACCGGCGCTACGATGAAGCAAAACGGGCTGCAGCCCGCAGAAACCATAATGCAAAGCTCCGCGCACCTCATCGCCAACAAAAACAGCTTCGTGCTAAAACGCGATGAAATTTTAAACCTACGAGATAAACTAGCCCGCGCGATCGCGTAATGCCCGCTTGCCCGCCGCACGGTATTTACGACCGGCTTAGCGTACTTCCGTAAATCATCATTGCTTGCCTTGCCACTGTCGTTTAAAAATCGCTGTTGCAGATAGAATTTTTTGGCAGCAAACGCACCACTTAATTTAGAAATCCTGCGAATTTGATTTATCAAGAGGTGGATGCGCTTTGCCGAGCCGCGCAGCGTAAAATTTTAAAATTTATCGCTACAAAATTCTAAATTTAGCCCTAAATTTACAGCTCGCGAAATTTCAAAGCACAAACCTCCGCGGCGCAGAATTTCAAAATTCTAAAATCCCACTTCACAATTTCACGTCGTAAAATTTAAAATTCTCGCGAACTCTAAATTTGAGCTCAAATTCCAGCGGCTTGGAAACGGCAGAATTTCTGAATTTCAACTCGCTAAATTTCGCCGCTCAAAATCGTGCAAAATTTAATCGGCGCTACTCTTTAAGCATAGGAAGCAGCTTGCGCAAAAATTAAGATGCTAGCCGTCCGCATCGCAGCGACGTAGAACTCCACAAGCCCCGCGTGCAAGACGATCCCTGGCTGCAGCGACATTTGAAAAACTGCTTCATAAGGCTTACAAAGCCCGCACAAGCAGCATTATCACCTATATTTTCGGGCAGGACAAACACGCTTAGCGCGAGCAATATATACAGCGCGAAAAATTTCAAATACAGCCGTTTAACAATTTTGATAAATTTTGGATTTAAGACAGGTTGCGTCCCGACGCCCGGCTCGAGCCCAGTCCGCGCTAGCTTGATTTTTTCGGGCACCGTTTGCTTGGGTCAGCTTTGTTTCGGATTTTTTCTGCACGTCTTAAGTCCGTTTTTGCGTACTTTACTAAATTTGCTCAGCGAAATTTTACTGCGATAAAATTTTACGTAGTAAAGCTATACCTAAAATTTCAAATCCGCTAAAGTTTAAAATTTTAAAGCTGCGCGGGGATTCGCCAAAGTAAGGCTTCGTTCGCAAAAATTTAGCTCGAAATTTAAACGCTCATGCCGTTTGTCGTGCCGCAGGTAGGCTAGTGCGACAATATAATTCAACTCTGTCGAGGTACGGCGAGCTGTTATTGCGGCAACTCAAACGGCATGCTACCAAGCCTCACCGACGCAATAAAGCAGGAAGCGGTCTATGTGCCTGTAAAAATTTGTGGCAGATAAATTTCCGCCGCAATAAACGCAATAAATTTAGATATCGAGAGCGATCCGTGCGGTTTTGGTTTCTGCGCGTAACACAGCAAATTTTGTGCGCGGCAAGCTTTGAGCCAATATTGTCGTCTCTTATCGCAACCGCGCCAAAGTCTAGGCTCTCTGCGCGCTCAAATATCGCTTGCGTGCGGCACAACAAGCAAGAATAAATTTTAACCGACCTAGCGTGGCGATAGAGCGGCTACCCCGCCTACGCCGCGATGATTTCGCGCACCTTTTCGGTGAAATTATCGCTCACGATGTATTCGGTCGGATAAACGAGCACCTCGCTGCCGTTGCGGATCCGTAGAATCAGCCGCTTGGTGTTTTTTAGCGCCGTGTCGCAAAAGGCGAGGTGGTAAATTTTATAAATTTTCTCGCGACTAAGCTCGCCCAAGCTTAGCTCAAACTCGAAATCCTGCGCGTTTTTGCGCTGTGCCTCGCGCTCTTTGCGCGCCTTAAAGGCGGGATCCTCCGCAGTAAACCCGCCCCTTCGCTCCGCAAAATTCCCGCTGCCGTAGCCGCCGCCTCGTTCGCCTCCGAAGTTTCCGCCGAAGCCGGAATTACCGCCGTTAAAGCCTCCGCGCTCCCTACCGCCAAAGCCTCGCACCTTGCTAGGTGCGTAGCCGTCGATATTTTGCGCGGCATCTAGAGTTAAAATTTCATCCAGATAAATTTGAAATTTCCCGCCGTAAGGGGATGTATTTTTGCTAAGCCGCGCCCAAAACGCCATCGGGCGCTCCAGCTGCGCATCCGTTAGCGCAGTGACCGCATCACAAATATCGCCGAATGCGCTCATCTCGAAGCTGCCCGCAAGATCAAGCACCGTAAGATTTGCCATCTGCTTACCCGATTTGGTCGTGCGGGTGTGGACGTTTTCGATCTTGCCGACGCATAAAATTTTAACGCTCGCATCCTCGTCGCCCACCAGTTCGTCGAATTCGTTAGATTTGGTATGTGCAATCGCTCCAAGCTGCGCGGCGTAGGCTTTGAGTGGATTCTCGCTCAAAAATACTCCCGCGCGTGGACGAAAGCTCGCATCGCGGGCGTTTTGCAGGCTCATCATCGAAAGAAACGACAGCTGATACGCCGCGCCGCCGACCGCGCTTTTTGAAATTTTAATCATAAAAGCATACGGACGCTCCCGCTCCTGCGGGCTTAAATTTTCGATCGCCTTTAGCGCGTTATCGAACACCGCGAGCTCGAAGCTGCCGTGCAGATCAAGCACGTTTAAAATCCCCATTTTTTTGCCCGTTTTCGTCATGCGCGTGGATAGATCCTCGATCCGCCCCACGCTAAGCACCTCGGCGCTATCGCCCTCGATCTCGCTAAACGCCGAGGATAGAGCGTAATCGATCCCGTCCATCTCCTCTTTGTAATCATCCAGCGGATGCCCCGAGAGATACACGCCCACGGTCTGCTGCTCAAATTTTAAAATTTCGCCCTGCGGAAATTCCTTGTCGGTATCGACGAAGCTTACGCTCATGCCGCTCGTCATATCCTCATCCTCGCCAAAAAGCGAGCTTGCGGCGTCCTTTTTAATCTCGGTGATCTTCTTCATCACGTCTAGGATATTTTCCATGTTTTGAATCATCGCCAAGCGACTCTTACCCAGACAATCCATCGCGCCCGCATAGATCAACGACTCGATGACCTTTTTATTGACGCGGAAATTATCCACGCGCGCAGCAAAATCGTCGATGCTTTGAAATTTAGCCTCGCTTTGAAGCTCTAAGATATTCTCGATCGCGGCACCGCCTACCCCCTTGATCGCGCCAAGACCGTAGATGATCGAGGTGCCAGATTTGGAATTTTCGTCGTCCACGACGCTAAAGCCTCTTAAGCTTTGATTGATCGACGGCGGCAAAAGCCCGATGCCTAGGCGGCTAGCCTCGTCGATATATTTTGAAATTTTATCGGTGTTGCCCTCTTCTGAAGTAAGCAGCGCCGCCATAAACTCCGCCGGATAGTAGGTCTTAAGATAGGCTGTTTGAAAGGTAATCATCGAATACGCCGCAGCGTGGGATTTGTTAAAGCCGTAGGAGGCAAATTTCATAATCAGATCAAATAGCTCATCCGCCTTAGCTACGTCAAAGCCCAGCTCTTTAGCGCCGTTTAGATACTGCTCGCGCATGTGGGCAAGCTTCTTTTCATCCTTCTTACCCATCGCGCGGCGCACCAGATCGGCATCGCCCAAGCTAAAGCCGCCCACCTTCTGCACGATCTGCATGACCTGCTCTTGATAGACGATGATGCCATATGTTGGCTCTAAAATTTCTTTTATCTCGGGGAAGATATAGCTAGCGCTCAGCTCGCCGTGTTTGATCCTGATAAAATCAGGGATTAGATCCATAGGCCCCGGGCGGTATAGCGAGATCATCGCGATGATATCCTCGAAGCGGTCGGGGCGCAGGTTCATCGCCAGATCCTGCATGCCCGCGCCCTCGATTTGGAAAATCCCCAGCGTGTTGCCGCTTTGAATCGTTTTGTAAGTGCGTGGATCGTTAAAGTCTATCTCCTCCCAAACTATGTCGCGATTATAGCGGCGCTTGACGAGCTTGATGGCATTATCGATCACATCGAGGTTTTTTAGACCCAGGAAGTCAAATTTTATCAGATCGACGTCCTCGAGATAGTTTTTGGTGTATTGCGTTACTAGGCGCGCATCCTCGCCCTTATCCTGCTTAAATAGCGGTGCTTTGTTCCACAGTGGCTCGTTTGAAATCACCACTCCCGCGGCGTGCATACCTGCATTGCGATTTAGCCCTTCAAGGCCCAGCGCAAACTCCCAAACCTGCTGTGCGATCGGATCTGCATCGATAAATTCTTTCAGCTTCGGCTCGGCGTCGTAAGCCTGCGTAAGCGTGATGCCTAGCTTATCGGGGATCAGCTTCGCCATCTTATCGGCTTGCGAAAGCGGCATATCGCAGACGCGAGCCACGTCGCGAATAACGCCGCGCGCGAGCAGCTTACCGAAGGTCGCAACCTGCGCGACATTGTATTTGCCGTACTGATCGATGACGTAGTCGATCACTTCGCCTCTGCGCGCCTGGCAAAAATCCACGTCAATATCGGGCATCGAGATACGCGACGGGTTTAAAAATCGCTCGAAAAGCAGATTATACGGGATCGGATCGAGGTCGGTAATGCGAAGCGCGTACGCGCAAATGCTGCCCGCCGCAGAGCCGCGACCTGGGCCAACCGGAATGTCGTGATCCTTCGCCCAGTTGATGAAATCCTGCACGATGACCATATAGCCCGAAAAATGCATGTTTTTGATGATGGCAAGCTCCTTTTCCAGGCGCTCGCGATAAATTTCATGCTTAGTAGGATCAATAAATTTAAGGCGCTCTTTAAGCCCTTCGCGGCACAGATGATCGAATAAAAAATCGTCGTTTACAAAGCTATAGCGCTCCGAGGGCTGGGGCAGCGAAAGCCCGAGCCTGGCGGCGTATTCGATCGTAAATTTAAAATTCGGCGGCGTCGGCGCATAGTCCTTCTCGTCGAAAGCAAATTTCAGATTGCACTTTTGCACGATCTCGGCGGTATTTTCGATCACTTCGGGGATGTCGGCAAAAAGCCGCCTCATCTCCTCGTCGCTTTTTACGTAAAATTCCGAAACGACGTGTTTTAGGCGGTCGCCGTCGTTGATCGTCTTGCCCATCGAGATGCACTGATAGACGTCATGGGCCTTGGCGCGATCCTTGCGCGAGTAGTGAGCGTCGTTGGTAGCGATGATCTTGACGCCGATTTCGCGTGAGAGGCGGATGAGGTCTTTATCGACGTTTAATTGCTCGCCGATGCCGTGGCGCATGATCTCTAGATAAAAATCCTCGCCGAAAATTTCCTTATATTCAAGCGCCGCTTTTTTCGCCGCTTCGTAGCCGCCCGCGCCACGTTTTAAATTTCGCTCGCTTCTATTTAGATGAAATTCCACCTCGCCCGCTAGGCATGCCGAGGAGCAGATGAGCCCCTCGCTGTGCTCTTTTAAAATTTTTTTGTTGATCCTCGGATAGTAGTAGAAGCCGTCCAAAAATGCGCGCGAGCTAAGATACATTAAATTTTTGTAGCCCGTCTCGTTTTTGGCGAGCAGTATCAAGTGATAGCGCTGGCGGTCGCTTTTATCGCCAATGTCGTCATGGTTGTGCAGGTAGGTCTCGATGCCGATGATCGGCTTGATGCCGTGCTTTTTCATCGTCTGATAGAAGTCTATCGCGCCGAACATATTGCCGTGGTCGGTGATCGCACACGCCTTGGTGCCGCGGCTCTGCAAAAGCTCGGCGAGCTCGCTTACTTTATTCGCGCCGTCTAGCAGCGAATACTCGGTATGAAGGTGCAGGTGGGTGTAGTCGCTCATTTTGATCCTTTTTCTGTTGGAGCGATTATATTAAATTCGGGCTTTAGAAACGGTCAAATTTAATGAAATTTTAGCTTAAATTTCAGCGCGAAATTTTACGATTAAATTTTGTTACGGAATTTTATTTCGGAGGTTTTACATTCTGGGTTTTGCGGATTAAATTTTGACAAAATTTTAAGCTTAAAATGCTGTGATGAAATTCCACTATCATAAAATTTCACCTCGATGGAATTTTGAGCCAACGCAATTCCGCAAAATTCTACGACTTAGATCATCGTAAAATTTTGCGGTTTAAAATTCCGCTTGCAAAGCCTTACGGCTCTACGATCTTGAGAATTCCACGATCGCTTTGGCAAGCTCTCTAGTAGGATCGACGAAAATTTTATCGCTTTTGATTAACGGCAAAAATAGCGGCAGCTCGGTGCAGGCAACGACGTAAATATCAGCATCGATTTTACCTAGCAAATTCTCAAAAGCCCCCACGTATTCGGCAGTCTTGCCCGCCTTAACGCCTTTGTAGATACAATCCATCAAAATCGCTTGATTTTCTTCGCCGAGATCCACGCTGATTAGCCCCGCTTCTTTGAGCGGATCGTCGTAAATTTTAGCTTTTTTTGTACCGATAGTGGCTAGCACAGCGATTTTATGAGCGTTTGGATAATTTTTACGGATCGCTTTTACGGTGATCTCGGCGATATGAATTAGCGGGATTTCCGCCGCAGCTTCTACATCGTCTGCGAAAAAATGCGCCGTGTTGCACGCCATCGCAAACGCCTTGCAGCCTGCATTTTTGAGCCTAACAGCGCTCTCACTTAGGCGCGGAAGCGGATTTTCACCTTTGCCTAAGATAAACGCCGTGCGATCTTCGATCTGCGGATAGCTATCAATTACAAGCGGAATATTTTCTTGATCGCTGCTCGCCGCAGTCTCTTCTATGATCTTCATATACAGATCCGCACTCGCTAAAGGTCCCATTCCACCGATAATCCCAACTCTTTTCATAGCTCGTCCTTTCTAAATTTTACTTGGGTTAATTCTCCCACTTACTCATATCCATTTCGTTTTCGCTCTTTGCGACGTAGATCGACGCGACAACATCGCCCGTTACGTTCATCGAGGTTCGCCCCATATCCAAAATCGCGTCAATGCCCAAAATCATTCCGTAAGCGATCGCTACATTACCGCTTACCTTGACGCCGATAGATTCGAGCACTAAAAGCAGCATCAGCGCACCAGCTCCCGGAACTCCGGCAGTTCCGATCGCAGCAAGCATCGAAGTGATGATGATCGTGAGATAGTGGCTGCTGTTTAGATCGATACCGCAAGCATTAGCGATAAAGAGCGTGCACACGCCCAAATACACGGTCGTGCCGTTCATATTCACCGTAGCGCCCACAGGCAAAACAAAGCCGTAGATCGCCTTTGGAATTCCCATATCTTCGGCGGTTTGCATCGTAATCGGAAGCGTGCCGTTGGAGCTGCGGGTAACAAAAGCCGTAAGCATCGGCGGGCGCACTTTTTTAAGGAATTTAATCGGGCTAACTCCGATAAGCATACAAATAACGCAATAAACCACAAATACTTGAATAGCAAGTCCCACGTATAGGGTAATCGTGACGTTTAGTAGCGAGCTAAAAGCCTCGATACCGCTTTTATTAAACACTACAAACATTAGCGCAAAAACGCCAATTGGTGCGTATTGCATCACCCAATGCACGACCTTAAACATAATTTCGCTCATTCCATCGAAAAAATTATAAACCGTATCAGCGGAATTTTTAATACGAGCATCACTACTGTCGCGGCAAAACGCAAGCCCTACGCCAAGAAATAAGCAAAACGCGATGATCGGCAAAATTTCGCCCTTGGCTATGGAATCAAAAGGATTCGTAGGAATTATATTAAGCAAAATTTTACTCATACTAGGCGCGTTCGCTGCCTTTTCGACAGCCTTGGACGCATCGCTTAGATCAAGCCCGCTACCTGGAGAAAATACAAACGCACACGCTAGGCCGATGACGATCGCAAAAAGCGTAGTTATAGCGTAAAATATGATCGCCTTAACGCCTACTTTGCCCAGGTGCGCGGGCGAGATACTGCTAGTGCCCACGATGAGCGAACAGATAATGATCGGCACCATAATCATCTTTAAAAGCCGCACGAAAAGATCTCCCAAAGGCGTTAAAATCGCCACCCACGTGGTATCACCCACCGGCATATTTTTAGGTAGTAACATACCAATCGCAGAGCCCAACACTAAAGCGATAATGATGCGCCAAAGCAAGCTTGAGTTAAAATAAAAGGCTAAAATTCCGCCTTTTTTCGTTTGATTTTCTGACATGGACATCTCCCTGCACTAAGAATTTTAACGGAATTCTACTGCAACTTGCCATAAAATAAAATTTAATCGGTCGCCAAATGAAAGTTAAATTTGAAAATTCAATCGCGAGCTTAACTAAATTTTAAAGCTGAAATTATGCGGCAAGCTTTGTCTTTTGAAGTTATGAAGCGGAATTTCAAAGGAAAAACGACGCATGAAATTTATAGAATTTTGCGGATTTTGATGTAGTGAAAAGCAAAAAATTTTGTGGTGGTGGGCTCACTAGGACTTGAACCTAGGACCATCCGGTTATGAGCCGGATGCTCTAACCAACTGAGCTATGAGCCCGCCAGCGGTAAAAAAGAAATGTGATTTTACAAAAATAATCTTAAAACGGCGTTAAAATTCTAACCGCAGAATTTTATGTAACTTAGGCCCGCTCAAATCGTGGCTAAATTTCACACCAAAGCACACAACTTTATCTGATTTCCGATCAGATCACTTTCGTGCGCACAAGGCGGCGTAAATTTAAGACAAAATTTATATAAATTCCAGCTCTTAAATCCGCCGCGATAAATCTAATCCGCTCGCAAATCGCGTAAATTAATAGCTTTTTACTTGAATAGGCTCCGATAGCATTTTAGGGACGCCCGGTAATTCATACGCTCCCCGGCAGATATTATTTTCGGCATCGGGACCTTTTGCGATGGTGATCGTTTTATTTTCGCCGTCCACGTTGATTAGGAAGCATTTATCTCCCTTTGTGCTTTTAAGATATGCGGAATTCGCTCCGTTGGGCTCTAGCGGAACATTCGTCATAACCGAAAAATCGGATGCGAATTTGCCTTGGGAGATATAATAAGCGTCTAGATCGTATTTAACGGTAATTAAATTTGTCGCCAACTTAGAGATCTCCGCATCATCTCTAGTAGTCAGCCCCGGTTCCGCAATCGCTACTGCAGGTAAAGCGATCGCTACGATGCATACTATAGCTATTACCTTCGATACGGACACTTTTTGGGGCGCTACGTCATATTCGCAGTTTTGTAGCGGCAATGCGGCGACGGCAAGAGAGCTTTTATTTTTGCGCGTCATATCGCTAGTAAAGGGCAAAAATAGAAATTTGCCGTATTCCATAAGACCCAATCCCGCGGGAGCGGTCCGACTAAAACGGTTAAGGATTGAACCCGACAAATAAGTTAAAATAGCCAAGATCCAACCGCCTAAAAAAACCAAATAATGTTGCCTAAAATACGCATATTTTACCTCTTTATAAATTATGTAAATCAAGCAAGCCGCCCGTTACAGACGTTGCACAGCCTACCATTGCTTTTGCGGCGTATTTGATGCGACCTGCACGCTATGTCGCACAAAACGAGTCTTGTGCGCGCAAAATCTCCCACGCGCAAAACAACTACGGAATGATAAGGGATGGGGTTTAACGATTGGCAACAAACGCTTTTCATCGATAAAATTTTAGCATGCAAATAACTGCGGCAAGGGGTTTAAAAAATTTAAATTTATTTTAAAAAATATTAGAAATTCTAAAATTTCGACGCAGAAATTTAAAAAATTTCATAAATTTTTATGAAATTTACAGATCAAAATTTTAAAATTTTTACGGTACGGCGAAGCGAATTCTTAAAATTTTGCTATGGCTTTTAGCGCAAAATCTTCCCGATAAGGACACAAAACAGAAATTCCAAATCAAATTTTCTCGACGTGAAGCGCTTCCTTAAATTATGAATTTAAAATTTTACATGTGAAATTTCCACTCTACACAGTGCGGCATATTTCTGCCAAGATAAAATTCGCAAGTAAAATTCCAACCTCGCAAACCCAAAAGCATACAACAATTACTCCTTGAAATTCTAGCACCGCTTGTCCGCGGACAAATATCGCGTTACTTTACAAAATTTCAGCCTCATGACGCAAGCTCGCCTCGCGCTCTCGCTAGAACGGCGATCTGTCCGCACGCCGCTATGGCGTCTCGTCGCCGTCTTGGTCTTGAAGCGCGCTCGCTTCGCCCTCTGCCGCGATCGCCTCGAGGCTTAAAATTTCATCGACATCCTCCAACCGCGTTACGCCGCTTCCGGCGATGCTTCTGATGCTTGCGTGCATCGCGATCGCTCCGTCTCGCGCACGCGCGATCTGTTTTTCACGCTGTTTCCAGATGCGCTCCATCGCGTTGCGCTCCTTATTTAGGCTCTCTTGCATGCCGACGAATGCCGAGACGATCGTCTTTATCTGGTTTGCAAACTCGGGCGAGGTCAGATAGTCGTAGAGCATCGCCGTTTTGCTGTCTTGATTTTGACCCGATCTTTTGGCAAACGCAAGCGCCACGACGTGTTCGCGCAAGACGGCGCAAAGCCCCTTAAATTCCTCAAACGAGCAGATCCAGATGCTAGGATCGCTCGGCGCTTGGTGCAGCCTAGGGCTGTGAGGCGGCATCTGCTCGGTGACGATAACGCCGATCTGCGCGCCCTCGCCTATCATATCGTCTTTGAGTTTGTCGATCCATTTGGGCTCGAAGCTTTTCGTGCGCTTGCTCTCGTATAAAATTTTACCGCAGCCCGCAAACTCCCTCGTATGCACCATCTGCACGCAGTCTGCGCCGCGCGCGCCCTTTTTGACCTCATCTATCTCGTCCAAAGGAAAGCTTAGCCGCAGATACTCCTGTAGCGCAAGCTCCTGCACCTCGCCCTGAAGCTGCTGCGAGCCCACCTCCGAGCGGCGCTTGAGCTCGTTTATTTGGCCGATTAGACTTTGGATCTGCTCATCTTTTTGGCGGAATTTCAGCTCGTTTTCCTGTGAAATTTGCTTCGAAAGCCGCTCACGCTCTTGGTTTACGCGGTTGGTTAGCTCGATCTCGGATTTGGCTTTATTCTCGGCTTCAAGCTCGCTAAATTTACGCTTTTGCGCCTCCATTTCGGCCTTTATTAAATTTAGCTCCGAAATTCTTTGCGATTTTTCTTGCAGCTCCTTTTGTAAAATTTCAAATTTCGCCGCGTTTTCGCTCTCGATCTGAGATTTTGCGAGCGCTAAAATTTTCTCCCGCTCGCTGTTTAGCGCGGAATCGGTCGCCGCTTTTACGCGCTGCTCGAATGCGTTTTCCTTCGCTTGCAGTTGCGCCAGATGCTTCGCGTACTCCTCGCGCTTAGCGGCGATCTCGGCTTCAAATTTAAGCGTGGCTTCGTTTTGCTGCTGCTGCCACTTTCGCTTCTGCTGTAAAATTTCATCTTCAAATTTAGCTTTGATATCGCGCTGCAGCGCCTCGTCTATATCGATCAAAGAGCCGCAGTGCGGGCACTTTACGTTAGCCATTTTTACTTCCCAAACTCTGCTCTTTCATCTTTTCAAATTCCTGCGAAATTTGCGCGGCATTGGGCTCGTCCGCCATCTTATCGAGCACGGAGTTGTAGCGATTTACGAGCAGTATCGCAAGCGCCGAAAAGCAAAAGCCCGGCAGCAGCTCGTAAACGAGGGCCGAAAGCCCCGATAAAATCCAGCAAATGACCGTGATACCGCCTACGAGCATACCCACCAAAGCCGAGAGCGCGCTCATCTTTTTAGAATACAGGCTGAAAAGCAGCACCGCGCCAAAGCTCGCGCCAAATCCCGCCCAGGCGTTGCCCACGACGTTTAACACCGTATCGTTTGAGCCAAACGCCAAGATCGCGGCGAGCGCGGCGATGATCACTACGGCGATACGGCTGCTTAGCGTCTGCGTGCGCTCGCTCACCTCTTTTTTATAAAACGCGAAGATAAAATCTTTCGTAACGGCGCTCGCGCTTACCAAAAGCTGGCTTGAGATGGTGCTCATAATCGCCGCCAGTACCGCAGAGATTATCACGCCCAGGATAAATGGATGAAAGAAAATTTTACCGAGCTCTAGGAAAATTTTTTCGGGATCGTCTATGCTAAGACCTTTTTGCGAAAAATACACAAAGCCGATCAGACCGCTAAGCATCGCGCCCGCAAGACCTAGCACCATCCACGAAATCCCGATGCGGCGCGCGCTATCAAGCTCGCGCGAGCTTCTAATCGCCATAAAGCGCACGATGATGTGCGGCTGCCCGAAGTATCCGAGCCCCCAAGCAAGCAGGCCTAAAACGCCCAAGAAGCTTTGATTGTAAAATAGATCTAAGTGGCTCGCGCCGTATAGCCGCACCTGCGCAAAAAAGGAGCTGTCCGCAGGGATCTGCAGCGCGCGGTAAGAAAACAGAGGGATCAAAATAAGCACCGCAAACATCAGCGCCCCTTGAAACGCATCCGTGATCGCGACGGCCTTAAATCCGCCGAAAAAGGTATAAAACACGACGATTAAGATCGTAGCGATCGCGCCGTAGGTGAAATTTAGCCCGAAAAAGCTCTCAAAGGTCTTGCCGCCTGCGATGATGCCACTGCTAACATAGAGCGTAAAAAATATGATGATCAAAAGCCCCGAGATGATGCGAAGCGTCTTGGTATGGTCTTTGAAGCGGTTTTCTAAAAAATCTGGGATCGTGACGCTGTCGCTTGCTACCTCGGTGTAAATTCTAAGCCTTTTAGCAAGAAATTTATAATTGCACCACGCGCCCACGCAAAGTCCTAGGGCGATCCAGATATTGCAAATCCCCGTCGCAAACATCGCACCCGGCACTCCCAAAAGCATCCAGCCGCTCATATCGCTAGCACCTGCGCTAAGCGCCGTTACGAATGGGCCCAGGCGGCGGTTATCGAGCAGATACTCGCTTAAACTCGCATTCTTGTCATAATAATACCTACCTATAAAAATAAGCGCGCCGAAATATATCGCGATTGCGCAATAGGTCCAAAAGCTCATCGTTGCCTCCTTTTAAAAAAGCTAATTTTACTCTATTTCAAATAAAATTTTACTTTCGGAATTTAGCCAGATTTTAACGAAATTTTAGTATTCTTGCCGTTTAAATTTTAAGAAAAAGGCGCCTTGGTTGAACGAGAAAATTTTAAAGGTCGTATTTGTTTTGACTGTAATCGCCGTGGGGCTTTATTTCACCTATCCCGAACTGAGCGAAGCGCAAAAAATTTCATACGCCAAAAGCTATGGCATTACTCTTATTTTGACCTCCGGCGGCATTGTGATCGGTATCGCATTAGGATTTATGCTGGCATTTTTAAAATTTCTAAACAATAAATTTTTAAGCTTCATTATCGACGAATACGTAGATATCATCCGCGGAACTCCAATCGTTATCCAGCTGATGGTGTTCGTGTTTATTATCTTTGCTATGTGGAGCAATAATATCGCAGCTGCGATCTTTGCGCTGGGGCTTAATAGCTCAGCCTACGTCGCAGAGATCGTGCGCAGCGGCATAAACAGCGTCGATCGCGGCCAGATGGAAGCTGCGCGCGCGATGGGTCTAGGCTACGGCACGGCGATGAAAGAGATCGTCTTTCCGCAAGCGATAAAAAACATTTTGCCCGCGCTTGCGAATGAGTTTATAAGCCTTTTTAAAGAAACCTCGGTCGTGGGCCTCGTAGCAATTACCGATCTTACGTTTTTTTCAAAAAGCATGCAGGCTGCGCTTTATACCGTCCAGCCGATACTTTTTGCCGCAGTGCTTTACTACGCAAGCGTGAAATTTTTCTCGTTTTTAGTAAAAATGCTAGAAAGTAGGTTAAACCGCAATGATTGAAATATCAAATTTAACCAAATCCTACGGCAATTTATCGGTGTTAAAAGGAATTTCAAAGACCATAAATAAAGGCGATATCGTAGCTATTATCGGTCCAAGCGGCGGCGGTAAATCAACCTTTTTGCGCTGCTTAAATCTGCTTGAAATTCCAAGCGGCGGCACTATTAAAATAGACGGCGAGGATATTACAGATAAGCACACCGATATTAATAAAATTCGCCGCAAAGTTAGTATGGTGTTTCAGCATTTCAACCTCTTTGCAAATAAAAATGTGCTGGAAAATTTAACTCTAGCGCCCATAAAAGCGGGTATCTATACTAAAGAACAAGCCTACGCAAAAGCAGAGGAGCTGCTGCAAAAGGTCGGTCTTAGCGATAAGGCCTATACTTATCCGCACAAGCTTAGCGGTGGGCAAAAGCAACGCATCGCAATCGCTAGAAGTTTGGCGGTAAATCCGGACGTGATTTTATTCGACGAGCCTACCTCGGCACTAGATCCCGAGATGATAGGCGAGGTGTTAGGTATAATGAAAGAGGTCGCCAAAGAGGGCATTACGATGCTTGTGGTAACTCATGAGATGGGCTTTGCACGCAATGTCGCAAATAGGATTTTTTTTATGGAGGGCGGTAAGATCGCTGTGGACGATACGCCTAAAAACGTATTTGAAAATCCGCAAAATCCGAGATTGAAAGAATTTTTAAATAAAATTTTAAACCACTAAAGGAGAGGGAAATGAAAAAATTTATTAGATTTCTAGTTGCGGGCGCTTTGCTTTGCGGCTCGCTGGTCGCTAAGGACATCACCAAAGATACGCTCATCGTAGGCACGAATGCCGAGTATCCGCCGTTTGAGTTCGTGGATGAAAACTCCAAAGTCACCGGCTTTGATATGGATCTGGTAGCCGAGCTTGCCAAGCGCGCGGGGGTGAAATACGAAATTTTAAATATGAGCTTTGACGGGCTGATCCCTGCGATTAAAAGCGGCAAAATCGATATGATCGCCTCGGGAATGAGCGCGACACCGGCTCGTAAAAAGGCTATCGATTTCACAGCTCCTTACTATAAAGTCGAAAATTTATATGTCAAGCGCAAGGATGATAGCTCGTTAAATTCTAAGGCGGATCTACAGGGTAAGCGTCTTGCCGCGCAGCTAGGTACCATTCAAGAGCTTGCGATCAGAGATATCAAAGGTGCCGAGGTTAGCGCTACGGAAAACGTTTTTGTAGCCGTCATGTCGCTTAAAAACAAAAAGATCGACGCGCTTTGCGTGGATTCATCCGTAGGCTACGAATATCTTAAGAAAAACGACGATCTAACCGCATTTTTTAAAGAATCCGACGGCAGCGAAGGTTTTTCGATCGCATTCGATAAGGGCAAGTATCCCGAGCTGCTCGCTAAATTTAACGCGGCGCTTGAGGAGATGAAAAAGGACGGAAGCTACGAAAAGCTTTTGGAAAAGTATAATTTAAAATAATTCGCAAAATTTAGGCGCAAATTCCTCTCATAGAATTTGCGCCGTCTAAGAGGAATCCTATGAAAAAGATATTTTTGACACTTGCGATTTTGCTCTGCACGCAGAGCTTTGCGGAGCAAAAAGACAGATACGGCATCGCTGCGTTTGCAGGTCTTGGCAATGACGGCAGAAGCTTCGTTTTTACTTTCAGAAAGGCTCAAAAAGATCGCTTCTTTCCATGCGACTTAAAAAATTTAAACATAATCGCCGCGGGCGCTTCTAGGTGCATAACGGACGCCAAAGAGCTAAGGAAATTCGACAAAGAATATAAAAAAGCTCTTGAGTCCGTGATAAAACCTGGCAAGCGCTACTACGTAAATTTAATCGATCGCGGCAATGACGCCTATGTCTGCGATGCAAGCGATCCTAAAAGCAATCTGCGATTGGACCTAGTGGCGGCGGGATTTGCCGTACCGATAACCGACGATAGCGAACTTCTTTTAAAAGCCGCTGAGGAAGCCAAAGAGGCTAAACGCGGAATGTATAGCGCAAAATTTTGGGATGTTACTAACTGCATTCTAAACGGCGTGCCGATGCCGAAAAAGATAGATGAGTGAAATTTACGCGCTTAGCGACGATGCTTTAACGCCGCCGCAAACTATCTTTTCGCAGATAGATGAAATTTTACGCTGCGGCGTAAAGCTCGTGCAGTACCGCAGCAAGCTCGCCGTGAGGGATGAAGCTTTAATCCGCTCTCTCATCGGTCTTTGCGAGGATTACGGCGCCAAACTCATCATCAACGACGATGCGGCGCTTGCCAAAAAGCTTGGCGCACACGGCGTGCATATCGGCAAAGGTGACGGCGAGACGGCGCAGGTGCGCGAGTTTTTAGGCGCGGATGAGATAGTCGGCGTTAGTTGCTATGCTGATCTTGCTCGCGCGCAAAAGGCCGAGGCACAGGGTGCTAGCTATGTAGCCTTCGGCTCGCTAAGGCGCGGCAAGACAAAGCCTAATGCGCCGCTTTGCCCCGATGCGCTCGTGCAAGAGGCGCGAAAATCTTTAAACCTTCCAATCGCCGTAATCGGAGGTATAAATTTAGAAAATTTAAATGAAATTTTAGCCCTAAAGCCTGATTATATCGCAATGGTAGAGGCGATCTACAGGCCCGCTTCGATCACTCAGAATTTAACAAATTTAAAGGAAAAAATGGATGAATATATTTGACGCCGTGATTTTAGGCATCGTCGAAGGGCTGACGGAATTTCTGCCCGTAAGCTCGACCGGGCACATGATCCTAGCTGCGAAACTGATGGGCTTGCAGCAGACCGATACGCTTAAATGCTTCGAAGTCGTTATCCAGCTAGGCTCGATCCTAGCGGTCGTTGCGATATTTTATAAGCGGCTTTTAGTCGATTTTAAGCTCTGGTGTAAGCTCGTCGTAGGCTTCATCCCTACAGCCGCGATCGGATTTTTGCTCTATAAAAGCATCAAATCGCTATTTGTGCCGCAGACCGTCGCCTACGCGCTGATCGGTTGGGGCATTATTTTTATCGCGGTCGAGCTCTTTCGCAAGGCGCGCCCGAGAGAAGGCGAGCTGGAGCATCTGGATCAAATTTCATACGTGCAGGCCTTCATCATCGGGCTTTCGCAATGTTTTGCGATGGTGCCGGGCACTTCGCGCAGCGGCGCCACCATCATCGCAGGGCTTTTGTGCGGGCTAAGCAGAAACCTAGCCGCGCGCTTTAGCTTCCTACTCGCGATCCCTACGATGTTTGCGGCGACTTTTTACGATACCTATAAAAATTTAGACACCTTCGCGCAAAACTCCGACAATATCACGACCTTTCTCATAGGCGGCGTAGTGGCGTTTATAGTGGCACTTGCGGCGATCAAGCTATTTCTAAGCTTCGTTTCGAAGTTTGATTTCATCCCATTTGGAATTTATAGAATTTTAATCGGCGCCATCTTTTTCATCTTCGTTTTTTAAACGCAATCATCAAAGGAATTTCATGAGCCTTGTAAAAAATATCGGCGCATTTTTAAAAGACAGATTCAGCCTTCTATCGGTATTTGATGGTGCGGTGCTAAACACATACGCGCTAGTTTTAGTATTAAATTTAGCCCTAGGGTTGCTTCTTATCGCGCGCGGCGGCGAGCTGCTCTCTGCGCAGGCGCTGTTTTTCGTAGCGTCTGCGATCTGCGGCGTGACGATACTTTTTTTCGCGCTTTACGCGCTTAGTTTTTACAGCGCCAGGCTATATAAAATTCTAGCCTTTATGCTTCTGGCGCTAAACGTGGTCTTTGCGATCGCTCAGATTTTTTTGATCTTTAGCCTGGAGCTTACCTACTCGCACGGCACGCTGGACGCGCTAGTGCAAACGACGCCCAAGGAGGCCTTCGAGTTCGCGCATGCGTTTTTAAATTTTAAGCTTATCGCGGCCTTTTTGGCGCTTTTGATCTTCGTCTTCGCCGCTCTTAGGCTTAGAGTGAGCCAGCGAGCGCGAATGAAGCTATGTCGCGCGATAAAGCTAATCTTTTTGCTTAGCTTGCTTGTTTTTATTGCGCATGCGGCGTTTAAAAGCTACGTAGCCAAAAGCTCGAAAATGCGCGCCAGCATCATAATCGCGCTAAATAAAATTCCGATTTATAACTTTGCTTTCGTTACGAAGGATTATTTCGGCGCCGATTTTAAAAGCGTGCGCGAGCTGCAAGCCGGATACCAAAGCATTTACGCCTCGCACTCGCACAAAACCGCGCCAAACCGCATCTCAAACGTCGTTTTTATTATTGGAGAGAGCCTGCAGCGAAATTTTATGAGCCTATACGGCTACTATCTGCCCACCACACCGAATCTGCAAGCGCTTGAGCAAAGCGGAAATTTAATCGCCTTTAGCGATGTCGTCTCGCCTGGAGCCAAGACCAACGATGTGTTAAAATACGTGCTAAATTTTGGAAATTACGAGAGCGAAAAGCAGCGCCCGTGGAACGCCAACCTCGACATCGTAAATCTCGCGCGGCTCGCAAACTACGAGACCTTTTGGATCAGTAACCAGGAGCGCTACGGGCAGTGGGCGGTCGCAAGCGGCGCGAGCGCGCAGATGACGGATCACTCGGACTTTACGAACCAGATCCCGGTTTACAAATACGCCTACTCGCTCGACGAAGTTATGCTTCCGAGTATAAAAAATTTCAAATCCGGCGCGAAAATATCGCCCCTTGCGCGCAAGGACGAAAGCTCCGCCGCAGAGGCGGGCGGCACGCAGAAAAAGGATAAATTTTTCATCCTTCATCTGATGGGCTCGCACCCGAGCTACGAGTTTCGCTATCCGAAAAACTTTGCTAAATTTAGCGCCGCGGACATCTCGCGTGAGCCGCTTGATGAGGGGCAGAAAAAAGAGCTCGCGCACTACCTAAACACCGTGGCTTACAACGATTTTATAGTAAGCGAAATTTATAAAATTTTCGCAAGCGACAACACGCTGATAGTCTATTTCAGCGACCACGCCCAGAGCCTTTATCAATACCGCGGCAAGCTGATCCACGGCGGCATCAACCGCTTCACGCTCGAAATCCCGCTGATTTTCATGGCGTCGGATAAATTTAAAGAGCAAAACGCTGATCTTTGGGCGCGCATCGCGGCAGCCAAAGACAGGCCGTTTTTAAACGACGATCTCATCCACGCGATCGCAGAAATTTTAGAGATGACCGATCTACCGGAGTACGATCCCGCTCGCTCGGTGATAAACGCGGATTTCAACGCCTCGCGTCCGCGCATCATCGAGGGGGTCGATTACGATAAGGTTTATAAGCTGCAGAAGGAATTCGGCGAGTAAATTCGGTGAAATTTTGCGCCTTTTAGCGGTGCAGATTTCGCTTCTTAAAATTTGCGCTCTTATCGCAAGCGCTCGCGCCTTAATTTAGCTTTCGGACGGGCGCGGGCGCGTCAATTTACGCCGCCACGGGCTCTGCAGTAAAATTTCTCGCCGCGGAAGTCTGCCGAGTAAAATTCGGTTTTGCGGAATTTCAAATTTTACGGCGCAGAATTTTCCATGCGTTCGCGAAATACAAAATTTGCGAAGCTTATTTGAATAGCTAAATTTTGAAATTTAGCTGCGCCGAGATTTACCCATGCGGTACGGAATTCTACCGCTCAAATTTCACGGCACAAAACTCCGCAGCACAAAATTTATCGCTAGAATTCAGCTCTCAATTTAAAATTTCAAAATTCCAAGCCGCGAAATTTTATGCCGAAGAATTTCGCGTTCCAATCGATACGGAGTATCTGCCGCCCGAGCCGTGCATAAAATTCTACGCTTTAAAATTCCAAGCCATAAAATTTTACGTTGCGAAATTTCCCGACAAAATTTTATGTCGCAAAATCCCGCGCCGCGAAATTTAAAAGCGGCTCTTGTTATAAAATTTCGCGAGCTCAATTTACGCTGCCGCAGCGGTATTTGCCCGCTACGAAGGTGATTTTATCGCGGATCTGAGCGATCTGTCTTAGCGCCTCTGCTAAGAAATCCACGTCGCTTTCGTCGTGGATGAACGAGAAGCTAGCCCGCACCCAAGCGGGTTTGCGGGACATTTCGGTATCGGGTTGCAAGCCGAGCAGATCAAAGCCGTATGGCGCAGCACAGTCGCAGCCTGCGCGAGTCTGGATCTCAAATTTCTGCCCGAGCACCCCGGCTAGCGCGTCTGCGCCGAGCCCTTGCATATTAAAAGCAAAGATCGGTACGCGCGGCGCGGTGAGATTACCGTAAATTTCAATCTCGGAGATTTTTGAAATTTCGCTTATGAAGTGCTTGCAAATCGCCTCTTCGCGCGACTTGATCGCCTCTAGCCCCGCGCTTTTGCGAAGCTTTAGAGCAAGATAGGTCCTCACCAGCGCGATGATACCGGGCGTGCCTGCTTCCTCCAAGCGCTCCTTGTCGATTATAAAGCGCTGCGTTAGGGCATCTGCGTATTTGATCGTGCCGCCTCCCGCGAACGTCGGCTCCTCGCCGCGCAAAAGCTCCTTTCGCACCGCCAAAATCCCGCTGGCGCCCACTCCGCCCAAGAGCTTGTGCGCGCCGAAAAACATGCCGTCGCAAAAGCCGAGATCTACGTTTTCGTGCGCGATGAGCGCGCTGGCGTCCACGAACAGCCGCCCGCCGTGCGCTTTTAGCATCAAGTAAGCGCGCTTGTAATCAAGCTTTAGCCCCGTCACGTTCGATGCTGCGGTAAGTACACCGTAAATTTCGCGCCCTTTGTTTGCGGATAAAATTTCGCCCAGCCGCGCAAAGTCCATCAGCCCGCTTGGATCCAGCGGCACGCGTACAACCTCGCAAAGCCCCTGTCTTAGGCTAATTTCAACGGAGTGATGCTCAAAAGGCGAGATAATGAAAAGTGGCAGCTCTTTTATGCTCTCGCGCCGCAAACCGAGCCTATCTCGCGTCGCGGGCGGCAGGTAGATGCCTAAAATTTCCCAAAGCTTCTTAATCGCCGCAGTCGCGCCAAATCCGCACGAGATCAGGTAGTAGCGCTCTTCGCAGCCTAGAAGCTCTTTGATTTTGGCTCTTGCGTTTTCGTAGTAATCGCTCGTGATCTCGGCGTTGGCTCCGCCTGCGGAGTGGACGTTGGCATATGTTGCAAGCACGCGCTCGATCTCCGCTTCTATAGGACAGTACGCGAGTCCCGAGGCGGCGAAATCGAAGTATTTGACCCCCTCTTTTAAGATGATATTTTCTTTGATCGTTTCAAAATCCAAAGCGCAACTCCAAAATTTTTGCAAATTATATCCAAACTCGCTAAAATTACGCCCGCAAGGAGGGCGAAATTTACGAGTTAAAAGACACGGCGCGAAATTTGGGCGATGCTGGTATCGACGCGATTTTGCAGTTTCATTTCGTATTTGACGAGATAGGCTGTATAAGCGGCTACGCGGACGTTTTCGAAGCGATCGAAAATGAAATTTTGCTCTGCTTTGAACATCTCGGCGAGCGCTTTAAATTCGGTGGCGAGTGCGAAGAGCAGGTCAAAAAGGCGCTGATGAAATTCGCTAGAAGCGACCGCAAAAAAATAGGAATTTCAAAAATCTTGCCGCGATTTACGGCGCAAAAAATCACTGCAGACCTCATAAACGCGAAGTTTTTAATCACCGAAAAATCAAGCGAGCAAAGGGCTCAAAAAGAGCGCAAAAACGACCGCCTCCCGCGCGCGCTGCGACGCTACCATATCACGGACAAGGTCCATTTTAGCAGCAACTTTGCGAGGTTTTGGTTTAGATTTATCGAGCCGAACCTGCCCGCGCTGCGCCGCGGCGAGATAGGACGCGTGCTAAGCCTAATCAAAGCGGATTTCAACGCCTACGCGGGGCTCGGGTTTGAAATTTTAAGCAAGGAGCTGCTCGCGAAGTATCTAAATTTAGAGATTTCGCAAATTTCAAGCTTCTGGAACAAAGAGGTTGAGATCGACATCTACGCGAAATTTGAGAGCTTTTGCGTCGCGGGCGAGTGCAAATACAAGGAGCGAAAAATTTCAAAAAACGTGCTAAACGAGCTCATGCTCAAATGCGAAAAAGCGCACCTCGCGCCTGATCTGCTCGCGCTGTTTTCCAAAAGCGGCTTTAGCGGCGAGCTGCATAACCTAAAAAGCGATAAAATTTTACTCTTTTCGCTCGAGGATTTTAAAATTTTGCTTTAAATTGCGCGCTAAAAAAGCCCGATGGTAGCGCAATAATTACAAGCCCAAGCAAATCGCTTGGGCTTGCTTTTAGAAGATGTATCGTTTTAAATTTAGAATTGCCGGGTTACAATCAATATAAAATTTCAGCTCGCGCGGACGACTGCGCTGCGCGCGACTTGCGCTACCGCGAGCAAACTCCCGCTGCTCGCACACAAGCCTCGCGCTATAAATTCCTCAAATTTAGACTATTTTTTCACTTTGATCACGTATGGGACTGATTTGATCACGCCTTTGGAAAATAGAGTCTTAGTATCCGCATACACGGCGTCAAGCTCAGCTTTTGAGACGTCCGCATCGCTTACCTGCACGTCCTTGTTATAGTATTTCTCGATCACGTCGATCGCGCCTTTTTGATCGCTCGGCGAGAGGGCCTTCAGCTGCTTTAAAATCAGCGCCGATTTGATAAACGCGCTCTTGCCGTGCACCGGCGCAAAGATCAATTTTACGTTGCTATTGCGAAGATGCTTCGTGATCCTTTTCATCTCCTCGGCGCAATACGGGCACTCCGGATCGCCCACGATGTAGGTCATATAGGGGTTGTTTTTATCAAACGACTCGATATAGGCAAATCTCGCGGGATCTATGCTCTTTAGCAGCTCAAGCGCGGCGGCGTCCCTGGCGTCCTTTAAAATTTGAGTTCTCGTCTTAAATAGCGCCGCATCTGCCGCATCCGCGAGCTTGGGCTCCTCGGTCACTGCCACTAGACTTTTGCCGTCGTCGCTAGCTAAAAACGCCTCTTTTTTATCGCCCGAGCGGACGATCAGCAAATTTAGCCCGTTTAGCGAGTTTAGTTTGTCGATCGAGATGAGCTGAGCGTTTTTATCATTTAGACTTTGTTTTAGGTTTTTTACGAACTCCGCTTCGTTCGCATTCGCGCCAAGCACAAAAGCTGCACATGCAGCCAAAACGTAGATGAGTTTTTTCATAGCTTCCCTCCCCTTAAAATTTCGCCAATTATATCAATTTAAAATAAAATTTGTTATAATCGCGCCTCATTAATTTAAGGAGAAATTTATGGCTTATTCAATGGGCGATCTAAAAAAAGGTCTAAAAATCGAGGTGGACGGAATTCCGTTTAAAATCATAGAATACCAACACGTAAAACCGGGAAAAGGACCTGCTTTCGTGCGCGTTAAAATAAAATCTTTTATAGATGGCAAGGTGCTTGAAAAGACCTTTCACGCCGGCGATAAATGCGAGGCGCCGAATCTCGAAGAAAAAGAGATGCAGTATCTCTACGACGACGGCGAGGCGTGTCAGTTCATGGATACGGCTAGCTACGAGCAAATCGCGATCAGCGACGAGGATGTGGGCGAGGCGAAAAAATGGATGCTAGATGGCATGATGGTAAATATAATGTTTTACAACGGCAAAGCGATCGGCGTGGATGTGCCGCAGGTGGTGGAGCTTAAGATCGTAGAAACTGCGCCGAATTTCCGCGGCGATACGCAGGGCAGCAACAAAAAGCCCGCCACGCTTGAGACCGGCGCCGTGGTACAGATACCATTTCACGTACTCGAAGGCGAGGTCATCCGCGTTGACACCGTCCGCGGCGAGTATATCGAGCGCGCAAATAAATAATCCCCCCTGTTTTTGCGAAATTTTGATTTCGCAAAAATTCCTCTTTCTTTTAAAATTTATAAACTCCGAGCGATAAAAATTTAAACCGCGATCGTCGCGTAAATTTTAATTAAAATGACTTTTTGGATTCGCCGAAATGCGAGATCATTTAATCTAAATTTTGCGTAGCGCTGATTTGGCAAATTTAGGATGATTTTACGATTAAATTTACGGATATGAAATTTGAGTATAAAAAACGCCCGAAAGCAAATCTTGCGACCCGCTTTCGGGCTTTGAGCTAGGCTGCAACTTTAATTAGATTTAAAATTTCACCTTCACTTGGGAAACGAGGCTTAGCAAAATCTTTATTGAAGAAAAGCTTTCTGCCGTCAACTTCTACTAGAAAGTCTCCGCTGCCACCAGGGACCAACTCGACAACTGCATCCTTATAGACGCCTGTTATTTCATCTCTCACACGGAGAGCTTGCGGTCTATAAGATCAAGAATTACAATAAGTAATTACAACCTTCATCTTTATTCCTTTCTAAAAAAGTGCCACATTCTAGCAGAACTAGCTTAAATTTTAATATAAAGGCTAAAATTTCGCGCGCCTCAGCATTTAAAATTTACGAGCGAAATTTCGACGTTTGCAAAGCTTGGAATCTCGCTGCTGCGGGCTCAAGACTAGTCCTCAAATTTTAAAATTTCATCGTAGCAGAGATAAAAATCGCAGCCCTGCGCGTGGAATTTCTTATCGCCGTGAAAGTGTCCGAAATACCACCGCTCAGGTCTTACGAGCTCAAAGATCCTCTCTAAATACTCAGACGTTTTATCGGGAGTACTTTTGCCACACCAGAGGTATTCTTTTAAAAATTTCATCGCAAACCTCGGCGCCGTGTGGCTCAGCACCGCATCTATTCGCCCGCCCGCGGCGATAAAATCACGCGCATTTTGCACCGCATAGCTAAACTCCTCCTCGCTCGGAATCTCGCGCGCCCACCAGCTAAGCCCCGGTATCCGATGCGCCTTATCGACGCTAAGCGCGCCGCCAAAGCACAAAAAATGTCGCCCTGCAATCTCGTAAATTTCGCCGCGCCGTAGCCAAAAAATATTTTCGCCGCCCACGCCTACGCTGCCGCCGAATTTCCGCTCGCGCGGCAGTTCGTCCAACATATCGAAATTTTCGTGGTTGCCGTCGATAAAAAGAAGCGTGGCGGGGAGGTATCTTTCTATGTTTTTACGCACCATAAACTCATCTATCCGCTCGCTCCAAAACAGCCCAAAATCCCCGAGCACGATGACGAAATCATCGGCGCTAAGCCCGCCTGCAAAGGCCTTGTTCGTTATTTTGCTGATCTCGTTTATTCCGTGCGTATCTCCGCAAAGATATATCATATTCCTCTCCTTTAATCTGGCTCGCCGCGCTTTGTCGCAGACCGTGCAAATGGAATTTTAAGCGCTAAATTTTACGCAGCGCACACTGCACAGACCTTTCGCCCCTAGCCGTAACCACATAAATTTAATCCAAATTAAAAGCGTAAATTTGGGCGACGTATTTTAAAAGCACAGGCATCAAGCCTATCGACGCGTAAATTTAAAGCCGCAGCTTCTGATTTAAATTTCGCGGCGCAGATCTAAGCGGCGAAATCCAAATAGGCGCAGCTTTGCTTACTGCCGCTAAATTTTAAATTTAGCGACCAACTTTGTAAATTTTACGGCGAGCCGCCTAAATTTAAAGATTAAATTTAAAGCCTGCCGCGCAATTTCGTCGCTAGCGCTGCGCCGATTTTTTCGTAGCCCTCTTTTTGCAAGTGGATTTCGTCAGGGCGGATCAGCCCGCGCTCGCGCCAGCCGCGCCAGCCGCCATCCTCGTCCATAAGACCGGCTATGTCGTAAAACATTGCCCCTTCGTCTCGCGCTAGATGCGCTAGCACCTCCGCAGCGCGTGAGGCGTTTGGCACTTTAGGGCTTCGCGGCGGCGCTACGAGCAAGATTTTTGCACCGGGAGCTGCGGAGTGGACGGAGCGAAGCAGCCCACGGACGCTTTGGTAGAATTTTTGCTCGTCAAATTTCGGATCCATCGCGTCGTTTGTGCCATAAGCGATGACTACGAGATCGTATCTAAGTCCCGAAAAATCCCTACCAAAGGCATCTGCACCCCATTTTTCGTAGAGGTTGCTAAACGCGCCGTTGCTCGCACAAGAGTCTGCAAAGCGCGCGTTTTTGCGGTAAATTTTATATCCTCCAAGCTCTGCTCCATCACGCAGCGATCGAATTTCGATCGGAAATCTAAGTCGCAGCTTAGAATACTCCCATTTCTGCGGCACTTCTTGCGAAATATACGCGCTTAGCCCACTTGCGTCGCGCACGCGAAAAATCTCGCCGCTCTGATCCGATTTATGCAAAATTTCGACGTAAAAATCGCCGCTAAGCTGCTTTAGCTCCAGTCGCACATTAGCGCCCTTTTTGCCGGTAGCGATCACTCCGCATAGTGGGAAATCGGGGTCTTGCTCGGTGCGGGATGAGATTACATTAAAGCCGCTTTGCTTAAATTCTATATTTTCGCTTTTGTGATATTTAGGCATCATTGCAGGCACGAAGCCGACGCTGTTTTGCACGAAAAAACCATGTCTGAAAGCATCTATCAGCGCGTCGCTTCCTAAATGCGAATCGCCAAAAAATTTCACTCCAAAGCCCGCAGAGCTTTTTGCGTTTGCGGAATTTATGCCGCGAACGCCTGCGTTTGCCGCGCATCCGCCTAATAATGCGGCAAATAAAATCACTATAAATTTACTCAACTTCAATCCTTGATAAAATTTCTTTCGCTACCGCTTCGCAACCCTCTTTGCTCATATGAATGCCGTCGTCTTGGCGCACGCGCACGAGCTTGGAGCCGCTTTGCAGATAGGTTTTATAGACGCCTTTTTCGCACACCAGCGGAGTTGTTTGCATAAAATACCCGCCAAGCGCCATACTGGCGTCGGCATATATTTGATTTAGCAGCTGCGTTTTCTCCTCAAAATCCGGCTTTTGCATACACGGCATCGCTAGCCACAGCACTCCTGCACCGTGCGAGTGCGCCGTATCGTAGATCTCGCGCACCCTTGAGGCGTAAAACTCCCGCCAGCGCGGCGTTTTGATGCCGTAGGTCTTGCCGCCTGCGCGGTACTCCCAGACGTCGTTCGCACCCAGCAGCACGACTACGAGCTTAACGCCGCCATTCTCTCTAAGCGCAGTATCGAGCGTCTTTTGCCAGTCGAAAGATTTCTTGCTCGCAAGCCCCGTCGATTGCTTGCTAAGATCGATCACTCTCAGGCTTCGCTTCGGGAAAAATTTCTTAGCGTTCATCCCCACGTATTGCATCAGACTATCGCCCATAAAAAGTACCTCATCGCCTGCATTTAGACGGATTTTGCCATCGTCGCTAAGCGAAATTTTAGCATCAATCTCCGCGGAGCTTTGCGTCGTTAAATTCTGCTCCAAAGCCTGCGGAACAGGAAGTTGAGAATCGGAATTTTCGCCGCTTTGCAAGGTTGCGCTTGCCGTGACGGGATTTTGCGGCACAGAGGAGCTGCGCGGCATAGAGCTTGTTGTAGTCTGGCTTTGTGGCACGGAATTTTGCGAAGTAGAATTTTGAGGAGCGGAATTTTGTGCGTAAGGCTCTTGCGCAGAATCGCGCGTCTTTAAATGATGCGCAGAATTATTTAAGGCAGAATTCTTCGCGGCATGGGCTTGCGGCTTGCTACCTTGCGGCTTAACGCTTTGCGAAGTCTCGTGATCTCGCGCCCCCATACTTTGCAAAACTTGATTTTCCGCCATGCGATCTTGCGCAGATTTTTTAAAATTTTCGCTTCCGTCATGCGGACTTGCGTCCTCATCCTTGCTAATATCCTCGCCTTTGATACGCTGCTCAAGCCTATCTGCGACATTTGCAATCTTTTCGTAGATCTCTCCACCTACGCGAAACGGCGAGCGGCGCAGCCATTCTTCTAGCCCAAAGTCATCGTGAAATCGCTGCTCCAAATAATAAAGCAGCGAGCCTTGCATAAAAAATGCCGAGAAAAACAGCGCAAAAAGCAGAGTCGAAACAAACCTAAGCATCTAAAATCCTGCGTAGATGAAATTTGGAATTCCGCTTGGCATCAGTGCGAAAATCAGCGTGAAGATCATGCCGAGCACGAGAGCTTTAGGTAAAAATGGCAGCTCGGCAAAAAGCGCGATCAAAGTATCTTTAAGAGCTGAAATTTTAGGATAAACAAAAATCCCCGCTAAAATCACCGCAAGCACCGCTAGCTCGCTAATATCTCCGAAAGCTCGCGCGCGGGTAAAAGCGCTCAAAATCGCCGCCGCATCTGGCAGGGAATTGGCGAAAAAAATCCAAGCGAAACTTACAAAAATATAGGTGCAAAATAGCGCCAAATGCGGATTTAGCGGCTTTACGCCCACTTTAGCAAGACATTTTAAAAACACAAGCGCCACTCCGTGCAAAAGCCCCCAAATCAAAAAATTTAATCCCGCGCCGTGCCATATGCCCGAGAGCGCAAACGCGATTAGCAAATTTACGCAGGTGCGCGCAAAGCCATTGCGCGAGCCGCCGAGCGGGATATAAATATAATCGCGTATAAACGTGGATAAGCTGATATGCCAGCGATCCCAAAACTCACCTAAATTCTTAGCCGCGTAGGGCATATTAAAATTCTGAGGCAGCTTAAAGCCCATCGCAAGTCCAAGCGCACGCGCCATATCGATAAAACCGCTAAAATTCGTATAAAGCACCACGCCATAAAGCAGCAGTGCGGCTAGAATTTGCGCCGCGGAGGACTCAGGCTCGTCGCCGTAAACGCCCGAAATCACATCGCTATAATACGCGCCCAAATAGCCGCTAATAAGCAGCAGCTTAACTAAGGCAAAAATTATAAGCACATAAATTTCATCGGCATTGCCAAAGTGCTTGAAGCGATCAAACTGCGGCAGTACCGGCTCTACGCCCTTGGCAGCGCTAGCGCGCCCGATAGGACCCATCACGACGCTAGGGAAAAACGCTAAAAAGCACGCCAAGCTCAAAAAGCCCTGCTCGCCGCATTCGCGTCTATAAACCGAGACGAAATAGGTGATCGACATGAAAACATAATATGAAATTCCAAGCGGAAACGCCACGCTATCAACGGCACCTAGGTGCAGCGCAGCAAGCGCAGCATTGAAAAACTCCCTGACGTAGCCGTAATATTTAAAAAACGCAAGAAAAAATAAGCCGCCAGCAACTGCCGCAAGCATCACTGCGCGCGCCTTCGCAGTTGGTAACGGAATCTGCTTCGCTAACCCCGCTTTTTGCACCTGCTTTGCTATGCCAGCTTGTTTTGTTGCGCTCATCTGCTTGGCTGCCGCTTTACGCGAGAGCTTTTTCTTATACGAAGACTGCTTTGCGGGCGGTATGGCTTTTGCGACTACGCGATTAGCGCGAGCGATACACGCACCTGCAAAATACACGAATATGCTATAGGCCGCAAGTACTAGCGCAAAGCGCGGATTTACGGAGCACATAAAGCCATAGCTTGCCAGCAGGATCAGAATTTTTTGCGCAAAAATATGATTTTTGAGCGTCCAATAAACGATTAAAAACGCTAAAAAAGCAAGGACAAACTCGGGCGAAAAAAATGTCATTCAATCTTTCCAATTTAAATTTTTAAAGCTCTTGCGGCTTTTAGACGCTTGCGGCGTGAGATTTATATGAAGCGAAAAAGCTTTTTTAAATCGCTTACAGCGCGATATTTTATGCGCAGGTGCGGCATTGCGCCGCTAAACGCTCTAATAAATCTAGCGTCCAAATCCTTCTTAGATTCACGGACAGCTTGCAGCAAGCCCTTGCCACGTGAGCAAAATTCCGCCACAATGGCAAAATTTGAAACGCAAATGAGAGCTCTACACACGAATAAAATTTTTAAACGCGCTGAGCGGTTTGCCATCAAATTCTTATAAAACCTCGCAAACGCAGTCTCACAAGTTCTACCCGCATGATTTCAAAATAAGCGCTTTTTGGAATCATGCCATATAAATTAGGCGCGCGATGCCGTTAAAATCTTATGAAATAAGATGAGCCGCACTTCATCACAACTATGAGGGCTAAAATTCTACAAAGCAAAATTTTAAAAGCCAAAAATTTTGCAGCGATAATAAAATTCCGCCCGTTAAAATCTATCGCGCGAAATTACTAAGTAGAATCTCACTTTAAGGCGCAATAGAAACCATCTAAAAGCTGTGCCTTATGAGCCAAAATCATGGCTTTAAATTTTTACTGCAAATTGCAAACTTACGCTACCATAAAGTCCCTTTTAATTTTGTGGCAGCGTAAATGCGCCTTGCGCCAGCCTCGCTCTTTCACGCAAAACGCAAGTAAAATCAATAAGCTTCGCATCGTAAAATTTTGGCTCTAGACTTGGTTTTAGCGCAGTGTAAATTCGAGCTCGTTAGGCAAAATTAGCCGTAAATTTCAATACGGCTACATAGATTTGAGTTTGAGCCGAAATTTAACCTAGCAGAGCCGAATCTTGCTTCGCAATCCAGCCATTCTAACGAGATAATGTAAATTTTAATTTGCAATTTAAAATTTCTAGCGCAACGATACCGGCTTTGGCTCGCGCTTTGAAATTCTAATTTAGCGGCGCGAACAGTTCATAAAGCGGCGCGTAAAATTACAAATTTCAGCGTTTTTTATTCGGCTGGCTAGGTTTGTGTGCGCAAGAACTGATTTGCGAAAATTTTAAAATTTTATCGCTTGCCCCAGCCCGCCTTCAGGGCAATCGCGATAAAATTTACGCTCCGCACCTCAAGCAAGCGAGCAGTTGCGATGAAATTCCAAGCTAGTAGTCGAGATGAAATTTTACGTCGCATTTTAAAAAGATCCCGCGCATGCCTAACTGAGAAATCCGTAAATCTCGCGCAAAATTTCACATCGCCGTATTACTTAGCAGCTATCAAATATGCTTGCCAAGCAGACGTGGTGAAATTTCATACTACCTTTTAATACTCGCTCGAAGTAAAATTTCGCGCAGCTGTTTTGGCGGTCCATACTCGAATAAACGCTCTATATAATTCTATCGCAAAACGGCTGCCTGGCGGAATTTTACCCGGCAGCAAAGTCTTTTATGCGCGAAATTTACGCCTCTGCGCGGATGATCCTAACCGCTTCGACCATATTTTTTAAGCTAGGGCGAACTTCTTCCCATTTGCGGGTTTTTAGACCACAGTCCGGGTTGATCCACAGCTGCTCTTTCGGGAGCACCTCAAGCAGCGCGCGGATCTGGCTTACGAGCTCCTGTACGCTAGGAATTCGCGGACTGTGGATATCGTAAACACCTGGACCGACCTCTTGTTTATAACCGACCGATTTGAAAACTCGAAGTAGCTCGTTGCCACTGCGAGCGGTCTCGATGCTGATGACGTCAGCATCCATCGCCTCTATCGTTTTGATTATATCGTTAAACTCTGAATAGCACATATGCGTATGAATCTGCGTATGAGCGCTTGCGGCACTGACGGCGAGTTTAAAGGCACTAACGGCAAATTTTTCGTATGCAGGGATGTTTTCGGATCTAAGCGGATAGCCCTCTTTAAACGCAGCTTCGTCCACCTGAACGATCTTGATACCCGCGTCTTGCAGATCCGAAATTTCATCAAAAATCGCAAGTGCGAGCTGTTTTACTATCTGATCGCGAGGCTTATCGTCGCGCACGAAGCTCCAGTTCATCATCGTAACAGGTCCCGTTAGCATACCTTTCATAATCTTTTTAGTGCGGCTTTGGGCGTATTTGATCCACTCTACGGTCATCGGTTTTGGGCGGCTAACGTCGCCGAAAAGTAGTGGCGGCTTCACGCAGCGGCTGCCGTAGCTCTGCACCCAGCCGTTAGCGCTAAATGCGTATCCGCTCATCTGCTCGCCGAAATACTCGACCATATCGTTGCGCTCTGGCTCGCCGTGAACCAGTACGTCTAGGCCGATCTCATCTTGAAATTTAACGCAGTCGTCGATGTAGGCTTTGATGTCACGCTCGTAGGCTTCGCGGTTGATTAAGCCCTTTTTATAGGCATTTCGGACTTGTCGAAGCTCAGCAGTCTGCGGGAAGGAGCCAATCGTAGTGGTAGGTAAAATTCCATA
Source organism: uncultured Campylobacter sp. (assembly GCF_938017775.1). GTDB lineage: Bacteria > Campylobacterota > Campylobacteria > Campylobacterales > Campylobacteraceae > Campylobacter_B. The sequence goes on from NZ_CALIIU010000079.1 coordinate 49,381, forward strand.
TCCAAGCTCTTTTTTCTGCACCTTGATGCGATCCTCGTAGCGATCGGCGCGCTCGAATTTATTTAAATTTGCGGCGCGGCTTTGCACTCGCTCGTCGTGAATTAGAGGCGAGCTAGCGCGGGTTTTAGCGGATTTTTGATTTTCTTCGTAAGCTTTCATGCCGTGCTCGCACATCGGAATTTCAAAGAAAAGATGGGTTAAAATCGAAATTTCGCTTAGCTTTTCGACAGCGAAGCTTAACCAGGATTTAACCTCGGCGCTTAGCTTGTCCTCGTATTTTAGCGTAAAAGGCACGTGCAAAAGCGAGCAGGAGGTACCCACGTAGATGCGCTCTTTAGGCACGTAGGCCTCGATAGCTTTGAGCTGAGCTAGCTTTTTGTCGATGTCGCTCTTCCAGATATTGCGCCCGTCGATCACGCCCGCAAAGAGCACGGTCTTAGCGTCTTTTAAGGCTTGAAGCTCTTTTTTGATATTCTCTTCGCTTGCGTAAACAAAATCAAGCCCGATCGCCCATACATCGGTTTTTACAATCTCTTTAACAGCCTCGGTCGCATGCTCAAAATAGGTCATAAAGATGATTTTTACGTTGCTTGCGACCTTGCTTAGGCGCTGATAAACGGGCACGATCTTCGGCGCTAGCTCAGCCGCGCGATCCGTCACGAAAATCGGCTCGTCGATCTGAACCACGACCTCGCTATCAAGCTCGCTAAGAAGCTTTAGCAGCTCCTCATATTTCGCGGCAAGAGCGCCCAGGTGCGCGAGCGGATCGCTTTTGTCGCTTGATTTGCTAAGCGCAAGATATGTGATAGGTCCAATTAAATTTATCTTTAACGCGCAGGAATCCTTAAAATCGTTATTCTTCGCAGCCCTATACTCGCTTAAAATTTTACTAGGATTTAGGCTAAATTCCGTATACGCCGAGATCTCAGGCACGATATAGTGGTAGTTTGTGTTAAACCACTTCGTCATCTCCATCGCGACTGCGTCTTTGCTGCCGCGCGCCATCGCAAAATACTGCTCGTGCGCCGAAAGGGCAGCAAAGCGCTGCGGGATAACACCGAAAAGTACGCTGGTATCGAGCATCAGATCATAGTATGAAAAGTCATTTACGCTAATTAGGCCGCTCCAAGCGTCCAGCTGATATTTGATGTGGCGATCTTTTAGCTCTGCGGCGACTCGCTCTAGCGCGTCATAATCGCACTTGCCCGCCCAATAGCTCTCCAAAGCCTTCTTTAACTCGCGCTGCTCTCCGATACGCGGAAAGCCCGTAACGTAACTCTTCATCTCTATCCTTTAAGTAAAATTTTGATATGAAAGTGTTGATTTTATCTAAAATTTCTTTTGACGTCATTAAAATTTTAACCTAATCTCGAAAATGAACGAAATTTCATCCAAAAGCGCAGGGGTGGAATTTCTCGATAAAATCTGAAATGGAATTTTTATCGACGGAATTCCGTAAGTTAAAATTTTAGGATTGAATTTAAAGGCGTTAAATTCATCACAATTTAAACCTCATCGCAAGATTCTACTAAAACTTAGTAAAGCCTTGCGACGAAGCTAGCCTTACCTGACACACCGCAAAGCCACTGAGCATCAAGGCTCTATGAAAGCAGTGCAACGCCTCAAATATGAAAATTCTTAGAATTTATAATTATATCCTGCGTAAACGCCGTATTTTTTACCGTCGTTATCTTCGATATAATCGCCGTCTTTGTACCACGCCTTGCTTGCTTTAAAGCCCATTTCAATCTCGCTATTGGAGCCAAACTCATACGCAGTACCTATCTTGCCGCCCAAAATGAAGCCACCCAGCGTATCGTCCGCTCTAACCCAGCCGCCATTGCTATAGTCTATTTTAACTTCAGTATCTAGCACCGAAAGCCCAGCGTAAGCGCCTAGGACGAGCTTAAATCTACCGAAAAGCTCCGGCGTAAAATCCGCGCCGGCTACGAAATCGTGCGTGCTCCATTTAACCTTTCTTTTCGAATTGGCATTCGAGCTGGAATCCTCGCCCTTAAATCCGTAAAAATACCCGCCGTAAGCTCTAAACGTGCCGAAGTCATATCCGGCTTTAACGCCGATCTGCGGCTGTCCGTCATCAAAACCTGCGGCTTGGTTTTTGAAATTGTATCCGCCCTCGCCGCCTATGAAAAGCCCCTCCGCCATCGCGCTTACTGCAGCTAAAGAGCTAAGAAGCGCCACTTTTGCAACTAAATTTCTCATCTTTACTCCTTTTAAAAAAGTAACGCAATAGTAGCGAGCTAGAGCGAAACCGCGTGTAAATTTAAGGTAAATGCACTGAGATATGAGCATCAAATGAATTTAAAATTATTAGAACGATTTCTCTTTCTAATATATGACAAATTTTACGCAATACAAAACCGCCTCTTAACTTCGCGAATAATTCTTCTTGACTTTTAGATACGAGGCTCAGGCGTAGAATTTTTAGTTTAACTTCATATATAATTTTAGACTACACTATCTTAGTAGCTTATAAATTCGCGCCGAATTGCTTAGATAAATCGGCTCAAACAAGTCTTTGTCGTAATTTTCTAGCACGAAGAGCTGAATGAAAGTCGATTCAAAGACTTTTTCATCTAAAATCAATATTCTTTCGTAGTCCGGTAAGAATATCACATAAAGATCGGAATTCTTATCTAATTGCTTAGATAATTTAACGAGCTTACCGTTTACCTCGCTCACTTGATAATATGTGTTGATCGGTATCTTTTTGCCGTTATGAATCAGATATTCGGGATCGGCACTAGGTAACATATACTCGCCATTTATGTTAGCACTTTTCCCATCCTCACCGATTTCAATATCATAGCCTATAACAGCCAGTGGATTCCAAAACTCTTTACCAGTCGCTATATCTACAGTAGAAAATTTTAAAATATTGGGCAATATATCTATCATGTGCGGTACGAAATAATAATATATATCCCTAGTTTTCCGTGGAAGCTTGAAATTCTTATCGCTTAAAGAACTTAGGAATTTATTGATATCGGCTTCGCCATAATCTTTTTGAATTTGATATAGATTTAGTTTAAATTTATCTTCCAATTTAGGATCAAATTTTTTACCTTGCAACTTTTGTATATATTCTACGTTAAGCCTTGCCATATTAGCAGAGCTTACCTCATCTTTATTAAAGGAAAACGCACTCATAAAAGTGTATTCTCCTGCCTGTCTACCTCCGGGATCAGCTACTACTTTTACATCTGAGTAATATCTGATTAAATATCCGTAATCCCACCACGATAGTACATAATCCTCCCTGCTAGCTTTATTTTTTAGCTCTGCAAGAGGCGTTATGGAGTCTTTCGTAAGCGTAGGCGCAACTCGGAATTTATAAATAAAATCTATGCTAGGCATTAGCGCTAAACAGGTTAAAATAGCTAACAAAGTACTTCTAAGCCAAGTGCGTATTTCAAAGTAATTCAGCGTGAAATATATAAAATAAGCAAATCCAAGCGCTATCATCGGCGTAGCGTACATTGTAAAGCGAGTTCCACCGAAAAGTGCTAAAACTCCAAGCGCTATCATCGGCAAGGTTAAGATGAACGAACGGAATTTTATCAACAATAGAGCCAGTCCCCCTACTGCACATATGAATATAAATAGATGCCCACTAGATTCAAGCACAAATTTTATGAAATTAGCGTTTTCTACCTCATTAACCGTATTTCTAACGCCGTAGAAGTAGAAAATTTCCTCTTTGCTTACATCCTTTAAGATGTATGCTTTAAGCTGTACTGCTATGGGCGTAAGTCCGCCGAATATGACGAACGTAATTGCGACGATCACGCCCAAAATCCGAAGAGCTTTTTTGCTTTTATGGCTTGGAATTTTAATCATTAAAAAATATAAAAACGCAATTAGTGCGATTTTAAACAATAAAATATAGTTTACGATTATTGTCTCACCTTCGTAATACGCGCCAAATTTTATAACCACTGCGACCATAAGAATAATCGCTTTGTAATTTTCCTCATTGCGTCTATTAAAAATCAAAGTATAGATTAAAAATATCACTATAATCGCCATATTAAAAGAATACGAGCTAGGATACCACCAATCATAAAGCGCCATAAAAACGGTAGGTAAAGCAAAGCTGCTCTGCTCGCCTCGTCCTATGAGCCTAATCAAGGCCCATATCGTTAGCAGCGGCAGAGTAACATTTAACATATCGCTATCAAAATATCCGCCCAAGGTCCTCATATAATATCCCGGCAATATGGTGGCAAGTAGCGCCGCGATGATGCCGGCACCCAGGATCTTATACTCTCTTGCTATCAAAATAATCGGCACGGCCACCAGCGGCGCTAAAAACACGCTCATATAGATCGTAATGCTGTTTAAGCTGACAGGTAAAATTTTGCTAATTAAAAATGCTAGAGTTGGGATCGACGCGCCGTACGGGCTAAGATCGCCCGGCTGGTGAAAGCCCGCTATCATATCGCGCGCGCCCTCGGCATTCGCAAAGGCGTCGTTTGTTGTCATAATGAGCTCGCCGTCAAAGGAAAACTGCTCGATCCCGCTAGCCCAATATATCCAAAAAAACCTACACGCTACGCCGAATATATAAACCAGCGTCATGATCAAAAAAATATCCATGCGTGAGTATTCGCCGTTTGTAATTCTAAATTTTTGCATCTTTTTCCTTAATTCGCCGTTTGAAGTACCGAGCGGCAGGGTTAAAATTTGCCTCTACAAATTTTACTCGCTTTATCGCGCCCGCGTTACGTCTTTAACGACATTGTTTAATTTGCGTTTATTATAGCAGAATTTACCTGATTTACGATGCAAGATGTAGAAATTTATACGACAAATTACTGCGGGGGGGGCGCGAGCAAACCGAAATTTAATCCATTTTACTCGCGCTATAAAGTATCAAAATTTACGCGATTTAATACGCGTCGCACATAAATTTACAGACGGTTTTCGTGCGAAGATTAAGTATAATCGAGCTTAGGCATCTGCCGTCCTTATTACCGCTTAGCAGGCGCACGACATCGCCCTCTTTCCACTGCGTGCTGTCGCCCTCGATCGTTCTGTAATGCGCGCCGTTAATGACAAGCGACTCGCCGCCTTTTAGAGTTTTATCGATCTTCAGGTCGCTTGCGATCTGGCTTAGATCGCCTTTTAGGGCATTTGCGATTAGTTTTTCCTCGGCCTGCTCATGCGTCTTCATCGAGCTTTTAGCAAAGTCCGGCACCTGCACAGTTTCGGTCTGAGCCGAAGCAAAAGCGGCTAGCACGCAAGCGGCGTAAATTAGTTTCATATTTTCTCCTCGGTTTTTTCAAAATTGCGGCGATTATAGCAAAGTTTACTTAAAAATTTCAGTCTAAGCCTAGCTAGAGTTTAAATTTAAGAAAGCGCCCGTCTGTTTAAAACAGAGCTGGACTCGATGGCAAATTATAAAATTTCGCCGTAATTTAAAATTTACTTATTGAAATACGCCGCGAGCGCGCTTAGTCAAACAAACAGCGCTATGATCCAAGACATCACTCGCGGCGTACCCGCCCAAAACGCAGCCCTCATATTGCAACATAAGAGCAAGCGAGCATCGAAATTTTTACTGGAAGAATTTACTCGTTATCAAATAGCGCGCCGAGACTTTGCATTACGGCAGCAACGGGCATCCAGACGGGGCTAAACATAGTTAAAACTGCGTCTTGCGTCTCACCGTTTTTACGCACACTTTCCTCGCTCAGCCTGCCGCTATCAATAAATACTACCGCGTTTAAACTTAACGGCTTAGCAAGCGCATATTTTTTTAGGATCCGATCGCGATCTTTTACGCGCGTAGGAACGCCTAAAATTTTGAAGCTAAATTGTAAAATTTCGCGATCTTTAAAGCCCGTAAAATTTGGATGCTTGTAAAGCACAAGCTGATCTGCTAGCGGCAGGCTCTCGCAGTCAAGCCATAGCTCAAAAAGTAGCGCACTTGCGTGAGGTTCATTAAATGCATCCGTAGCGATCGAAATTCTATTTACCTCCACTGCGTGTGGATAGAGCGATTTTAGGTGCTCAAATTCTGCTTTCGCCGCGCGATAATTGCTGCCAAATTCGTAGTCGTAAGCATCACCGATCATTACCGTACGGTTTGCCTCTATTTGGATCGCGCGAATTTGCTCCTTGCCTTCAAGCTCTACGGGCGCGGTTTTACTAGCACAACCCACAACGAGAAATGAAAATGCCATGCTAAAAATCAGCGCTTTTAAAATTCGTTTCATATCTACTCCGATAAAATTTTATGCGATTATAGCTAAATTTAAAGCAGCATTCGACGCACGGTATTGTCCCCGATTGAGACAAATTAAAATTTGAGGACGAGAGCGTATATAAAATACATGACTGAATGAATTTTAATTAGAATTTAAACGTAGCAGAATAAGGCGCAGTATTTTTTGCCTAGCTGAGATGAAATTTGATTTTTAAAAGTAGGCTAGGCAGTTAAACTGCTTAGCTGGATTAAATTTGAATGCGATTAAAGATAGGGCGAAGTATCGTGAGATGAATTTAAATGTTTTCTACGTCGCTATGCTCGTAGCTGAATAGAAGAAGTAAATTTCGTCCCAAGACTCAAGACTAGACATACAATATGTCGTAGAGCGAAAATTTCAAATCTATTTAAATATACCCACCAAAATAAGGCGCAGTATTTTTTCGCTTAGACGAGGCGAAATTTGATTTTTAAGCGGAGCGTATGTATGATACGTGAGCATTAAAAATCAAATTTCAACGAAGTATAAGTAGAAAAAGACAAGCCTAAAAACTAAACTTCATACCTCTCGCCTGGCTTCATTTCGATTATCTCCCACGGCAAGCCCTGCCTGTTTAGCTCATCCATGAAAGGTTTGGCGTCGAAATTTTCCATATTAAAGACGCCTTTTCCACTCCAAATGCCCTTTGCGACCATCATCGAGCCGATCATCGCAGGTACGCCCGTGGTGTAGCTCACCGCCTGCGCGCCCGTCTCGACGTAGCAAGCCTCGTGGTCGCAGACGTTATAGATATAGACTTGACGCTCTTTGCCGTCTTTTAAGCCGCGTATCACGCAGCCGATGTTGGTTTTGCCCTTCGTTCGAGGGCCTAGGCTTGCAGGATCAGGCAGTAGAGTTTTTAGAAACTGGATCGGCACGATCTTTACGCCGTTGTGTTCGACCTCGTCGATGCGTAGCATGCCGACGTTTTCTAGGCATTTCATGTGGGTTAGGTAGCTCTGTCCGAAAGTCATAAAAAAGCGGATTCGCTTCAGCCCTTTGATGTTTTTAACGAGGCTTTCAAGCTCCTCGTGGTAGAGCAGGTAGCTATCTTTGACGCCTACTTTCGGGTAGTCCCATTTGAACATTATTTCCATCGGCTCGGTCTCTTTCCACTCGCCGCGCTCCCAGTAGTGGCCCTTTGCGCTCACTTCGCGCAGGTTGATTTCAGGGTTAAAATTCGTCGCAAACGGATAGCCGTGATCGCCCGCGTTGCAGTCTAGGATGTCGATCTCGCCGATCTCGTCAAAGAGATTTTGCTGTGCGTAGGCGCAAAATACGTTCGTCACGCCCGGATCAAAGCCGCTTCCCAGCAGCGCCATCGTGTTTGCGGCTTTAAACTCGCCGTCCTTCGCCCACTGCAGCTTATACTCAAATTTGGCGGTATCGGGGTGCTCGTAGTTTGCGGTGTCGATGTAGGGGATGCCGGCGCGAGAGCATGCGTCCATGAGGGTTAGGTCCTGATAGGGCAGCGCCACATTTAAAAGCAAATCGGCGCCCGTTTTTTTGATGAGCGCGACCACGGCATCGGTATCGTCCGCGTCGATCTGGGCGGTGTCAATTTGCACGCCTAGGCGGTCTTTTATAAATTTAGCGATCGCGTCGCACTTGCTTTTTGTGCGGCTAGCAAGGGTGATCTTGCTAAAAACGTCCGCGTTCATCGCGCATTTTACGGTCGCGACTTGGCTCACGCCGCCTGCGCCTATGATTAAGATATTTGACATTTGGGCTCCTTTAAATTTTAAATTTTGCTGCAATTTTAGCAAATTTAAGATGAATTTTAAGAGGCTAGGTGTAATTAATCATAAAGTTTGGCTATGGCTAGCACGGCGCACAAACCAGTCATAACAAGAGCGTCGAAAGCGGCACGGCGTTAAAATTTTACGCGGATAGCGGCATGCCGATTGACGGCGGCATGAAATTAAATTTACCGCCTTGCATCGCGCGATAAAATTTTAAGCTTTAAAGGGCTAGTTTAAATTTAACACTCCACAGCGAAGCATGGAAAATTAAAATTTAAAGCTCACTCGCTTCACCGCTAAATTTATCGCGCTTATTTTCTCGGCGCACGGCAAAACCGTATACCGCGGCTAAATTTAGCGCTTCAGCGAACAGCGGTTTAAAAAGTAGCAAGCGGGACAAAATCCCGTAACGCTCACGATAAAGGGCACTAGTCCGACACCCCCCACCAGCTGCCAAACAACGGCTCCGGCGATCATTATCGCTAGTCCGATCAGCGCTTTTATTATCCTAGTTTTTCTGCTTAGCATTGCGTTTTCACTTCTTTGTTTTTACATTTTACACGTATTAATGCTTAAAATTTTTAAAGTAAGCAATGGCAGCAAACCTCCACCTAGCGTATCATCTTTGAGCCCGCCCTCCTATATACGCGCCTTGGTTAAATTCGGCTTCGTTTAATTATCTTTTCTTTTGCATAAAAGTGCGATACAACAAAATTTAGTGCCTAAGAAATAAAATTTTATGCGAGCTCGACTTAAAATTTTGGCAAGCATAAAAGGCAGACTCAAACGCTGGCGGTAATGCGGCGAAATTTACACGAGCTTTAAATTTAAAGTTGAGATAAATTTTAACCGAGCGGAATTCTATCATTGCAGAAAATTTGTCTAAATTTAGCTCGCTGCGTGTTTTAGAGTTTAAATTTACGCGCTGTGACAAATAAGCGTAGTGCGATATTTAGGATCGAGGCGGCATCGATCTCGTGCCGTACCGCCAAAATCAGATTTCGTAGCGATAAATTTTACCGAAATTTTCATCCAGATTGTAGCTAAACTCACCACCTGCGTAATAGATTGTCTCGCCGCTCTCCAGCTCGAAGCGCTGATACACGCGCAGCACGACCTCGTTTTCGCTGATGCCTTGGACATGGATAAAAATATCGCTCTTTCTGCCCGCGGTCATCGCCATTTGGTAGAGCTGATTAAATAGCGCATATTCCGGATCTTTCTCGGCATCCTCTTGGGATAAAAAGCCCTCCAGTACGCCCAGCATCTCCGCGCGAAATTCCGTCCTGGCGCGCGCATAGGCGTTTTGGATATTTTCGATCTGATTGGTATCGAGTAAATTTAAAAGCGAATGTTTGCCCACGTAAAGCGTCGCGCTCGATGTGATTTTGCCGTCCTTGTCGGTCACTAGTCGCAGAGCTTTCTCTACGCGCCACAAGGCCTCTTTTAGTTCGAGCCCGCTTTCAATTTCAATTTTCATCATAGATCCTTTATCAAGAGTGCGGAATTTTAGCGTGAAATTTTAAATTTTAAAGATAAACTTCGCGATCAGATACGCCATATACAGCATCAAAACTCCCACGAGCGCGTCGATTATGCGCCATGCCCTACTGCTTGCAAAAAGCTTCGAAAGCGCCCCTGAACCGTATCCTAAGCCGAAAAACCACGCAAACGATATGAACATAACTCCCGCGTAAAACCACGGCTTTTGCGGATCCGCAATCGTAGCGCCGAGCGAGCCCACGACCACGACGGTGTCTAAATACACGTGCGGATTTAGAAGCGTCACCGCAAGAGCTTTGGCTACGACGGGCGCCAGCGGGCTATTTGCCGAGTTTTGGATCTTGGCAAAATGCGAGCCCCTGTAGGTGCTAAAAAAGGAGCTTAGCGCGTAGCAGAGCAAAAATATGATCCCGCCTATGCCTAAAATTTGGGTAAAAAGCGAGCCTTGCTTAAGAGCGCCGCCGATTAAAAATATCCCTACGGCCGTAAACACGGCATCGCTTAGCGCGCAGACCGTGCAAACAGCCGCGACGTGGTTTTTCGCAAGGCCTTGGGAGATGACGAAGATATTTTGCGCGCCGATCGCGACGATGAGCGAGAGCATCAGCGCGGCTCCTTGCAAGAAAATTCCGATTGGCAAGGAGTTCAAGACCGCGCCTCTACTTATTTTTACTTTCGCAGGCGGAGCTTTGCATCGCGGTATCGGCGGCATCAGAGTCAGCCGCTACCGCACTTTCAGGCGCAGCGTCAGGCTCATTATCGCCCGCGGAAATTTTCGAGGCGGGATTCTCGGCGCCTGTGAAATTTTCGCCCGAGCTGGCGCTATTTAAGGAAGCGGCACCATTCGGCGCGGCGGAGCTTTGTTTGTTTAAATTTGAAGCGCCCTTCAAATTCTGCGCGCCGTTTGAATCAGCGGCGCCATTAGAATTTTGTGCGATGGAATTCTGCGCGGCGTAGGAATTCTCCGCGCCTAAATTTTGTGCGCCGCAGGAATTTTGCGTATCGGAATTTTGCGAAGCGGAATTTTCATCGCGGAGGTTTTTAGCTTTAAAATTTTTACCGCTACCCGCGCTTTTTTTAGAACTCTTAGCGCCCTTGTGAGTTTTTGAGGCGGTTTGCTCTTCCTCGGAGCTCTGCGAAAGACCGGCTTTTTCGCGCAAAATTTTGCTCAGCTCGTAGATCGAAATTTCAAACGAGCCCGGCAGCGTAGCCTCCGTGTCGCTGTAAAATCGTAAAAAATTAAAGCGGTCCTGCGCCTGCGGCGCTTTTTTGAATACAAAATTTAAAAGCTCCGTTTTGTTTTTGCCCGCGGCGAAGGTTTTTATGCCTAAATTTACGATATCTTTGTATTCGAAGCTCTCGGAATTTGCCCCGCGCACGATCGTCAGGGCGTCCTCGCCGATCTGCAAATAATTTTTCGCGCCGAGTCTGAGCGCGCAAAAAAACGCGCAAAATGCCGCCACTACGGAAGCGAAAAGCGCCGCGCCGCCAAAGCCCGCGTGGTAGCAATATCCGCTAGCGAGCGCCAAAATCGCCGATCCCGCCAGCGTCATCGCTACGGGCTTTTTATTCTCTTTTACTATCATCTTCCCTGCTTAATCAGTTGTCTTATATATTCGTAAATTTTAAAATTTAGCGCATCCATTACCGAGTCTTTAGAGCCCGGATTTTTGATGCTTTGGTAGTTGAGATTAGTTACGTAATCCTTCCACGCGCCCTTGTTTTTAACGCTTATGTAGAGGCTAATCTGCGAGTCGTAGAAGTAGTCTCTGTAATAATCGTCGTCATACCACGGATCATAACCGAACGGCATCCCCCAGCCCACGCCTACGCCCGTATATCTGTAATATCTGCCAAATCCCATACCGAAGCTAAATCTCGGATTATCCCACGATCTGCGCGAAAAATCCGCCTTGCGGAAGTAGTTTAGATTGCCGCCGATTTGGACGTTTGCCGCGCTTTTATTTACGACCTTAAATCCGTCCGCGCGCAGATGTTGGATCACTACTTGGGTTAAATTTGAATCCGTCGTAGAGGTGTTGGTGAAATTTACGCTTATGAGTTTATCCTGCGGAAATTCCATAATGTGAAGCGGCTCGGAAGTGCGCACGATACCGCTATTTACGGGTACATTTTTAGAGCAACCTGTAAAAATCAAAAACGCCGAAATGACCAAAAAAAGTGAAATTTTATTTTTCAAGACAGATCCTTTCGCTTAAGATTTCAAATCCTAAATTTGAGTGATTGTAGCATAAATTTAAAATTTTAATGTCAGCAAAAAGCGATTTTTTGAAATAATATAACGATCGATACGCAGGAGCGGAGATTTTCAAATAAAATTTCGCGCCGAGCGACCGCTAAATTTAAAGCCGTCGCTCGGTTGAAATTTCTGCGAAAAGAGACGGAATTTTAAAACCGGAGGAGTTTAAAATTCCACAATCTTATAGGCTCACGCCGCGCGTAAGTACGCGCTTGCGATAAACCTCCGAAACTCTGCTCGCGTCGCCCACGATTAGAGCGTTCGTGCAACAGATCGCCGCACACATCGGAACCTTGCCCTCTGCGATGCGGTTTTGACCGTATTTATGCAGTTCCTCGTGCGAAAACGTAGGCTCCGGTCCACCCGCGCACATAGTGCACTTATCCATCGCACCTTTGATACCGAAAGCCCCGTCTCTAGGGAATTGCGGAGCGCCGAACGGACACGCATAGAGGCAGTATCCGCAGCCGATACATTTATCTTTGTCATGTAAAACGACGCCGTCGGTTCTGATATAGAAGCATTGAACCGGACAAACCTGCGCGCAAGGCGCATCGGTGCAGTGTTGGCAAGCAATAGAGCTTGAAACCTCCTGCCCCTCTATGCCCTCGTTTAAAGTGATAACCTTGCGCCTATTGATCTGCACGGGAACCTCGTGCGCCGAGCTGCAGGCTACCTGGCAACCATAGCAAGCGATGCAACGCTCGACATCGACGTAAAATTTTAATCTTGCCGGCATTTTATCTCCTTATGCTCTTTCTAGTCTGCAAAGACCGGCGTTAAATTCCGAAATTTGCGTATTTATGTCAAAGCCGTAGTTGGTAATCGTATTTGAGCTCTCGCCTCTGATATATGGCTTAGTGCCCTCAGGATAGCGGTCGCTTAGATCCTCGCCCTGGAAAATTCCCGCGAAGTTATACGGCATAACAATACGATCAGGCGTTACGGCGTGCGAATAGATGCACTTGACTTTGATCTTCGTGCCTTGCGGCGAATGGATCCACATCATCTCGCCATCTTTGATACCTTTATCAGCGGCAAGCTTAGGGTTTACGTGCGCGAACATCTCCGGAGTAATCGCCGAAAGATACTTGCTCGTGCGCTCAATCATGCCCGCACCGCTTAAATTTACAAGCCTTAACGAGCTTACGATAGTAGGGAAATCCTTGCTCCAATCCTGCTTTTTCTGCTCGGAGATAAATCTCGTAAAGACGCGGAAATTTCGTTTTTGATCCGCAAAGGTCGGATATTTCTCTACCAAATCCCATCTAGGCGAGTGGATCGGTTCGCGATGCTTTGGAATTTGATCCGCAAACTGCCAAACCTTGGCTCTGGCTCTTGCGTTTCCGCAAGGACAAATTCCAAACTCTCGGCATTTTTTAGCGATAATGCCACTATAATCTGTGCTCCACGTAGGTCCCATCTTGGCTTTTTCATCCTCGCTTAGCGTAATGCCTAAAACCTGTTCGATATTTGCTTTTGTAATCTCCGCATGACCGCCTTGAATTTTTGATCCCGGAAGTGTAATGCTCTCGTCGGCTAGCTGCGAAACGCCGTCGTGTTCTAAGCCGAAGCGGTTCCTAAATCCCATGCCCCCATCTGCATAAGGTCTAGTTACGTCGTAAAGAATCGGCGTGCCCGGGTGTTGCGTATCCCAGCAAGGCCATGGAAGCCCGTAATATTCGCCCTCGACCTCGCCACCTATACCGCGCAAAGTATCGGGATCAAATAGATGCCAGTTCTTCTGCTGTCTGCGAAATCTAGCTGCGGTGCGTCCGTTATTTCCAATACTTTGAGTATTGCGTGCAATCTCATCGGTAGCGTCGTCAGGCCAAACAAAATCGTCTTTAACCTGCTTAAGCTCGCCATCAACGATGCCCATCTTCATGCCGCGAACGTATTCGTCGTAAAAGCCGAATTTTTTCGCGAATAAAAACATTACCTCCTGATCCTCTTTGCTCTCAAATAGAGGCTTAACAATCTGAGTTCTCCACTGGCCGCTGCGGTTTGTAGCGCTTAGATGGCCTTCGCTCTCAAACTGCGTAGCTACCGGCAAAACATAAATTCCATCCGGTCTATCGTTTAGAATCGCTACTTCGTTTAAGAACGGCTCGGCGACTACCAGCATATCGATCTTGCCTAATGCTTCTTGAGTCTCGCGAACATGAGCCATAGAAGTAATTCCTGTGCCTTGCACCCAAAGAACGCGGACATTGCCACTACTTAAAACGGGCTCGTTTTTCAAAACGCCCTGCCACCATTTAGATAGCGAAAAGCCCTTTTCGTTGCGCCAATTTATCGTATCTTGCTCGATGCTCGGATCGTAGTGGAAATACTCGGTAAAATTCGTACCAGGCACTTTTTCGCCCTGCTTTTCGTGCGGCTGCTTAGTAGAGACGGCAAATCTTTTAATAAACTGCTCATAATCTACACCCCAGCCCTTGCAGAAGTGCTTCCAAGCGTTATCGGCTAGCCCGTAATACGCAGGCAAGCTATCGGAGAGATTGCACATATCGGTAGCGCCCTGAACATTATCATGGCCTCTAAGGATGTTGCAGCCGCCGCCCGGCTTGCCCATATTGCCTAGTATGAGCTGCAAAAGAGCCAAAATTCTAGTATTTGAACTTCCGATCGAGTGCTGCGTAATGCCTAGAGCCCAGCATAAAGTAGCGGGCTTTGTGGTAGCAAACATCCTCGTAAATTCTATCAGCTCCTCTTCCTTGCAGCCGGTGACATTGGCTACCTCTTTAGGATCCCACTTCTCAGCTTCCGCCTTGATCTCATCTACGGCGTAGGTTCTGGTTTTTATTAGTTCTTTGTCCTCCCAGCCGTTTTTGAAGATTAGATGCAGCATTCCGTACACAAACGCTATATCGGTTCCCGGACGAATTCTAATATACATATCGGCCTTAGCCGCAGTTCTAGTAAAATTTGGATCAACTACAACGATTTTCGCGCCGTTTCTATCGCGAGCTTGAAGAGCATGCTTCATAGCCCCCACGGGATTTGCAACCGCAGAATTCGCACCTATGAAAAGGATCATTTTAGAATTTTTCGCCATATCGCCTACGTGATTTGTCATAGCTCCATAACCCCAAGTATTCGCCACACCGGCGACTGTTGCACTATGTCAAATTCTGGCTACGTGGTCGTTGCTGTTTGTACCCCAAAAGGCTGCAAATTTTCTAAAATAATATGCCTGCTCGTTGCAAAATTTAGCCGACCCCAGAAATACTACACTATCTGGGCCGTCCTCTTTGCGAACCTGAAGCATTTTATCGCCGATTTCGTTGACGGCTTGCTCCCAACTTATGCGCTCCCACTTGCCACCAACCTTTTTGAGCGGATATTTAAGACGCATTTTAGATTTGGTTAGATCGATTTGATCGATTCCCTTACAGCAGTGACTGCCCTGCGAGATCGGGTGATCTACTGCCATATCTTGGCGAATCCAGGTATTGGTGCTCTCATCCACTTGAGCCTCGATACCGCAGCCTACGGAACAGATCGAACATATCGTTCGCTTCATAACAGAACCTGGAAATGGGTTTTTGATCTCTTGCTCGGTAGCGGCTCTTAGCGTATTATTTTCGCCAAACGCAGCTACGCTGCTCGCTCCTAAAGCGGCGAGCTTCAAAAACGATCTCCTTCCGATCGCATTCTCACTCATGAAAATTCTCCTAGTAAGCTACTTTATAGTATTTTTTCCACGCTTCACTCTCCCAGTAAAGCACCTCTTTTTTCGGCGATTTGCCACGAACGGTATCGCCGTAATCCTGCTCATTTTTCGCTAGAGCCTGAGATGCGGCAATGCCCACGGCACCTACTGCGCCGATTTTTAGAGATTTTTTAAGAAAATCCCTGCGTTTGTTCTCCATGGTTTTCCTTTGTGAAGAAATCGCTTTAAATCTTTTATTGTAGTAACGCCTGTTACAGGATTTAAGTCTAATGAATTATAACGAAAAGGCAGTGAGATGGAAATTAAATTTTAAGTTACTTTTTAAATTTTATTTAAAATTCAAAATATAAAGTTCTAACTAAAAAACTACTCGCAAAACTCGAGTTTGCGAGTTTAAAATTTAACCGAAATTCTGCTTTTGCGTATAAGATTTTCGTTAAAAATTTTATTTATCAATCCAGATTAAAAATATCTTCCGGATTGGTAAATTTATTTTGATAGCCACCTTTTTTGATCGCTTCTTTAACGACGCTGCGATCTTTCTTTTGCGGAGCGGCAAGCGCTAAAAGCGAGCGCTCAAGCGCAAAAAAGCTTCTC
This sequence comes from uncultured Campylobacter sp., assembly GCF_938017775.1. GTDB lineage: Bacteria > Campylobacterota > Campylobacteria > Campylobacterales > Campylobacteraceae > Campylobacter_B. Next base: position 65,434 of record NZ_CALIIU010000079.1, read on the forward strand.
ATTAGTGCGCCTAATGATTTGAAAAAATCCGCCCGCACATGCCCGCACAAAAGCTCGCTAAACTCATCCACAAAGCTGTTGGTGACATTCGTAAAAAGCTCTAACGCCAGCGTTTCGCCATCTTGCGCGCCGATGAAATTTTTAGCGCATTGCACGCTCGCGGTATTTTTACCATCCTGCGGACCTGTAAAATTTTTACTGCCATGCGAATCTACAGAATTTTTTCCGTCTTGCGCCGTTAAGCTCGCGCTATTTGTGGAATTTTGCTCTTTTGTCACAGAATTTTGTCCGTTTAAAACCGCGCTGTGTTTTGCAGCCGCGTCGCGCAGCAGAGTCGAATGCAGGTAAAAAATAAATCCCACATAGTCCTCGCACTCCTTGCAAAGCTCCATATTGCGGCGAAATTTACTCTTTTTTAGCACGTCGATTACCGCGACACGCATACGCCCATCGTCGCGTCCCTCGTCGTAGAAGCTCGCACTCATCGGCACATTGGCGTATGAAAAATCAAAAAGCACGGAATTTTGCTCGCTTTTAAACGCTGCAAAGTCGAATTTCGCTAAATTTTGAAATTCCGCCTCATCGCTAGGCACAATGGGCGAGCTGCGTAAAAACTCCAGTTGCTCCTTCCAGCGCTTAAATTTCGCATCCGTTTCATAGAAAAAAAATGGAATTGCAAAAAATTCGTAGTAGTAGCTTCTTGCTTGAAGTAGATTCGCATCCATTACATTGCCCCTTTTCTAGCATCTTCTATCTGCTTTTTTATCATTATTTTCGCCTTGCAATCGCCGCAGCAAAAAAGAGTCTTCATCTTTTCAGGCTCGTTTGCAAAATGCGCACCCATCATATCCGCGATCTTCATCACGGCTTTGCTCGTCGCAAATTCCTTACCGCATTCAATGCACTTAAAAAGCTCATCTTTAGCTAGCATTTTGTAATTAAAAAATCCCGGTTCAAGCTCCACGCCGCAAGGCTCAAGCTCGATCGTATCCTTTTCGGCGCAGCTTAGCACGCAGTAGTTGCACGTCGTGCAAAGTGAAGCGTTAAATTTAATCGAATTGTCGCTGTTATCGGCATACAGCGCGCCGGTATTACAGGCACCCACGCAGCTAAGGCATAGCGTGCAGCTTGCTTCGTTTATGTTTACTTTGCCAAATTTTAGCAACTCTCCGCTTTTTACGGCGCCGAAGCTGCCCTCGCCAACCATTGCGCTTACTCGTTTTGAGAAAATTTCTTTCTTGCTAAGGCCCTGTTCGTTTAGGCTAAACGCCCAGGGCTGAGAGCTTTGCGCCCACTTTAGCGCCTCTTGCAGCTCGGTTAAATTTCGCGCTAAAAATACTGCTTCCTTGCCGTAGATCGCGCGCGAAATTCCATTTATAAGCTCCGCTGCTTCGCGCGTGCCCTCGCCTACGTCTGCACCGTAAACGATCACACTCGAGCCGCTTTCTTGCATCGCGCTTAGCAAATTTACCTCATCTATTTGCTTGCTTCCAAAAATTCCAAACGGCAGCACGCCGCACGGAAGCTGCACTGCGGGTGCGGACTCAATTTCGCTCTCTGCGATGAGAAGCGGAATTTTGCCTGCATAGAGCTTTGCGATCTCGCCAAATACTCTTTGGGGCAGCTTGGCAAATTTCAGCGCGCCGCTAGGGCAGACGCTCACGCACGCGCCGCAACCGATGCAGTCGATATGCGAAAATACTAACTCGCGCTTTTCGTCGTTTTTCAAAATCGCCACTGTAGGGCAAACCTCCACGCATGGCGTGCGCAACTCATTTCGCCTGCCTTGATACTGACAGATCGCAGGATCAAAGATCGTAGAATTCTTATAATGATAAACCGGGCTTTTGGAATTTAAAATTTCTAAAATTTCATCGTCTTTTAGCCCCGAGATCTCGTAGCAGCCGCTTTGTCGTAGCTGATAGGGCGTCGCGCCGCTAATCAAGAAAAAATCCGCCTCAGTCTCAACCTTATCCTGCTCGCTTAAAATCGTAACCGCAAGATCGCCAATCTCGCCGTAGACGAACTTTATCTCAGCCCTGCTTAACGCGATCACCTTAAATCCGTGCTGCCTAAGTAGCCCCACAAGCCCCTCTCGCGGCTCATCACAGGCGAGAATCACGTTTTTGCCGACGGGCTTTTGATAGTCGCTATCTAGCGCGCCGTCGAAGACGATATCTTTGGCGCGATACAAAATATCTACGTTTTTAGCGATTTGTAGCGGCTCATCTGCGGAATTTTCTATATAAAAATTTATCTCGGGCGCATAAATTTGCGCTTTTAATTTCGGCGAATTCGCAACGATAAATTCCTCATTTTTCGCCTCCTCTTCATCACCGCAAATTTCGATATCGTCGCTTAAGACGACATCCTTTAGCCCCGCGGCATAAAATCCATGTTCTTTCATAATCTATCCTAAATTGATAATTAGGCGGGTTTTACTCTTATTTTCTAAACAGCTTTTAAATTCTGCACTTAAAGTAAATCGAATTTAAATTAATAATTCTATAGATAAAGCAAAATCAAAGCTTTAAATGATAAAATCGCCTAAATTTTAAGGCATCGGGGTCGCAATGCAACAAATCAAACTACCAAAAATCGACAAAATCGCAAACGCGCAGGAGTTTCAAAACTGCCTTCGCCCGCAAATCATCAAAATCGCGCAAGAGCTCATCCGACAGGAGCGCGAAAAGGCGCTGCAAGGAGGCGCGGTCGCAAGCGAAAGCGAGATCATCGCGCGCATCAAATCGCGCTACGAAAAATTTCAAAATCTAAACCTTAAGCCGCTCATCAACGCAACCGGCGTCGTGCTGCACACAAACCTCGGCCGCAGCGTCATCGGCGCCGAAATTTTAGCCCGCGCGCAAAAGATCATCACCTCGTATTCAAATTTAGAATACGACCTATCCGAGGGCGCGCGCGGCAACAGATACGACTACATAGCGCTTTTGTGCAGCGAGCTCTTCGGCGCGCAGGACGCGCTCGTGGTCAATAACAACGCTGCTGCGGTCTTTTTGGTGCTAAATACCTTCGCGCGCGGACGCGAAGTCGTGGTAAGCCGCGGCGAGCTCGTCGAGATCGGCGGGAGCTTTCGGGTAAGCGAAGTGATGGCAAACTCTGGCGCAAAGCTCACAGAGATCGGCACTACGAACAAAACCAAGCCGGACGATTACGAGGAAGCGATCAATGAAAATACGGCGATCTTGATGAAGGTACACCGTTCAAATTTTAAAATTTCGGGCTTTAGCTCTAGCGTAAGCGCTGCGGAGGTGGCGGCTCTCGCACGTCGCGCCTCGCAGGCAAAGAGAGAATTTTTAGCGCTTAGAGCGGCAAGCTTTAAAAATTTAGCAGATCTTTGCGGCGGCTCTTCGGACGCAGACGGCGAAATTTTAAATTCTGCGCCGAATGGTTTGAACTTAGCGGATAGTTCCGCGAATGCTCTAAATTTAAATATCCGCGAGCCGTCCGAAAAGAGCGAGTGTTTTTATGAAGGCGATGGGAGCGAAATTTACACCAAAGCTTCTAAAATTGCTCCTGCAAAATTTAGCATGAAAAAAGAGGAAAGCTTTAACGAGATCATCGATTACTACGATCTTGGAAGCGGCTATGCAAGCGAGCTAGGGTTTGGGCTCGGCAAAAGCGAGCCCTCAATCTTTGAGCTTTTAAAAAGCGGCGTGCGGCTGCTTAGCTTTAGCGGCGACAAGCTTTTCGGCTCCGTGCAGTGCGGCATCATCCTAGGAGATCGCGAGCTCATCGCGCGCCTGCGCAAAAACCAGCTGCTGCGAATGCTGCGCGTGGACAAGATCACGCTAAGCCTGCTTGCCGAGACGATCAAGGCGTATATAAATAAAGAATTTCACCTCATCACGACGATAGATCAGATCCATCTAAGCCTAGACGAGCTGCGCAAGCGAGCGGAGCTAGTGCGATCGCACATCGGCGTAAAATCGCAGATCGTGCCTACTACCACCTTCGTAGGCGGCGGTACGATGCCGAGCGCCTCCTACCCTAGCGTCGCGCTTGCGATCTTAGATGGGGCAGACCCGCAGAGCGCGCAGGCTAAATTTCGCGCTGCGGGTATAATCGGGCGGATCGAGGATGATAAATTTTTGCTCGATTTCAGATCGATTTTAAAAAGCGACTTACAAGATTTAATAAAAAAGATCGGAGAAATTTATGAATAGCGTAATCATCGGCACCGCAGGCCATATCGATCACGGAAAGACCGCGTTAATCAAGGCGCTAAACGGCTTTGAAGGGGACCGGATGCCGAGCGAAAAGCAGCGTGGCATCACGATCGATCTTAGTTTTTCGCATCTGCGCTCGGGGGATACCAATGTCGCTTTCATCGACGTTCCGGGGCATGAAAATCTAGTAAAGACGATGATTAGCGGCGCGTATGCCTTCGACGCTGCGATGCTGGTAGTCGCCGCGGACGACGGGCTAATGCCGCAAAGCCGCGAGCATATTCAAATTTTATCGCTGCTCGGGGTAAAAAGCGTGATCTTGTGTATCAGCAAGTGCGATCTGGTGGGCGACGCGCGCCGAGCTGAGGTCGCGGCGCAGTGCAAGGAATACATCAGTAAATTTAAGGATTTGCAAATTTTAAATACCTTTTTTATCAGCATAAAAGACCCCGCAAGCATCGCCGAGCTGAAAAATTATCTCTTTAATATCAAGCCTGCGCAGCGCCAAGGAGGCGGCGTGGTGCACTACTACATCGATCGCGTCTTTTCACTTAAGGGGCTCGGCACCATCGTAACGGGCAGCCTCATTAACGGCGCGATTTCAAAGGGCGAGAAGCTTTACAACTGTGATCTGGGTAAAATTTTTAACGTCAAAAGCGTGCAGATCCACGATGAGGATACGCCGCTAGCGCAGGCTCCAAACCGCGTCGCACTAAGTCTTGACGCCAAAACGAGCGAGCTTGAAAAGGGGCAAATCCTAAGCAAAAAGGGCTTTTTCCGCGGCTTCAATGAAGCCGACTGCACCTTTAGCGGCGAAATTTCACACAACCAAGACGTGCTGTTTTGCGTCGGAAGCAAGCAAAGCGCGGCAAAAGCGCTCATTTTAAAAGAACTTCCTAGCGGCGAGAAGCTCGTGAGCTTTAAATTTGACAAAACGATGTTTTTGAAATTTGACGAGCCATTCGTCTGCTTGTCAAACTCGCGCGTAATCGGCGGCGGACGCGTGCTAAACGCCGTAGTCGAGCCGCTAAAAAAACAGAGCAAAGCCGTACTTCTCACCGCGCTTTTGAAGCGAAATTTCACCGAGGCGTTTAAAATTTTAAGCGGCTTTCACAAGCACGGATTCGGGCTATTTTCGGCGTATCAGCGCTTCGGAATGGAGTACGGCGAAGCGGTAAAGATCGCGCGCGGCATAGAAGGGACGTATTTTGACGAAGCAAATTTATGCGTTTACGATCTAAGCGCGATCGAGGACGTAAAAAGCCTCATAAAATTTATCGTCTCAAAAAACGACTACGCGATCTTTTCGCCCGCCTCGATCGCCCTAAAGCTCTCGTGGGCCAGCGAGGAGCTCGCCGCGCGCGCGCTTAGCGAGCTTGAGCGTGGCGGCATCGTCTCCAAAAAGGGCGGAGTTTACGTAAAATCGGGGGTGGATTTTGACGCGCTCAAACAGAGCCTGGAGAGTAAAATTTTTGATCTCATCAAAAAGGGCGGCATAGCGCCTCTCGCGCCGTATAACGTCTATGACGAGCTGGAGATCGACCGCAGTAGCGGCGATGACGCGCTAAAAAAGCTAACCTACGCCAAAAAGGTCGTCCGTCTCGCGCATAATCTCTTCGTCGAGGCTGAAAATTTAGCTCTGGCGATCAAGCGCCTCTACGCGATCATCGAAAAAGAGGGCTTCGTAAACATCACGAACGCCAAAGAGGAGCTTGGGCTTAGCAGAAAATTCGTCATCTGCTACCTCGAATACCTCGACAAGATGGGAAATATCGTGACGATCGACAATAAACGCTATTTGAAAAAGTAAAAATTTAAAATTTTGCACTACAATGCGCGGAATTTTTGCAAAGGAAAAAAATGAAAAAAGCTATTTTAACTTCAGTTGCGCTCGCAGCTAGCCTAAACGCGGCTCTAAGCGACAGCGAAATTCTATCCATCTACGGCGGCGCGCCACAAGGCATCGAAATAAAGGTCGCCGAGCGTATCCCACTTAGCGAACCAAAGGGCGTCGAGGCGGTCGTTTTAAAGATTTCTCAAGGCAATATGTCGCAAGAGGAGATCATCTTCACTCAAGGCGATCTAATCTTTACCGATATCATCGATCCTAAAAAACGCGTAGTCTATAAGGAGCAGATCAAACAAGACCGCATCGCAGGACAGCTAAGTAAGGTCTTCAAAGCAGAGAGCAAAGACAATATCATCAAGCTAGGAAACGATCCCAAAAAGCCTACGATTTTGATGCTGACGGACGCTTTGTGCCCATTCTGCCGCAAAGAGATGGCAAGGATCGAAGATACGCTAAAAAATAATAATGTCGATATCGTCATGACCTCCGTTCACGGTGACGACGGCCACGCAAAATCCGCGCTCATCTACAAAGAGATCAAAAATGCTAAAACCGACGAGCAAAAGATAGCGGTTTTTAGAAAATATTACGCTGAAGATAACAAAGCAGGTGCCAAAGACGTAAGCGCTGCCGAGCTAAACGCCGCAAAAGCCCTAGCTGCCAAATATTTCGGTGCGGGAGTAAACTCAGTGCCTTACATCATCGAACTAGACAAGCTAAAATAATCTCTCTTAAATTTTGCGGAGCGATCCGCAAAATTTCGCTTCTTTTGCCAAATTTCGGCAGCTTCCAATCAGCCTAAATTTTGCCTCGAAAATTTGAATGCCCGTTGGAATTCTTAAAATTTTGCTGCTTTTAAAAATCCTCAGTTGCGCCGTGCGTAGAATTTTAAAATCCCTTACGAATGAAACGCGATCCGCAAAGTCTTAAACAAGTAAAAATTTTAGAATTTTAAAAATCCTCAAGTATTCGCGCAAAATTTCTGCGGCAGCGATTATATCTCGTGGCTTCGCATCCGAAGCGGCGCAAAAGTGATCCTAAATAGAATTAAAAGCAAAGATTATGCGAGCAAAATCTTATGGTCCAAATTTTAAAATTTCGCGGCAAAGCCCGGGTAAAATTTAGCCGCAAATTTCATAAAATTTTCGCTTTGTGGCAAAGAGGAATCTGTAATCGTGCTTCAAGCTGCCTATCTTGGACTACTCCGATTAAAATCAAAATTCCACGTCAAAAGCCGCTCTAGCGAGGCTATTTTTGCTCTCGCTTAGCTCGTACGATGCGCTGAGTCCGACGCTTTGAAGGATCTTATATTTCAGCCCGATCGCGCCGTTAAATACGCCACTAGAATAATCAAGCCCCTCGACGTCGTATCTATCCGAATACTTTCTGCTTGCATGATACGAATCGCCGCTAAATCGATGCTCGTACTCCGCATTTGCGAATATCTGCAGATCACCAAAAGCCTTGATCGCGTAAATTCCCGCGGTGCCGTTCGGTGCGGTTTTTGAAGCGGAGCTAAATTTAAGCCTAGAGATCGCATCTTCGTTCACCCTAATCGCTCCAAGCCCCAAATACGGCTTTATATAGCCGTTTTCAAATAAAAATTTATACCCTGCTCTCGTACTGAAATCCCAAATTTGCGATTTGTATTTCGCGCCGTGGATAGCGCCGAATCCGTTGTTGGTTTCAAATTTATGATCGTTCGTCGAATATGTTAAGCCTACCGCCAGATCCACATTCTCGCTAAAATCGTATCTGCCCGCCAGACCGAGCTCGTAGGATTTGATGTTTTCTTTGACGCCGTCGAATTTACCCTCGTACCAAGCGTCCGATTTTTGATACCCAAAGATCACGCCCAGCGTAAGATCATCCACTCTCTTGGAGGCTCCGAGTAAAATTCCGTCGCTCTTGTGATCGTATTTGACGCCGCCCGAGCGGTCTTTGTAATCCCCGCCATAGTTTCCGATCGCGCTTACGTTTACGTTAAACTCCTGCCCGTCGGTGTCGGTTAAATTTTTATAAGCGGAATTTCTTGCAAGCTTTGTAAGATCCAGATCGACCTTCGAGCGCGGCATCTCGATGCCTACCCGGTTGCCGCCTCTTGCGACCTGCGAAAACAGGCTGCCGTTTTTAGGCGTGAAGTTATTGATCGCCAGCATCAGCGCTTCAAAATAGGTAGGCAGATCGTCGTATCCGCTAGGATAGGCATTCGTATCGGAGGTGATGAATAGATTTGCCGCGTTACGCTCGCGAGACAATCTTATGATCTCGTCGTACTGATCGGGTCTTGCGTTGTATATCACGTGCAAAATTTTAGAGGAATTTGCGGGATCTTTTTCAAACTCAGAGGTTCTAGGACGATAGTGGTTTATATACTCATCCACGCTCACCTCTTGCAGCATCCAAACGTCCGCATAGGGAGCTATGGCGTCGCGCACGCCCCAGCCGTTGTTTGCCAAAACGAGCATTCCCGGATATTTAGTCTTGATATAGTTGTAGATACTCTCCATATAGGCAATAGTTGCGGGATTGTTTTCGGTATTAACTTCGTCGATAAAGTATCCTGCGATATTTTCTCTGCCGTAAAAATTTACGAAATTATCTATATCGGCATAGACTAAATTTAAATTTCTAGTAGAATTTTTAGTATAGGTATAGCCTAAATTTGCTATGCCTGCCGCGATATTTCGCTTCATCTGAACCGCGTCTTCATCCCTTCTGACCAGATATTGCGTAGTTTGATCGCCCGGCGTCGCCGCTTCGTAAGAGCCAAAAGCCACATAAGGAACCAGCGCGCCGCCTATATTGGTAATGCCGTTCCAAAACTCGGCATTTACGCCGCTATTGCCCGTCCAGCGAAATGCAGGCATCATAACGCGCTAATTATTAAGCCTACCCGAATATGAGCCTTTTTTGGCAAAGCCCCTTGCACACTCGAGCTTGATACGAAATGAGTTTTCATACTCGTCGCTCGTGGAGCTATCGCTAGCCGCGTCGTGCCTGCTTAATTTCGCGCCCAAGCTATCCGCAGCGCTCATTACATCGGAACGGGAAGTGTTGTTGGAAGGTGATTTTTGCGCGTTTGTATAGCTCCAGGAATTCTGCTCGCTCGCATAGCCGAACCCTGCTGCACCGACAAGCGCAAGAGATACGATTTTTTCAAAGGCTTTAGCATTCTGCACCGCCTCAAATAAAATTACCCAAATTCTTAAATTTCAACAAATTTGCGGACGCGCTTTTAAAATTAAAAGCTTTGTCGAAATTTAAAAATTTAGCCGCCTTAAAGACGGCCAAATTTTAAAGCTTATTTTAATGCTGCTTTTGCCTTCTTTGCGACGGTTGCGAAAGCTTCGGCGTCGTTCATAGCCATATTTGCTAAAATTTTTCTATCAAGCTCGATGCCCGCTTTTCTAAGTCCGTTTATAAATTTAGAATAGCTGATGTCGTTTAGCCTGCAAGCTGCATTGATGCGCACTATCCAAAGTCTGCGGAAATCGCGTTTTTTCGCGCGTCTGTCACGGAAGGCGTAAACGAGGCTTCTCTCCAGCTGCTCTTTGGCCTTTCTGAAATGTTTGCGTCTTGCGCTATAAAATCCGCGCGCAAGCTTTAGCACCTTGTTGTGTCGGCGGCGTCTAACAATGCCCGTTTTTACTCTTGCCATATTAATCCTTTCTTAATCGGCGTCCCTTGGGGATCTTGCCCTAAAATCCATGAATTTAGGGGAGTTTGAATGACTTTCGTCAAAAACTAACTTCGCACTATTTGCAAAGCATTTTTTTAACCGCAGATACGTTCGTAGAATCGACGTATTGGGCCTCGCGCAAATTCCTCTTGCGTTTTTGAGACATCTTCGTCAAAATATGGCTGCGAAACGCCGAGCCTCTTTTGATCTTGTTTTTGCCCGCTTTAAAACGCTTGACGGCACCGCGCACGCTTTTCATCTTTGGCATGGTCGTCCTTTTTTTAAAGTGAATGGGAAGTATATAATAAAGTTTCTTTGAAAAATTTGAATTTTAGCAAAATTTATGAAAATACAAAATGCTACATCGAGATTGATATAATTATTACTCATAGTAATATTTTCAGATTTATATCGTCTTTATAAATTTAAGCAATTGGATAAAAGTTTTCCTTTTTAATACAATTAAAACTATAAAACTTACTATTATTAAGCAAAACGCGTAGACGCCAGGCAATATATGAGATATAGCAATAAAGCAAACACCACAAAAAAATTCTACACCAATATTGCAAAAATTTACACTTTTTATAAATTTTTTCAGACCATAACTCAATGCGATATATTTGGCAAAAAGAGATAAAAACAGGCAAAACATTATGATAAATATATCATTGCAAAAATATACAATAAATCCAATAAATACTGAAAATATAATCAAAGAAATTAAATTTATACGAAGCATTTGTCCTTCTTTGCGCAATGTCTTAAAATATGAATTAGTAAGAAGAAGCGTCTTGCCTTCGCATAGCAATATCGCAAAAATTATCGGCATATAATTTAAAACGTCCGCATATTTAGGTAGCCAAGCGCCCAGTAGAACTTCTACAGGATATGCAAATAGAAATAAAAATACAAATATGATTGATAGTCCATCATCTAAAATTTTAAAAATTTCGTTTTGTTCGCAAGCTTTTTTAGTTCGTAATATCGGGAATAAGATCGCCGAGAATGCATTGATAAAAAATAGAGCAAAATTTAGTAACGACAATATAAGTGAAATTTTGCCAAATAAAACGATGCTAAATTTCCATGCAATCATAGATCTTGCAATAAATATTAAAAATATATTACAAAGCGCAGAGATTGTTAATTTTATACCTATTCGCATATTTTTATATATATAAAATAAGCTATCTGTAAAAGGAGCCATCTTTACTTTAAAAAGATCCCTACATAAAAAACAAATATAAACAAGCGATATAAATCTGGCAAAAATAAATGAAAATATTAAAAATTTAGCTTTATCGAAATCCACGAAATAAACTGCTGATATAGATGATAAGACAAAAATTCTTTCTATAAACAAAACGAGTATTGACTTTTTTATCTCATTTACACTTTGCAAAAGATTATATAGAAATGATCTTGGCACCGTGATAGCACCCGAAATAGCAATATATAAAAATAACCTTTTATCGAACGAAAACGCACAAACCGTAAAAAATATAATTAGGCATTCTAGAATATATAAAATCTCCATCGTACAAATTTGGGATTTTAGAGTTCTTTTAGAAATAAATTCATATCGCCTACCACCGTATCTTAGATATATACCATCAGATAGTCCAAAATGTAAAAATTCTACGTAATTAGCAAAAAATATAAATAATTGATAGTATCCAAAGCCTTCTAAAGATAAAAGCTTTGGTAGAACTAAGATCGATACTACGGATACAAACGCAAAAAATATCTGCGCTAGCGCCATATATGAAATTTTAGATAGCAAATTCCGTCCTAAATCGTCTTTTGCATAAATTTAACTATTAAAAGGCCTAGCTTTTTTGGTATCCACATCGCGCTAACCGTGAATATCCAAAAAGAGGGGAATTTCTTATAAATTTTATATAAATTGCGAAAGCAGTTTTCGTTCCTAACTGCAGAAAGGCCGTTTCGTATCCTAATTATATTGGCGGGATAATAATATATTAAAAGCCTTTTTCTAAAAATTTCAAGCACGAAATCTACGTTAAAATTCTTTTCAATAGTGATTAAGGTATCATTTAGATTTGCACCAAATACTTCTGAAAAATTATATCTTCCACTATTAAACTGCCTTGCTGCATAAATTTTATCAAACACCACGACTTGCTTATTAGACAAAATCGCGCAGGCGATATTCCAATAAAGCTGCACGAGATTGTTATTTGCTATTGCGTCTAAATCGATTCTATCAAATAAACTTTTATTTACTATATTAGAAGTTATAAAAGTTAAATTAGTATGGGCTTCTTTTATAAACTCCGCTTTATCATCATCATAAATTTTAAAATTACTAAATTCTTTAAATTCTACCGGCTTAATTTTGTCTATGAAATTTTGTGCCTTTAAATGAATGATACCGAATTTCGAAGAAGAATCTAGTATCCGCATTAAATATTTAATCGTATCATCAAACACTAAATCATCATCACCGAATATCCATATATATTTTCCGCGCGACAAAGAAATCGCTTTTTTGAAATTATTATCTGGACCAGTATTTTCACTATTTTTTATATATTTTACAAGTCCGAAATCAATATATTTTTTTGCAATATCCGAAGTTTTATCACTGGAAGCATTATCTAAAATTAAAATTTCAATATCTTTTCGCTCGCTTTTATACACGCTTTTGCATAGACTATTTAGACTTTTATCTAAGAATTCTGCTCTATTATAAGTCGGTACCGCAATGCTTAAAAAAATATCCTCAGTCAAAATTTATTCTTTCTTTTTCAAATACCAATGGGCGATTCAACACTTGTGTATAAATTGCACCGATATATTCGCCTATTATACCGATAAAAAACAAAATTCCAGATGAAACGAATGAAAAAAGTATGATAAGAGGCGCGATGCCCACGCTCATCTCATCCCAATAAATTAGCTTAAGTATAAAATACACAAGTCCTACTATTATACTTAAAATGCCCGTTATCATACCTATAAAGGTTGCGAGCCGAAGTGGTACTTTGGAATTGCAGATTATACCGAGTATCCCCATATCATAAAGCGTATAGAAGTTGTTTTTGGTAACTCCTTTAATTCTCACGGGTTGATCATAAGGAATTTTAGCTACTCTATAACCTGCCTCCGCTAACATTCCGCGAAAAAACGGATATGGATCATGCATCTGCCTAAGCGCAATGATGACTTTTTTATCAAAAAGTCCAAAGCCGGTAAAATTCTTAAAAATTTCGATCTCAGATAACTTTGATAAAAGCTCGTAATAGCACTCTCTGATTTTAAACATCACGCCACGCTCCTCGCTATCTCGCTTAATAGCCAAAACCAAGTCGTTGCCCTCCTGCCATTTTTTTATAAACTGCGCAATCATCTCGGGCGGATCTTGCAGATCGGCTACGATAGATATAACGGCATCTCCGTCTGCACCCAAAAGCGCATAGGTTGGTGATTTAATATGACCAAAGTTTCTAGAATTTACGATGATCTTTAAATTTTTATCATCCTTTGCTAGGCGTTTTAAAATTTCAACCGTCCTATCGGTCGAAGCATTATCGATAAATATATGCTCATAGGCATACTCCGGAAATTCGCCCATAGCTTTTTTTACGCGCGTATAGACTTCCTCTACATTCTCCTCTTCGTTAAAGCAGGCAGTAACTATACTGATTTTTTTCATATCATCTCCTAAAGACGAAAAATTTATTTAATAAAAATGATACCGCGGCCAGCGGGATCAAAAGCACAAAACCGTTTATATACATATTTTCGAAACCAAGCCGCTTAAAAAGCCATAGAAAAAATATATTTAAAAGATAGGTTATAACATAGACCAAAATAAATTTAAAAATAAGTCTATTATCGTTGCTGCCGAACACTAGCCCGCCTATGGTTTTAAAGTTAAACAATACGCCAAGTATCGTAGAAAGCAACACGGCAAGAGGATAATATAGACCCAGATAGATAAAAAGGGCAAATAGACCGTAGCCAAAAACAGTATTTAATATACCAACTAAGAGGAATTTTATAATTTGAATATTCAAGCTATTTCCCCTTAATTAAAAAAATATCAATTAGTTTTTTATATTGTATTTTTCTTAAAACTTTTACTATAATGAAATTTAAAATAATGCAAATTGTTGCGCCTAAAAAATAATAGACAATAGATTGATAAGGCTTCATAGAATATTTAGATTGCGTAACCATAATTATCCAACCTATGTAAAAATGATTTAAAAAAATATTCAGGCTTAATAGCCCTAAATTATTAAAAATTCTTTTTTGGAATAAAGTTGCCAACAATGATTTACTACTAAAAGAGAAGCTAAGAGATATAGATAAAAACAATATTATAATAAAATCAGTATTATTTGGTTTACGCGTAAAAATGATAAGATAAAAGATTGCGGCATATAAAATAAATTCTAATATAGCGATCAAAATAAGTCCTATTGTTGTAAAATTAATAGAATTAATTTTTTCTGTAGCAAAATATAAGCAATAACCCAAAGAAATATCTGCAATAGCCCTAATGAGTCCGATATGAATGAATCCTCCAAAAATAGGCTCCATAATGACTCCCATATAATTGTATTGATATGCTATCGATCCAAATGAAATCAATATAACAAGTGGAGCAATGAAATTTATAAACATTTTTTGATTTTTAAGTATAATTGGAAGCAATATGGATATAGAGCCTATCATAGCTGATAGATACCACATAACGCCAGTTATAGATCTTACAGGAAAACCCCAAATTTGCAATAATAATATATCTCCTATTGTCAATGCCAGCATGCCCGATATGGACGGTACTTCATTCCAAGCAAATAAACATATGAAAATAAAGCCTATCGCAATAGCCACAAGGTATTCTAAATAAAATACCTTTATTTTTCTCACTATATAATTTCTAGTGATAACAAATATATTTTCATTAAGCTCAAAATCATAAAATTTTTTAGCCATGAGCCAACCAGTTACTAAGAAAAAGAATTCCACGCCTATATATCCTATAGGCAGTATAGGAAAAAACTGCCAGCTATGATGTATTAATATTATAATGGCAAAAATAAATTTTAAAAAATCTATAAAACCATTAACCATTTCTTTTAGAATTTTCAGG
>NZ_CALIIU010000080.1 GCF_938017775.1 uncultured Campylobacter sp.
TTATGATTTTGACTGTACTCCGCCTGTTGAAACACATATTATAGATTATTTGATTATGTGCCGCATTATGAAAAAATGCTAGATTTACTTTTAAAGTATAATGTCAAAGGGCAGCCTCCCAGGGAACTGCTTAAAATAGAATATGATAAATGCTATAGTGATAGAGAATTTTTTCTGCGTAATACATATGAATCATATTGCAGAGGAGTAGAAAGAATCAATCAGATATCTGAACGATATACCGTCCCTATTTCGAAAGAGAGATTTGAAAGACTAAGGCCTATGAAAAAAGAATTTTATGATAAGCATTGCCCTGATGCAAATTCTACATTTAAAGATACCAAAAAATTTATAGCTTGGCGAAGCGGTGAAAAAGAATTCGAGATGGTATTGGCATATTTGAAGAGTTACTTTGAAAATGGCGATACCGAAACGGTAGTAAACTTAGATAAAAATACGCAGCTTGATACAAACAAATAGCAATAATAATTCCAAATAAGGAGAGGCGCAATGGCGAAGTTCGATAGAGAAAAGTATAAAAACCCGAACATTGTAGGCGAGGTCATTTTAAAATTCTCGTTAAAATTTCTCCCAGCTAGGACGTAAAGCCTTAAATTAATCCAAATTTCACTATAATTAACCACTTAAATTTTAAAGGCCGCAAATGCTAAGCTTAGACGAAATTCGAAAAAATATCATCCTAAAACCGGGCGTGCACTATTTTGATTTCGCGGCTTCGGGGCTTGCTTATGAGCTCGTAGAGCGCGAGATAGCGGACGTTTTAAAAACCTACGCCAACACACACTCCGATAGTAGCTCGAGCGCCATCATCACGCAGCGTCGCTACGAGGGCGCGCGCGAGAGCCTAAAAAAGCTGCTGGGGCTTGACGAGCGGTTTTATCTCATCGCCTGCGGGCAGGGCGCGACGGCCGCGATCAAGAAATTTCAGGAGTTGCTCGGCATCTACCTGCCGCCTGCAACCAGAGGCGCGATCGGCGAGGCAAATTTACGCGCTGCGCAGCTTCCGCTCGTGCTCGTTTCGCCCTACGAGCACCACTCAAACGAACTTAGCTTTCGCGAGGGGCTTTGCGACTACTTGCGCGTGCCGCTTAGTGAGGGCGGCGAGATCGATCTACTCGCACTCGAGCGCATCCTAAAGCTAAACGCAACACGCCGCATCATCGGCTCGTTTAGCGCCGCCTCAAACGTCACGGGCGTCGTTAGCGACTATAAAAAGATCAGCGAGCTAATCAGAGCCGCGGGCGGCATCGTGGCCTTTGACTGCGCGGCGCTGAGCTCTCACGCAAATTTAGACTGCGACTATTTCGACGCGATTTTCCTCTCGCCGCATAAGCTACTTGGCGGACCTGCTAGCTGCGGGCTTTTGGCGATCAAAAAAGAGCTGCTCAGTAGCGACGTGCCGACATTTGCCGCGGGCGGGACGGTCGCCTACGCTAGCCGCGAAGGACACGTGTTTTTGAAAAATCCCGAGCAGCTAGAGGAGGGCGGTACGCCGCCTATCATCGGGCTTATGCGGGCAAATTTGGCTTATGCGCTGCGAAACGAGGTGGGCTTCGAGCAAATAAAAAGCGCCGAGGACGAGCTCGCGCGGCTTTTTGAGAGCGAGCTAGCAGGCATTGACGAGATCATAAACTACGCTCCAAAGGACGCGCCGCGGCTGCCGATATTTTCATTTAACGTGCGCGGCGTCTCGGCGTATGATTTCGCCGCGAGCCTTAGCAACGACTTTGATATCCAGACGCGCGCGGGTGTGATGTGCGCGGGCCCGTACGCTCACGATCTGCTGGGTATCAAGGAGGGGCGCATGCCTGAGAGCAAGCCCGGCTTCGTGCGCGTGAGCCTGCACTACACGCACACTGAGCGCGACGTGCTCTATCTCGCGGGCGCGATAAAATCCTGTATCAAAAAGCACCGCGAGCTTTGGGGCGAGGAAAAGGCGATGTACGAGATGTTCGGCGGGAAGATTTAAGCGGCGTGAGTTAGGGCTTTGCCGCTTTTTTGGGCTCTCGTAAAATTTTATAAGATCCCGCGCCGTTTTTAAAATTTATCGAAATTCCGTGCCGTCTCTTTAGAATTTTACGCGGGTTTTGCGTCGTGGAATTCTTACTACCTCGATTCGCCTTTGCACTGTAGGCAAAATAAACGGCATACTCTGCGGAGAATTCCGCCTATAAATTTGCAGGCAAATCCCGCAGAGTTAAAATTTAGAATTTTAAATTACGCACTTATAAATTGTGGAATTTCAAAGTTCCGCTAGCTGTATTCGCGGCTAAGCTTTAAAATTCCTAGTGATAGAATTTCAAAATTTCACGCTACGCCGTATTCGGTAAAGCCCTGCCTGTAAATTTAAAAATTTCAAGACGCAAATTTTTGCGCTCTGTTTCGCCGGGCACGCCGCGCTAGATGGTTCGCAGTGAAAATTTGAGGCAGAAATGAAATTTATTAGTGTCGCGCGAATAAAAATTCTAAAGCAAAATTAAGTTTATCCGCACTTCGCGCAGAATTACTCCAGCCCTAAAAACGCGCCGCTTTCAAATCCGAAATAGATCCTCTCACCCGCGCTCCAGCGCCGCTCATCCTGCGCCGTGACGCATTTTAGCAGCACGTCGCCCGCCTTGATCTTAATGAGTAGCGAGGAGCCGTACTGAAGCGAAACCGAGTGCAAAATCCCCGCGAAGCAGCGCTCAAACGGGCTTTGGGATAATAAAATTTTACTCGGATTTATCGCGATTTTGCGAGCGCGTGCGAGCACCTCTTCAAGGCGCAGCGAAATTTCATCCGAAAATTTTAAAATCCCGTTTTGCACGTCAAAGATATTTTTGTATTCAAACTCGCATATCTTGCCGCGATGCAGAAATACGCTTCTTTGCGCGATCGCGCTGAGCCATTTCTCATCGTGACTGGCGATGATAAAGCCGCAGCCGTAGCGACTCCGCATAAATAAAATCGCGCGCGCAAAGAGCTTGGAGGCGGCAAGATCGAGGCTGTTGGTCGGCTCGTCGAGCAGATAGAGCTTCGCGCGCTGCGCCAGAGCGAGCGCAAACGCGATGCGCTGCGTCTGCCCCGAGCTAAGCTCGAAATGCTTCTTTGATAAAAAACTTCTGTCAAGCCCCGTTAGGCCGAGCGCTTCATCCACTCGCTCGTCAAATTCCGCAAGCGCGCCGCGACTTTTGAGCGCAAATTTAAAATTTTGCTCCACGCTGCGTTTTAAAAGCACGGGCTCGGGTAGCAGCAAGCAGATCTGCCGCAGCGTCTGCAAAGATGGCGCCCGCTGCCCCCAAAGCTCCACGCTGCCGCCACTCGGGCGTTGCAAAAAGGCTAAAATCCGCAGCAGCGTGGATTTGCCGCTGCCGTTGGAACCCAAAAGCGCCGTGATGCCGCTCGTATTTAGATCGAGGCTGGGGATATTTAAAATTTCGCTCCGTCCGTAGTGCAGTACTAGATCTCGCACCGAGATCAGTTCGCTATCGGGTACAGATCGCGCGGCGGCGGAATTCTCATTTGCAAAATTCTTTCTCGTAGAATTCTCACTCGCGAAATTCTCGCTCTTGGAATTTTTACCCGCGGAATTTGCGCTAATGGAATTCTCGGTTGCAGAATTTTTACTCTTAGAATTTACCGCAGTGGAATTTTTACTCGCAGAATTCTCGACGGCGAAATTTACGCGCGTAGAATTTATGTCCGTAGAATTCTCGTGGGCGGAATTTACGTCCGTGAAATTTTCGCTCATAGAATTTTCGCGCTCCCGCTCTGCCCGGTTTTTGTCCGTGAAATCTTTGCTCGGACGCTTTAGCTTATCTGCATTCATCGATCCAGCCTTTTTAGCGCGTGGATGGCTAAATTTACCGCAAACGCTATCAAAATCAGCACCAGCGCGAGCGCTATGCCCATCGCAAACTCGCCCTTGTTGGTCTCAAGCGAGATCGCCGTGGTGATCGTGCGGGTGAAATATTTGATATTGCCGCCGATCATCATCGCTACGCCTACCTCTGCGACGATCCGCCCGTAAGCAGTGGCGATGACGACCAGTAAGCCGTAGCGCAGCTCGTAAAGCACGCAAAGGATTAAATTTAGCGGGCTTAGGCGGTAATTCATAATGTTTAGATAGTGCTTCTTATCCATATTTTCGATGACGCTGGCGCTTAGCGAAACGATGATGGGAAGCGCCAGCACAAACTGTCCGAGCATCACGGCTTTGAGCGTAAAAAGCAGCCCCAGTTCGCCAAAAGGGCCGTTTCTGGAGATGAAAGCGTAAAGGATCAGTCCTATCGCCACCGTGGGCATCGCAAGCGCTACGTCGCTTAAAAGTCTAAGCGTTCTGCGAGCGCGAAATTCGTAAAATCCGAGGATAAATCCTATCGGAAAGCCGATTAAAATCGCGAAAAGTATCGAGATGCTCGAAGTATAAAGCGTCGCTTTAATCGCCGAAAAGGTCTCCGCATCGCCGCTAAAAAGTAGTCCGAATGCGCTTAAAATTCCTTCTAAAATAAAGTCCAAGATCGCGTCCTAAATATTCTATTTTGGCATATTTATAAACCAAATTTATATGCTATAATAGCACATTTTTAAAGGAGATAACATGAAAAAAATATTTTTTGCTTCGCTTGCTCTTAGCGCGAGCCTTTTTGCCGCCGACAATGATTTGGTGATGGCAACTACAACGAGCACCGATAATACGGGCTTGCTAGACGCTATCTATCCTGCGTATAAGGCGGAAACCGGCGTCGATATCAAATGGACGGCGGTAGGTACGGGTGCTGCTCTAAAGCTTGGCGAGAACTGCGATGCGGACATACTTTTCGTGCATTCGCCGAAGGTCGAGAAAGAATTTGTAGAAAAAGGCTTCGGCGTTGATCGCACGCCCGTGATGTATAATGATTTTATCCTCATTGCTGATAAATCGATCGCGCCTAAATTTAAAGGCAAGGACCTTAAAGGCTCATTCGAGCTGATCAAGGCGGAGAAGATTAAATTTTTCTCTCGCGGCGATAAATCTGGCACCGATAACAAAGAGAAAGGTATTTGGAAAAAGGTTGAGGGCGCCGTACCTGAAAACGAGGCGTGGTATAACCAAACCGGTCAAGGCATGATCGCTACGATCAACGCAGCCGCCGAGCAAAAGGGCGTGACCTTCACCGATCGCGGCACCTACATCAAATACGAGGACAATAAAAAGGGAAATCCGGATATGGTTATCATCAACGAAGGCGATAATGATCTGAAGAATTTTTACTCCGTAATCGCGGTCAATCCTAAGCACTGCCCAAAAGCCGACTACGAAAACGCGCAGCGCTTCATCAAATGGATCACTAGCGAAAAGGGGCAGAAGTTCGTAGGCGATTTCAAGCTGCTAAATAAGCCGCTTTTCACCCCCGATGCGAATACTCGCAAGAATTAGCTCTGGCTAAATAAGGCTTAAATTTAAAGCCCAAAGGCGAATCGCCGTCTTTGGGCTTTTGCTTTTTCATAAATCAATCCGCGCGCCTTTAAATTTAGCTCTTTTGCTTCTAAATTTAGCGGGCGTTTTTTACCGCGTCTTTTTACGATACATTTTTTACTTTCTCGCCATACGTTTAAATTTATCGCAGCTTCGTTTGTCTGTAATAGGCTTAAAATTTCAGCTATATTTGGGATCAGTGGGGATAAATTTCAGTCGCGTTCGGATATGCTCTAATGTCTAGCGATATTTATACAGCGCAAAATTTAGTAGTATTTATGTGTGACTCAAAATTTTAGTTTGTTGGGAATTTGATTTGAAGTAGCAGTTAAGCTCGGGCGTATGAAAAACGCCCGAGCCTGTGAAGCTATGAAATTTTATGCGCGGTTTGCAAAGCTTGCTTTGTCACGCGCTAGTAAAATTGCCTTTCAAACTCTGGCAAAACTACCGAGCGCGCGGCTATAAATTTCACTTTGCGTGGGTTATTCGACTTCGGCGTCGATGACGTCGTCGTCTTTTTTACCGCCGTTTGAGCCGGAGCTTTGCGATCCGCCTTGTGCACCCTGATTTGCGCTGGCAGCCTTGTATAGATCCTCGGCGACCTTGCTTAGGGCTTCTACTTTGGAGTTTATCGCTTCCTTGCTCGCGTTTTCATCCTTTAGCATGGCTTTTAGATCATTTAGCGCGCCTTCGATCTTAGCGCGTAGATCACCCGGCACCTTCTCGCCCATCTCGCTTAGGCTCTTTTCGGTTTGATGCGCGATACTATCGGCTTGGTTGCGCGCCTCGACGGTTTCTTTGCGCTTGTTGTCTTCCTCTTTATGAAGCTCGGCGTCCTTTACCATCTTATCGATCTCGGCGTCGCTTAAGCCGCTTGAGCCGGTGATGCGGATGTCGGTTGCTTTGCCGGTGGCTTTGTCTTTTGCCGAAACGGTTAAAATTCCGTTCGCGTCGATGTTAAATTCCACCTCGATCTGCGGCACGCCGCGAGGAGCGGGCATGATGCCCTCAAGGTTGAAATTTCCTAGCGATTTGTTATCTTTCGCGAACTCGCGCTCGCCCTGCAAGACGTTGATCGTAACGGCGCTTTGATTATCCTCTGCTGTCGAGAAGGTTTGAGATTTTTTCGTAGGTATCGTAGTTCCCTTCTCGATGATCTTAGTCATCACGCCGCCCAGGGTTTCGATGCCGAGGCTTAGCGGAGTGACGTCGAGTAGTAGCACGTCTTTTACGTCGCCTTTGATGACCGCGCCTTGGATTGCAGCGCCGATTGCTACGACTTCATCAGGGTTTACGCTCTTATTTAGCTCCTTGCCGAAAGCCTTTTTGACCTCCTCTTGCACTAAAGGCACGCGCGTCGAGCCGCCCACCATGACGACCTCTTTTATATCGTTCATGCTAAGACCTGCGTCGCTTACGACCTTTTTAAGCGTGCTTATGGTCTCATCTACCAAAGAATCGATCATGCTTTCAAATTTGGCCCTGGTGATGGTTTTCATCAGGTGTTTTGGACCTGTGGCATCAGCGGTAATGAAAGGTAAATTTACCGTCGTTTCCATCGCGCTGCTTAGCTCTTTTTTGGCGTTTTCCGCAGCCTCTTTTAGGCGTTGCATAGCCATGACGTCGCCGCGTAAGTCAATGCCTGTTTCAGATTGAAATTCCGAGGTTAAAAAGTCGATCAGTTTGTTATCGAAATCATCGCCGCCCAAAAATGCATTACCGCCGGTAGCTAAAACTTCTACGACGCTATCACCGGTTTCTAGCACGGTTACGTCGAATGTACCGCCGCCCAGATCGTAAACTACGATCTTTTCGGATTCTTTTTTATCCAGTCCATACGCAAGCGCCGCTGCGGTCGGCTCGTTGATGATGCGAAGCACGTTTAAGCCCGCGATTGTTCCTGCTTCTTTCGTCGCCTTTCTTTGGCTGTCGTTGAAATATGCAGGCACGGTGATGACCGCATCTACGACGGGCTCACCCAAAAACGCCTCGGCGTCCTCTTTTAGCTTGATTAGCACCTTGGCTGAAATTTCTTGCGGCGTATAGACCTTGCCCGCGATCTCTACCGCGCACGCGCCATTTCGGTCGATGATTTTATACGGTAGGCGCTTTTTAGCTTCCTGCGCATTTTTTTCATTCATCATAAGACCCATGATGCGCTTGATAGAGTAGATCGTCTTTTCTGGGTTGGTGACTGCTTGGCGTTTAGCGCTGTCGCCTACTAAAACCTCGCCTTTGTCGGTGAAAGCGACTACCGACGGAGTGGTGTTTTTACCCTCTTTATTTGGTATGATCTTGCTCTCGCCACGCTCGAATATGCTTACGCACGAGTTTGTTGTTCCTAGGTCGATGCCTATGACTTTTGCCATTTGTTTATCCTTTGTGTTGAATTTAAAATTTTAAAATTTGGGCGATTATTTCGCCACCACTACCATAGCAGCGCGCAAAACGCGCTGCTTATACATATAGCCTTTTTGATAGACCTGAACTATATCGCCTTTTTTAACGCCTTCGGCTTCAATCATCGAAATAGCGTTATGCACGCTAGGATCAAATCCCGCATCCGTCGCTATCGGAACAATACCATATTTTTCAAAAGTCTTTGTAAAAAGGCTTAGACATTGTTTTACGCCAACTTCGATTTTATCCGCAAGCTCATTACCTTCCACATCAATTTTGGCGGCCTCCTCAAGCGCGTCGATTATCGGCAGCAGATCCTTCGCAAAGCTCTCGCTAGCGTAAGCAACAGCGCTATCTTTTTCTTTTTCCAAACGTTTTTTGAGATTTTCAAAATCCGCATTGGCGCGGTAAAATTTATCAGTGATCTCACTCAGCTCGTTTTGAAGCTTTTGTATCTGCGCATCAGTATCGTCGCATGTCTGCGCCTCTTGCGGCTCGCTCGCCTCTGACGCGCACTGCTCGCAAACCTCTTTTTCTTCACTATCGCACGCTGCGTTTTTATCGCCGTGCTCTTTAAATTTATGGCTCATGCTACTCCTTTAGCGTAGTTAAAAAATTTCTCGTAATTCTCGTAAACGCTGCCTGCGCAGATCATCGTAGCGTCCTCGCCTTCGAATTTTACGGGGCGTTTGATCCCCATAAATCCGTGCTCGAAGTAGGGCGCGAAGATCAAATTTTTCGTAAAATTTACGGCGATCGAGGGGTTGAGTAAAATTTTAAACCGCTCGTCTTTGAAAATTTTATACGCCACGACCTCGTTACAAAGAAATTCGATTTTAGAATTTTTTAGCTCCCTGATCTTGGTGCTAAGCTCGCGCAGACCGACCTGCATCGAAGCTAGCTCCAAATCTCCGAGTGAAATTCCTATTAAATTTGATAGGAATTTAAAAACTCTAAAATCGTATTTTAAGATAATCTCATCCGTTCTAAATGTAAGGATTATGAAGCGATTATCGTGATTGATGACTTCGCTTAGGGCTTCGTTTTCGGCGTTGAAAATCATACAGTAAATTTCAAAATCCTCAAGCACCGCTTCTAGCTCGCGAGCATCGTCTATTTTTAACTCATCGTCGAAGCTAAGTCTAGTGCGCCAGTAATCCTGCATCGTCGCAACTGTGGGGATTCTACCACCACTTACATGAAGCTGCGTCAAAGCCCCCTCGTCGCTTAAGCGCTTAAAATAAATTCGAATGCTAGACGCTGACATCGCTACGCCCATACGCTCACCCAGCTCGGAAGATCCGATCGGGGTGTTGCTATCGAGATAGGCGGAAATGATGGATTCTAGGATCATATCGCGTTTATTCGTTTTCACTTTTAGCACTCTTTCGGTAAGATTGCCAGTATTATACAACATTGAGTGGTAGGATGTCAAGGTTTTTATATAAATTTTATAAAATTTTAGCAATCAAGTCCTGAGTTTGCTAAATTTTAACTATGATTTTTGAGGTGAGCGTAATTCTTGGAATTCTTGGAATTCTTGGAATTCTTGGAATTCTTGGAATTCTTGGAATTTATCGCGGTGCCATCGCGGTAAATTTTTATCGTGCTTTTCGTATCTTTAAACACAAATTTTACCGCCAGCCGGCTTAGGGCTTCTCTGTATACGCTAGATTAAATTCTATTTTGCAAAAATAGCGAATTGACAGTGTAGCCGCAAATTTCGTGCTTACTAGCAAAAATTTTGTCATTTGCTGTAAATATAGAGCTAAATACCAAAAAAACGCAAAATTCCCGCCGAAATGGCGCGTAAGTTAGACGAAAGTGCTAG
Source organism: uncultured Campylobacter sp. (assembly GCF_938017775.1). Classification (GTDB taxonomy): domain Bacteria; phylum Campylobacterota; class Campylobacteria; order Campylobacterales; family Campylobacteraceae; genus Campylobacter_B. The sequence goes on from NZ_CALIIU010000080.1 coordinate 9,690, forward strand.
GCAAGTAAGCGGCGCAAGAACTCGCAAAGCTCAAAATTTCACTCGCTGGCGCAAATTTAAATATACTTTAACGAATAGAAGTGTAAAATACGCCTCAAATTTCAACGATCAAGGGTTTTTATGCTAAAAGACATCTTCCTTTTCGGCGGTTTAATTTCTTACGACCACACTTTTATCTACCTTTTTTACTTCTTTTTGGTCGTCGCTATCATCGTAGCCGTCGCGCTTTGCTCCACTCGCTCGCTTCAGCTTGTGCCACATGGCATGCAAAACATCGCCGAAGCCTACCTAAGCGGCGTGCTAACGATCGGTAAGGACGCGATGGGTAGCGAGGAACAAGCCAAAAAATATCTTCCGCTAATCGCAACATTGGGATTTGTGATATTTTTTAGTAACGTTATCGGCTTGGTGCCGGGCTTTGAGTCGCCGAGCGCGAGTTTAAATTTAACCCTTTCGCTTACGCTTTGCGTTTGGTTGTATTACCATTTTGAGGGCGTTCGCGAGCACGGCGTGATCAACTATCTAAAGCACTTTATGGGGCCGGTGAAAATCCTAGCTCCGTTTATGTTCGTCATAGAGATCGTCTCGCATTTTTCGCGCGTCGTATCGCTTTCGTTCCGACTTTTTGGAAACATCAAAGGCGACGATACCTTCCTGCTCGTTATGCTTACTCTCGCTCCTGCGCTAATACCGATGGTACCGTTTGCGCTGCTTACTTTTATGGCGATTTTACAGACTTTTATTTTCATGGTTTTAAGCTACGTTTATCTAGCGGGTGCCGTGATCGTCGATGAGCATTAATTTTAAGCGAAATTTCTTATACTTCCTCGTAGGTGCGTCGTTCGGATTGATTTTCGTCGGCGCATTCGTCTTTTTTGCCTATCCGTCATTTTATTTTTTGGGGTTAAAATTCCTCTTCATCTGCACCGCTCCAGGCGTGATATGCGTCATCATCACCTGCCTGATGGTCGATGTTTTCGACCTTAAAGAAAAGCTCCTTAGCGGCGGCGAGTAGAATCTATCAGATTAAATTTTAAAATTTAGCCTCTGCCGCGCGCCGCTACAAGCGAGTATTAAAGCAAAAAATTGTAAAATTACGCGAAATTTTTATTCTAAAAGGTTAAGTTTATGTTTGAAACCGTGATCGGCCTGGAGGTACACTGCCAGCTAAATACCAAAACTAAAATTTTCTGCTCCTGCCCCACGAGCTTCGGCGACGAGGCGAATTCGCACGTCTGCCCGACCTGCTTGGCGCTTCCGGGCGCTCTTCCCGTGCTAAACGAGGAAGCAGTTAAAAAAGCTATCAGCTTCGGCACCGCCGTCAATGCGACGATCAATCGTAAGTCGGTATTCGACCGCAAAAACTACTTCTATCCCGACCTTCCCAAGGCATATCAAATTTCGCAGTGGACGATCCCGATCGTCGAGCACGGCGAGCTTTTCATAGCCGCGGACGGACAGAGCAAGCGCATCGGCATTACGCGCGCGCACCTAGAGGAGGATGCTGGCAAAAATAACCACGAAAGCTCGCGCAGCCTAGTCGATCTAAATCGCGCCGGCACGCCGCTTTTGGAGATCGTAAGCGAGCCTGATATGCGCTCTGCGGACGAGGCGGTCGCGTATCTAAAAAAACTCCACAGCATTTTGCGCTTTTTAAATATTAGCGACGCGAACATGCAAGAAGGCTCGTTTCGCTGCGACGTAAATGTCAGTATCCGCCCGCAAGGCGAGCAAAAGCTCTATACGCGCGTGGAGATTAAAAATTTAAACTCCTTTAAATTTATCCAAAAGGCGATCGAGTTTGAGATCGAGCGTCAGATCGAAGCGTGGCAGGAGGGCAAATATGAGCAAGAGGTCGTGCAAGAAACCCGCCTTTTTGATACCGCTAAGCTTATCACCAAGCCGATGCGCAGCAAAGAAGACAGCGCCGAGTACCGCTACTTCCCAGACCCCGACCTGCTAACCGTGATCGTGGATGACGAGATGCTAGCTGCTGCGCAGCAGATCCCCGAGCTACCCGATCAGAAAAAGGCACGCTACGTCCGCGAGCTGGGCGTTAAAGAAAAGGACGCTGAGATTATAATCTCGACCTACGAAAACGCGCGATTTTTCGAGGATCTGATCGCAGCGGGGCACGAGCCCAAACTCTGCGTGAGCTGGCTTACGGTCGAGCTTGCGGGCAGGCTCAAAAACGGCGTTACGATCGAGGATTCGCCCGTAGGTAGCGCGAAGATGAGCGAGCTTTTAAGCGCGATCGAAGGCGGCGCAGTGTCTCAAAAGGCCGCCAAAGAGGTGCTTGATTATCTAATGGAGCACGACGAGGCCGTAAACTCGGTCATCGATAAGCTGGGCTTGAGGCAAGTAAGCGATGACGGCGCGATTTTGGAGATCATAGCGCGCGTGATGAGCGAAAACGAGGAGAAGGTTGCGGACTACCGCGGCGGCAAGGACAAACTATTCGGCTTCTTCGTAGGTCAAGTGATGAAAGAGGGCAAGGGCGCGTTTAATCCTGCAAAGGTGAACGAGCTTTTAAAACAGAAGCTGGGCTGATTTCGCAGCTTCTGCGGCAGCAAACGGCGAATTAAATGCGGCGTGGCGTATGCGATAGATAAAGCCTCTGGGATAAAATTTTAAATCCGCCCGTAGCGTTTTGCTTCGAGCTAAAGCTTTCAGGCGCCAATGACGAGGGCTTTTGTGTGTTATAATTTCATTCGGCGCGATCTCGGCGGCTACCCGCTCTGTCTCGCGCACGTTTTGTTCTTTCTAGCTCGTTCTTTCTCGTACGGGTCGTTTGCGCGAGTGTCGGTCTGCGACGGAGGGGTTTAAGAAGCGCGTCCTAGGAATTTTACTCACAGCTACCGTCAAAGCGCGGCAAAGCTTGTAGGGAATGCGTAAAATTGCCCTGCTTGCGAGAGCGAGAACGGAAGCTCGGGGTGCGCGGATAGGATCGAATACGCAGGGTTAAATTTGAGTGGCAAGCCAATGTGTAGGCTAAATTTAATCAATCGCTGCGTCGGATACGCGTGCCTCAAACCTTGCGCCAAACGATAACGTGGCGAGCGACCGCAGATCATATAGGTCCAAAGCACGCCTTGATAGATTTAAGTGGGTTTAAAAGCGCGATTTGCGATCGGGCGTCTGAGTAAAATTTTTAAAAATTTGATTTGCCGCAGCGATGCGTGAGTGAAATTTAAAACGTATAATGGAGTTTCAAAATCCTCATTCGTTCACTGCCGCGCTTTTTTGTGAAAGTGTTTTTGACGGAAGAGCAAAACCTTAAAAGTATGAAATTTTAGCGAGGTAAATTTTAAAAAAGTAAAGTTTTGGCTGAGTAAATTTCAAAAGCGCAAAATTTTAATGAGACGAAATTTTGACGAGATGAAATTTCAAAAAGCGAATTTTAAAGCGTGGCTTCGGCTAGCATTTGCGCAGGCTCATGTCGGCGCTTTTGGGCTAAATTTTCAAAGAGCGGGAATTTCAAGAGAATGAAATTTGAGAAACCGCAAATTTGCGAATAAATTTTTAAAAAGGAACATAATGAAAATCGCGGTTATCGGCGCGGGCAAATGGGGCAGCGCACTTTTTGACGCGCTTAGCGCGAAAAACGAATGTGTCATCACTTCGCGCACGCCAAGGCAAATTCCGCATTTTGTAAGCGTGAGCGAAGCGCTGGAGTGCGAGGCGCTCGTTTTTGCGCTCGCGGCACAACAAACCGCGCAGTGGCTGGATCAAAATTTCACCTACAAAAATCAAAAAATTCTAGTCGCTTCCAAGGGTATCGACGCGGCTAGCGGTAGGTTTTTGAACGAAATTTTTGAAGCGTATGTCGCGCGCGGCAATCTTGCTTATCTATCAGGCCCGTCGTTTGCCACCGAAGTCATGCAGAAGTTGCCTTGCGCGCTCGTCGTAAGCTCGTGTAACGAAAATCTAGCCGAACTTTTCGCAAGCACCTTCCCTGTCTACATCAAGACCTACACGAGTGGCGATATCATCGGTGCAGAGGTGTGTGGCGCTTATAAAAATGTCATCGCCATCGCTAGCGGTGTTTGCGATGGGCTAGGGCTCGGCAATAACGCTAGAGCGAGCTTGATCGCTCGCGGCATCGTAGAGATCGCGCGCTTCGGCAAGTTTTTCGGTGCGCGAGACGAGACCTTTTTGGGCTTAAGTGGCGTGGGCGATCTGTTTTTGACCGCCTCGAGTGCGCTATCGCGAAACTACCGCGTGGGGTTAGGACTTGCGCGCGGCAAAGGGCTCGAAGAAATTCTGTGCGAGTTGGGCGAGGTCGCCGAGGGTGTGGCTACGACCGAAGCGGTCGTAAATATCGCGGCAAAGCACAAGATCTACGCTCCGATCGCTACCGAGGTCGCGCAAATTTTGCATGGAAAGGACGTAAGGGCGAGTCTAAAGGATCTGCTGCGCAAAAAATGAGCCGTACGATGGAATTCTCTCGCTAAATTTTAGTGGCGGATTCGACTTACATAGGTTTTGATTTAGCCGCTATGCTTGTGGAATTTAGTTGCTGGTTTGCGGATTTTAGTCGGTGTTTGTTTGGATCTGTTTACGCGGCTTTGCCTAATAATTTTATGGGCTTGATTTTCGCCTTGCGGTTTCGCGCGTCTGATACGACGCAAAATCGCAGCAAAAGAGCGCTTGTATATGATGTGGCGTAGCGGCTTTAAAAGAGCGCTTGTATATGATGTGGCGTAGCGGCTTTGATTTGAAATTTAGCTTTAAGCTTGAGTGCGAAATTTTAAAATGAGGTCGTAAAATTTTAAAAAGAGGCTAAAATTTTAAAACATTTAAGATGGATCGCAGGTAGTCTGTAAGTACTACTGCTTCATTCTGCTCTCAGCCGCCGATGGTCGGCAGTGGAGAGTGGAGCAGATTGCTCGTCTGCAACCGGGTAGGTCAAAATTTTTGATGTGTCAGGTTTAAAAATTAAAGCGTAGTATTTTTTCTTTATACGAGGCGGAAAGGCATAAATTTTGAAAATATTCAAGACAGATGATGTGTAGTTTCGATAAATTTTTAGTGCTTGCAAAGGAGCGGACTGCTCGTCCGCGATTGCAGCAAGTTAAATTTTACAGAATATCGGTGTATTATAAATTTTAATACAGGAGCCAAGGCGAAGGATCGCAAGATGGATTTAAGGGTTGCGACGTAAAAATTTAGCGAAGATAAGGCATATAGCCTATCAAGCTAAATTTTTATTAGCTCCGTTAAAGACGCTCGCGAGGCAAGCCGCAAAGATAAAAGAGGAGAAGATGGAAAAATACGAAGGCTACAATCTCAGGCTACGCGACGCTCTCGTCGGCGTGCAGTTTCTATTCGTCGCGTTCGGCGCGCTCGTGCTGGTGCCGATATTAACGGGGCTTGATACGTCCGTGGCGCTGTTTACGGCGGGCATCGGCACGCTGCTGTTTCAGCTCATCACGCGCAAACACGTTCCGCCGATCTTTCTCGCGTCTAGCTTCGCGTTTATCGCGCCGCTAAGCTTTGGCGTGAAAGAGTGGGGCATCGCCGCGACGATGAGCGGAGTGATCGCGGCGGGGCTTTTTTACGTGGTTCTGAGCCTGCTTATTAGGCTAAAAGGCGAGGGGTTTTTGCATAAAATTTTACCACCCGTGGTCGTCGGCCCCGTCATCATGACGATAGGTCTCATCCTCTCGCCAGCAGCCGTAAATATGGTCATGGGCAAGGGCAAGGAGGCGCTCTATACGCAAGGCCAGTCGCTTACGATCGCGCTCATCTCGCTTTCGGCTGTCATCGTCGTGATGATGTTTGGCCGCGGTATGCTGCGCCTAGTGCCCATACTTTGCGGCATCGCGGCTGGATACTGCGCGTCGCTGTTTGTCGGGATCGTGGATTTTACGCCGATTCTAAACGCGCCGTGGTTTGCGCTGCCAAATTTCACCGCGCCGGTTTTTAAGCTCGAAGCCGTGATCTACATGGTGCCTATCGCTATCGCGCCCGCGATCGAGCACATCGGCGATATGCTCGCGATCAGCAACGTAACGAAGGAAAATTTCCTCAAAAATCCCGGACTTAAAAGCACTCTGCTAGGCGACGGACTCGCGACGTCGCTGGCAGGCTGCTTCGGCGGACCGCCGAACACTACCTACTCGGAGGTCACGGGCGCGGTCAGCATCACGAAGGCCTACAATCCCGCCATCATGACCTTTGCCGCGCTTACAGCGATACTGCTAGCCTTCGTGGGTAAGCTCGGCGCCGCGCTCTCCACGATCCCCGCTCCCGTCATCGGCGGCATTATGTTGCTGCTTTTCGGTATCATCGCTAGCGTGGGCATGGAGACGCTCATAAAAAACGGCGTGGACCTAGCTGAGCCGCGCAATATGATCATCGTCGCGCTCATCTTCGTCTGCGCGATCGGCGGCATGGTGCTGGACTTTGGCGCGATGAGCTTTAGCGGCGTGGGGCTTGGCGCGCTTATCGGTATTACGCTAAATTTGGTACTGCCAAAGACCAAGCATTTTGACGGGTACTGAGTTAAATTTGCGCGGAGCTTGCGTAGTTTCGCGTAATTGCGGGTAAATTTGAGCTTTGGCTAGTCGTCAAATTTACTCGCAGCTTTCGCCGCTAAATTTACCGCAGCCTAAATTTTAAAATTTTCCTCGCAAACGCTCGCAAATTTCTAACGTTTTAAACTAGCAAGATATATAATTGCCTTATGAAAAAGGCAGATAATTTAAGTAAATTTGATAAAAAGGCGCTAAAGCTGCTCTTTGCGATACTTTTCGTGCCGCTCTTCGTCTCGCTCGTTTTTATCTATGAGCTGTCGGTGTATGACCGCTCGCGCGAGCTGCCCGCAGGCGCGCAAAAGATCGGCAGAAGCGATTATTACGACATCGGCGGCAAAATTTATCTACGCTCTTGGAACCTTGCTCCTTACGAGTTAGAGGGCGGTGCGGACGCGGCGAGCTTTCGCGCGCTTGATACCGGCAGATACTCCTATACAAACATCGGCATGGACGCTAGTAGCGTATTTTGCGGCGCTCGCAAGATGTCGGGGCTAGATCCCGCTCGCACGCAAAAGATCGGCTCTCGCTACTACAGCGACGGGCGCGTGAGCTACTTCTGCTCGGATGTCACGCAGCGCACGGGCGGCGCAATAAGCTACATTTACAAGGTATTTTTCCACGCCTTTGGGCTCTCTAAATGGCCGCAGGAGTACAACTATCCATACGCGAGGCTAGAAACTAGCGCGCCTATCTCGCCTCTGACCGAGAGCCCGTACGTCGCAACCGACGGCGAGCGAGTATTTTATGAGGGTAAAATTTTAGAGGGCGCGGACGTAAAAAACCTAAAACAGATAAGGCGAAAAACCGTATACGAAGATGGCCCCGAGCTGCCCGCGCACTTTCGCCCGGCCGATCGGTGGCTGAGTGACGGACGCAGCGTTTATAAGGACGGCGAGAGGCTAAATTTCACCCCTAGCGAGCAGATGTATCTCGTGGAGCCAAACGCCGGTATAGAGTTTCTTTATGATCCAAAGGCGGGCGCGGTGCTGATGAACGGCGAGAGATTTGAGCCTGCAAACGAGCCATATACGCCGCTAAATTTTCAGGGCAGGCATCAAGAATACATGCTGTTTGCGAGCAAAAACGGCATATTTTATCTAAGCAAAGATAAAATTTTAAATCGCCCGCGCGGCAGCGGTATCGAGGGCTGGCTCAAAGACGCGCTTTGGTACGTGTACTATAAATTTGGCGCAGACGCCAGCCGTCTAAGCGCGCTAAAAAGGGCGGGAGATAATCCGTTTAAAGGCGCCGTGCGGCAGATCTCGGAAAAGCTTTTTAAGGACGACGCGGGATTTTATTATCTAAATTTCTACTCGCATAGCGTCTACGTCACGGGTCGCAGCGGCAGGCATCTGGATAAGCGGACAAATTTCATCGAGCTGCGAAAGATCACGCTTGAGGTACATGACGAGGAGGTGATGGCGCAGATAGCAGACGAGGCGGCGCGAAACCCCGAAATGTCGCAGCAGGTCTTTAGCGCGCAGGACGCGGAGTATGAAAACGGCGCGGCCTTTTACATGTATTGCCTCGGAGCGGTTTTGTTGCTTGGAGCTTGGATTTATAGCTACCTTAAAAAGCTCAGCTTGCGGCGCGGTTAAATTTAGCGGCGCTACGGGAGATAAATTTAGAGCGAGACAAAAATACCGACGTCGTGTTACTCAACGTACCCTTGGCTACGGAAGATAAATTTAAGAGCGGGACGACACGGCGGAGCAGTAAATTTAGATAGTATTGCGGTTATCGGCGCGGCAATGCGGCAAATTTATGGGCGCTGCGATTGCGAGTACGACAAGTGTAAGTAAAGAGAGACGGCTCTACCATTATTTTTAAAGCGTTCCATTATGGGCAAGGCATCATGGCGGTGGGATGTGATAAACGGGCCATAAAAGCTACAGGTATTGCATTGTATGTCGGCGCGCAATAATGAGGCGGCGGGAGATAACGGGACTCGGTATAAAGTGGCAAATAAGATGTACAAAGCAAGCTTTGTGGCTTTTGCTTTTTGAGACCTATTTAATTTCGCCGTGCGAGGGTTATTTGAGGCATGGTGAGCTCCACTAAATTTAAAGGCGAAACGGGAAAGACATCGTTTTTGCTTACGACGATGGGCGCGTGCTGAAGTACCGCTTTGGCGGCACACTTTGCTTTAAATTTCATAGCGTCTGTTGGCTTAGGCTCGCGCCGTATATAATTTTAGTGGCAAAATGAGCGTAAAATTCCATGCTGTATTTGCACGGAAGCACGCAAACTAAGGTATTGTGTTAGACCTAGCGAGCATCGATGTCGTACCGCTTCGGCAAAATTTCATTTTCAGTATTTTTTGTATCTCATTTGTGCTTATATGCTCGAGTGTTGCTTCGGCAAAATTTTATTTGCTAAACGCGCACTGCCTACTTATCGCCACATTTGTTCGCACTGGGCAATTATTGCTTCGTCTATATCTCCTAAGGCGCGCAGCATTTGAATAGTAAAATCAATAAATGCGTTTCCGTTTGCGGTGATCATTTTACCGTCTACTACGGCTTCGCGACTTGTTTGTATAAAGGCATGCTTATTTTTGTATTTTGGCAAATTAACGATGTCTGCTAGACTATTTGCGGTGTGATGGCAGTCATTTAGCGCTCCTGCCGCCGCTAAGAAATACGCCCCGTCGCAAATACCGCCTACCACCTTGCCTTGTTGTTTAAATTCCTCTATTAAATTAGCAATTTTTGAGGCGTTTTCGCTAGGCAGTTCGCGCCATGAATTTCTAGCGCCGATTAACACGATTGCCGCGGCATCTGGCGAAATTTCATCTATTGTTAAATCAGGTTTTGCGCGTAAAGCTCCGAACGATACTTTCTCGTTTTTATCGGTTGAGGCATAAAGGATGCTATAGTCCGTGAAATGTCGTAGTGCGGGAGCCAGTAGCGAAGCCTCCCAGTCGGCAAAGCCGTCTAAAATAACGATTACTAAAGTTTTCATAAAGTCTCCTTGAATAACCTACACTACTCAGTTTAGAGCAGAATTCTATGATTTTACAAGTACGCGCGATAACATCGCTTTAAAAAGCCCGCTACCTCGGCGTGTGCTAGATCGCTATATCGGCGTTTTACTCTAGCTCTCGATATAGGTTTTGAGTTTGCGGCCGATTTTTGGGTGTTTTAGTTTTTTGATCGCCGAGCTTTCTATCTGGCGGACGCGCTCGCGAGTGATGTTGAGCTCTTTGCCGATCTCTTCGAGCGTGCGGTCGCTCTCGTCGTCAAGCAGTCCGAATCGCATGCGGATCACCGTTCGCTCGCGGTCGTTGAGCTGTTCCAAGATATCATCGATCTGCTCTTTAAGGTCGGATTTTAAAATTTGCTCGATCGGCGAAACCGAGCTTTTGTCCTCGACGAAATCGCCGAATTTGCCGTCGTCCTCGTTTCCGATCGGCGCTTCTAAGCTGATCGGCTCCTTTGTGATTTTGATGACTTGCTTTACTTTATCGACGCTAAGACCTACCTCTTGCGCGATGACGTTGATATCGGGCTCCTTGCCGCCTTCCTGCATATATTTGCGCGTGATTTTATTAATTCGATTTATCGTCTCGATCATATGGATCGGGATGCGGATCGTGCGCGCTTGATCGGCGATGGCGCGCGATATCGCCTGGCGGATCCACCACGTCGCGTAGGTCGAAAATTTATAGCCGCGCTTGTATTCAAATTTATCCACAGCCTTCATGAGCCCGATGTTGCCCTCCTGGATGAGGTCTAAAAACGGCAACCCGCGGTTCGTGTAGCGCTTAGCAATGGAGACGACCAGGCGCAGGTTGGACTTTGCCATGCGCGCCTTTGCATTGTCGCTAATGCGCTTGCCGCGCTTGATCTGCTCTAAAATTTCTTTCAGCCGCTCGGGCTCGAGATTAAAGCTTTTTTTGCTCGCCTCTTTGGTCAAAAAAAGCTTTTTAATATCGACATAGGTCGAGACCATCGTAGCTTCCGGCACGCGCGCGATGATGTCGTCTTTGCTAAGCCTCGTGATCTCTTTTAGGATTTTTTTATGATTTTCGCGCAGTTCGGCGCTAAACATCGGTAGCTTGTATTCCAGACGCTTGAGCTCCTTTTCGAAGCCTTCGTCGCTTTTTAGCGCGGTCTCCATCGATTTTACGATCTCGGTGATGAGCTTGCTCGTAGGGCCTAGATCCATGAGCTTTTCTTTTAAAATTTTCTTTTTAAACGCCAAGTTTAGCTTCGATAAAATTCCCTTGCTCTGCTTAATCGCCTCGGCGTTTTTCTCGGCAAATTTCATCCAGTCTTTTTTTGCTTTTTCAAGAGCCTTGAAGCTTTCGATGACCTTTAAAGCGCGCTTATCGTTCTTTTTGGATCGCCTTTGCTTCGCCTCGTCCGCGCTTTCCTCATCCTCCTCGTCGTCGTAATCCTCCTCCGATAGTTCCTCTTCGTCCTCCTCTTCACCCTCTTCGTCGCTGTCGTCAAAGCTCTTGAAAAGCTCCTTTACGCGGCGCTCGCGGTTGATAAGCGGCTCTTTATAGTCTAAAATGAAGTCTATTAAGTATGGCACCGAGCAAAACGCGTCGATGATGATATCCTCGCCGAGCTCGATTTTTTTGCTGATCTCGATCTCCTCTTCTTTGGTCAATAGCGGGATCTGCCCCATTTCGCGCAGATACATCCGCACCGGGCTGTCCGAACGGCTCCACTCCAAAAGCTCGACGTCGCTGGATAGATCAAACTCCTCGTCCCAGCCCTCGTCCAGTAGCTTTTTTTGCGTGGCTTCTTTGAGTTTCGCGTCCTCTAAATTTTTGATTTTGGAGATTTCTGCGGCGGAGATCAGCTCGACGTCAAATTTTTTCGTAAGCGCTTCGACTTTCTTAACGGCCGTCGCGGTGGGGGCTTTGTCGAAAAATTTTATCAGTCTTTCGTAGGTGATGTAGCTTTTTTGATTGTCGTCGAAAAATTGCTCGATGGGGCTTAAGGCGTCTTTTGGGCTCGCCATAAAATCTCCTTGTGTCGTTATGTATTTGGTTTTGGAAAATCGGATTATACCGAAACGCTCTTTATTTTTGCTTATATACGGCGTAAACTATCTAAATTTAATAATTTTCCAAATCCTAGAAATTAGGCTAAATTTTAAAATTTAGGTTATATTTTTAGCTAAATTTAAGGCTGCTCGCTAAAATTCTGCGTTCGCAAGACGTAAAACCGACGTGCCGAAACCCGCTTCCTTTGCGCTGCTGCTTTAAAATTTAACGCCTCCCCACTTCCTATCTCTGAGCTTTTGCGTTTAAATTTAGCCCTAAATTTCAAACGAGGAATTCCGCCCTCATATCGGAGCGATTGAGCGGATTTTAATAAATTTGTCGGTAAAATCGCGCATCTATTTTAAAATTGAAGGCGGAAATATGGCAAAAGTATGGAAATTCGGCGATGATATCGACACCGACATTATTATCGCGGCGCGCTACCTAAATACCTCCGATGCGGCGGTGCTTGCGACGCACATTATGGAGGATGCTGACAAGGATTTTTCGTCCAAAATCGCTCGCGGCGACATCATCGTAGCGGGAAAAAATTTCGGCTGCGGCAGCTCGCGCGAGCACGCTCCGATGGCGCTTAAGGCCGCCGGAATTTCATGCGTGATCGCAAAGAATTTCGCTAGGATTTTTTATCGAAACAGCTTCAACACGGGCTTTTTGATCCTCGAATGCGACGAGACGGATAAGATCGCGCAGGGCGACGAGCTTAGCATTGATCTAAAGGGCGGCGTAATTAAAAATTTAACTCAAAAAACTGAGTATAAATTCGGCGCAATCCCCGAGTTTATGCAAAAGCTCCTCGACGCCGGCGGAGCGATAAATTATGCAAAAACAAAGATAAACTTGTAAGGAATTTGGATGAAAAAGTACGACGTATGCGTGATAAAAGGCGACGGAATCGGCCCCGAGATCATTGAAGAGGCGATCAAAGTGCTTGATGCCGTAAGCCACAAATTTAATTTCGAGCTAAATTTTGACTACCGCTTGATGGGCGGCGCGGCGATCGACATTATGGGCGTTCCGCTTCCGGATGAAACGCTAAATACCGCTAAATCAAGCGACGCGGTGCTTTTCGGTGCGATCGGCGGCGCTAAATGGGACGGTCTGCCGCGCGAACTGCGCCCCGAAAGCGGACTGCTAAAAATTCGCAAAGAGCTTGGAGCATTTGCAAATCTGCGCCCTGCGATGATTTTTGATGAGCTGATAAATGCTTCGACGCTAAAGCCGGAGATCATCAAAGGCGTCGATATAATGGTGGTGCGCGAGCTTACGGGCGGGATTTATTTCGGGCAGCCGCGCGCAAAAAACGAAAAGGACGCGCTAAATACGATGTGCTACAACGTCGCTGAGATCGAGCGTGTAGCTAAGGTCGCGTTTGAGGCCGCGCTTTTGCGAAACAAAAAGATAACGCTCGTGGATAAGGCCAACGTGCTTGAAACAAGCCAGCTGTGGCGCGAGGTCGTAAGCGAGCTAGCAGGAAATTACGAGGGGATAAATTTGGAGTTTATGTACGTCGATAACGCCGCGATGCAGCTCGTGCGGGCGCCTGCGCAGTTCGACGTGATTTTGACGGAGAATTTGTTCGGCGATATTTTAAGCGACGAGGCGAGCATGATCTGCGGCTCGATCGGATTGCTTCCGAGTGCGAGCATCGGCGGCAAGGTAGGAATTTACGAGCCGATCCACGGCAGCGCGCCGGATATTGCGGGGCAGGGGATTGCAAACCCGATCGCTACGATCTTAAGCGCTGCGATGATGTTAAAATACGCATTCGGCGAAAATGAGGCCGCAGCCGCGATCGAAAGCGCCGTACGCGCCGTGCTTCGCGACGGATACCGCACCAAGGATGTCGCGCAGTACGACGCCAAAGAAATTTGCTCGACCGCAGAGATCGGCTCGATCATCGCAGATTACGCGGCTAAGGCTTAGGAGCTAGCTTTGAATGGCGCACTAGCATACGCTATGGAGCTTGAGAAAAAAGGCGATATTTACGGCGCAATGCGGATTTGCCGCGGTATTTTACGTGATAATCCGCAAGATGGCGATGCGGCTGTGCTTTTTGCACGGCTAAATTTAAATCATCGAGTAAGCTCGGGCGTTAATATGGCGATGCTGGAGCGCTTTTTAAGCGTTGATGCGCGCAAACAAGCAGAATTTAAGAGGTGGCTAATTGATGTATGAAAATGAACTAGAAGATATCATCGAAGCAGTAAATGAGATGAAAGCACAAAAGCGCGTGCAAGATTTGGCGGTGCAGCAAGAGGGGGCTGCAAATGCAAACAGCGCTGAAGCAGAAGCGCAAGCTTCGCAGGATGCTTTAAGCCCCGCTTCTTTTGCGCTAGATCCCATTGCATCTGGCGCCTTAAATTCCACATCTGCGCCGGATATCGCTTCATCAAACGCGCAAAATTTCACTTCCTTAGATACTAAAAATTCCACTTCGCGCTTTGTTTCATCGGACGCTTTAAATTTCACCCTAGATCGTTCAAATTTCATGGCGGGTGGTAGCTCTGCGCCTAGCAGCGTGGAATTTGCAGCGGACGCTACTTTAAAAAAATCTGTCGCAAAAGATGAAAATTTTACTTTTTCCAGCGAGGAGAATTTTAAAAACTCTGATCTTACAAGCAGTGAAAATTCCGTGGTTTCCGTCTCTTTAAATGGAGGAAATTTTATAAATTCCATTTCTGCAAGCGGCAAAGATTCCGTAAATACCGCCTTTGCAAGCGATGAAATTTTAAAAAGCTCCACCGCAAAATTTGACGAAAGCTTTCGTGATTTATCGGGCATCGCAGGCGAAATTTACGATAGTTTAGGCAGTGATATGAATGGGTTTGCTTCGCCGCAAAGCAGGGACGCAAGCATAGCGCAAAGCTCTGCCGAAAGTAAAGATTTTGAATTAGCGCTAAATTCTACGGATGACGACTCTCAAAGCGAGCAAGATTTGACGCCTCGTATTTTAGGCGCGCATTTTAAGGAGCTAAGCAATGACGATTTTGGGCCTGGCTTTGATTTCAAAGAAAACGAAGCTGACGATTATTTCGGTACGGCGCATTCTAAAAAGCAGGATTTAGCGTCGCTTCAAGCTCAAAATTCCGCCGCGCTAGAGATCCGCAATGCTGCCGCGCGCCAGCAAAATTTCGTTTCGCAGCCGCAGAATTTTACGATCCCTGGGGTGCGAGACGATGAGCTCGCCAGGCCGCAGCTTCGTAATTCTGCCGCACAGGATATGCAAGCGGAAAGTTTTGCCTCTTATGGTGCTAAAAATTCCGCCACGCGCCAGCCTGAAGCAGCGCGACATCTCGGGGCTGCGAGACAAGCGGGCGATAAATCAAAATATCTCGCAAATGCAGATTTTAAAATTTCAAGCGAAGCTGAGTTTTTGAGCGCGATAAAAGAGCGGATTTTAGTGCTTTTTGAGGGGCTGAACGCTTTTGAGAAGGGCGATTTGAACGCGCGTGTGGAGCTAAATTTAAAATTTATGGAATTCTTGCTTGCAAGTATCGAAAACCGACTTGAAAATCTATCAAAATAACGATTTCATCGCGCTTTTAGATTATCTTAAAAAATTTAGCTCACGCATATATCTAGTAGGCGGCTGCGTGCGCGATCATTTTTTGGGGCGGGCGAGCGCTGATGTGGATGTGGAGCTTTACGATGTGGATCCGCACCGCTTCGAGCAAATTATGCAAGACTTCGGCGCACAGGGCGTCGGCAAAAGCTACTTCGTCTATAAATACAAAAACTTCGATATCTCGCTTCCGCGTACCGAGAGTAAGACAGGTATCGGACACAAGGGCTTTAGCGTCGCTTTGGCTACGGACGAACGTGAGGCTAGCAGGCGACGCGATTTTACAATCAATGCGATGATGATAGACGCTATAAGCGGCAAAGTGTTCGATTTTTACGGCGGGCTTGCGGATCTGCGCGCGCGTATTTTGCGAGTGGTTGATCCGCACACTTTCGTGGAGGATAGCTTGCGCGTATATCGCGCGGTGCAGTTTGCCGCGAGATTTGAGCTTCGCGCCGAGCATCGCACCTTAGAGCTCATGCGTAGTATCGACGCTAGCGATCTTAGTTGCGAGCGCATTAAAGCGGAGCTGATTAAATTTTTCCGTGCACCTGCGCACCGATATGGGATGATACTAATGCAAGAGCTAGGGCTTTACGAGCGGGTTTTTGGATTGCGGATTGATACGCGTACGCACGAGCGACTGATGCAATTCATAGAGCGTGGTGAATCTTTCGTGAGAAATGAAATGTTTTTTTTATATGCGTTTTTGAATTTTTTAGGATTAGATAAAGATAAAATTTTAAAGAATTTAGGGCTAAATTCTCTTTATAAAAGGCTACTTAGCGAGCCGTTTTTTAAGCGGGTAAGCGACGAGCGGCTATGCAAAATCGCTCTAAAAATGCCGCTTAAGCAGTGGCTTGGGCTGTATTGTAAAGGTAGGGTTCAAGCATCAAAGCGGCTTGGGATTTGGGATAAGAAATTTAAGAGCTTGGTTTGCGCCGCGGATGTCGCTCGCAACCTGCGCGGCGCTGCGATCGGCAAGGAGATCAAGAGGCTGCAAGAAGCGGAGATTAGGGCGTTTGTAGCGGCTTTAAAAGCGTAAATTTAGAGAGATTTCTGTAAAATTGCCGTTTTATTTAGGAGCTAGTTTTATGAAAAAATTCTATCGTCGCGACGAAATTTACGCGTTTTGTAAAAATGCTGCGTATTTGCAAAAGCGCGCTTTTTGCTTTGATCGCAGGCGAAGTCTCGTGATTTTTACGTCGCGAAATTTAAATTTTTGCGGCGTAAAATTTCATAGCGCAAAGCTTAGCTCGGTAGAATTTCACGACGCAGAATTTTACCTATTAAAATTTCATCCGTCGTGCCGCCACACCGAAAAAGCCCACGAGGCGAAGTTTTATGGATCGCGCGAATTTCGCAGATCACATCGCTGCGGCGAGAAATTATACGAACCATACAGCAGCGAGGCGGAATTTCACGGCTCGCATTACAGCGAGATGAAATTTTGCAGATTAGGGCATCTTGGCACAAAATCTCACAGCCTGCGTCATATTAAACGTATTAAAGCAAAATTTAGCGAGCCGTATCGCGCGTCCTGTTCTATGGGGGTAGCTGCCTCGGCGCACCGCATAAGAACAAAAGAGACGTATCGTTGTGAGGAGAGATCTGACGTACTGCAGCGTCGCAAAATCATGGACCTAAATTTTATTTCACAGAATTTCAAAATACGGAATTTTGCCCATTCAAATTTACAAGGATTTACCGCGCAAAATTCCAAGCCGTGTAATTTGGCTTTGCAAAATTCTAAATCTCAAAACTTTGCCTCGCGGAATTTTAAATCGCAAAATTATGATCGTGCTAAATCGGCGGTTTTTGATGTTTAATATCGTGTTAGTATATCCGCAGATCCATACAAACACCGGCTCCATTGGGCGTATGTGCGTCAATGCGGGGTGTCCTTTGCATCTGATTAAGCCGCTAGGATTCCTCATCGACGATAAGCATCTGCGCCGCGCGGGGCTAGATTATTGGGCGAATTTGGATCTTAAAATTTGGGAAAATTGGGACGAGTTTATGGCGGCGAACGAGAAATTTAAGCAGCGCTTCTTTTTCGCAACGACGAAGACGAACAAGCTCTACTATGAGGCAAAATTTCAACCGGGCGATTTTTTGATTTTCGGCTCGGAGGGACACGGGCTGCCGCTTGAGATCATGCGCACAAACCGCGAAAACTGTATCACGATCCCGATGAGCGGGGCGGGGCGCAGTTTAAATTTAGCTACCAGCGTGGGTATCGTAACCTACGAAGCGATCCGCCAAAACATCGATAAATTCGACTTTAGGAGCGCGGTTTGCGAGTTTTAGCTCTACTTTTTGCGATGTTTTTCTGCGGCGCAAGTGCGGCGGAGCTGAAAATCGCATCGTTTAACGTGCAAAATTTATTCGACGGCATAAACGACGGCACGGAGTACGCGGATTTTGAGATCGGGCGCGGAGGCTGGAGCGAGCAAAAATACGAGCGCAAGCTGCAAGCGGTAGCGGACGAGATAAGCGCGCTTAATGCCGATATTTTGGGGCTGCAAGAGATCGAAAACGAAGCGGTGCTAAAAGCGCTTGCGCAGAAGGTGGGCTATAAATTCTACGCTTTTTCGCGCGCGCAGACTGCACCTGCGGGCGTGGCGGTGATGTCGCGCATACCGATAAAATTTCAAAAAACCTACCGCCCGATAGAGCTTAAAACACGAGATATTTTGCGCGCTGATTTTACGCTTAGCGGCACTGATTTTAGCTTTTATGTCGTGCATATGCTCTCTGCACGCAATCCGCTTAGCGAGCGCAAGCGCAATTTCGCCTTTTTACGCGAGGTTTTGCAAGGGCACCAACGCGTTATCGTAGCGGGAGATTTTAATACGAATTTCGGGCGAAATTCTTTGCTAAACGAGCTTATTGAGCGCGATGGATTTAGTGATTTGTGGGCGCTGCATCCCTGCTCGCAGCTAAAGCATTTTAGCTCTTGTGAGTCTCATGAAAGCGGCGCGGTGCTCGATCATATCTTGCTTAGCGACGATTTTTTTAGTAGCGAGCCGGGATATAAAAAGGATAGCTTCGCGTTTGCCAAATCCTCTCTCACTTCCGATCATTTCCCGATTAGCTTCATTCTGACGGACGAAGGCGCTTTAAAATCTATGCCGAGAAAGCAAGAATTTTTAGCTAAAAATACTGCTAGTGCCGCAAAGACCGTCACGATAGAGGAGCTTTACGGGCGCATTATAAGTGAGCCTGTGCTGATAAAAGGCGCAGTCGTGAGCTTTGCAAACCGCCACGGCTTTGCGGTCTCCCAAGATGGAAGCGGAGTTTTTGTCTACGGCGGCAGCGGGCTGCGGTTAGGCGATAAACTCGATCTGCTAGTAAAAAAGACGAAATTTTATAAGCAAAGCTTTGAGATAGACGATTTTGAGATCGTAGCTAGAAGCGGCAACGTAGGCTCTATCGCACCATACGTTTTGCCTAGCGCATCGGTGCGGCAGCTGCGCGCAGGAGATGTGATAAGCACGATCAAAGGCGACGCTAAAGACGGCATAATTGATCTAAAAAGTGCGGGTGAGTTTAGAATTTTTCGCAAAAGCGCTCCTGTGCAAAACGGCAAAAATTTAGAATTTAAAAATGCCTATTTTACGATTTATAAAGGGCAAAAGGAATTTATAGTAGAATGATACACGCCGTTATAACCGCACTTTTCGTGCTTTTTATGATATTTATGATCGTAGGATTTAACCGCGAAATGATGGAGAAAAACGAAAAACGAAATCAACGAAAAAAGGATAAAGATGGAACTACTCATTGAGATTGGGGTCGAGGAGCTGCCTGCGATCCCGTTTTTAAAAGAGCGTGCGAATATCGCGCCAAAATGGCGCGCGGTGCTTGAGGCTAACCGTATAAATAGCGACTTTCGCTTTGAATTTAGCCCGCGTAGATTTGTGCTATTTCACGAGGATTTTCCGCAACGCGGCGATGATGCGCAGATCGTAAGCACGGGCGCGCCAAAATCCGTCGCGCTCAAAGACGGCGCGTGGAGCCCTGCAGCGCTAAGTTTTGCTAAAAAATGCGGCATAAACGAAAGCGAGCTGGAATTTCGGCAGATAGGTGGCAAAGAGGTGCTCTACCACGCTGCAGTGCAAAAGGGGCGCGATAGTCGTGAAATTCTAGGCGAAATGATAGAGGAGTTTTTACTATCGCTAAATTTTGGACGCGCGATGCGCTGGGGTAGCGGCAAGTTTGAGTTTATCCGTCCGATAAGAAGCATAGCCTGCGTTTTGGGCGGAGAAAACGTAGATTTTGAAATTTATGGCGTGCGAAGCGCAGCTGCATTTTTTCCGCACCGAAAATTTGGCTATGAAGCGATTAAATTTAAAGACGCTGCAGATTATTTCGCACTGCTGGAGCGTAACGGCGTAATTTTAAGCGAGCAAAAAAGAAAAGATAAAATTCTAAGCGAGTTTGCAAAGCTCGAGAAAAAGCATGGCTTTAAGATCGAGGTCGATCCTGCGTTGCTGGATGAAGTAACGGCTATCACTGAGTATCCGACGGCGCTGTTAGGCAGCTTTGAGCGAGATTTTTTAAGCGTGCCAAAAGAGGTAATCATCACTTCGATGAAGGAAAATCAGCGCTATTTTCCCGTTTTCGAGAGTAAAAACTTAAGCAATCACTTCGTTGTCGTTAGTAATGCGATCACCGATGATGACGAGCTGGTGATACGCGGCAATGAAAAAGTTTTACGCGCGCGCCTAAGCGATGCTATGTTTTTTTGGAAGAGCGATTTGCAAGCGGAATTTAGCCCTGAAAAACTTAAGCAAATTTCCTATATGCAAGCTCTTGGCTCGGTATATGATAAGCAAGTGCGCGAGCTAGCCGTAGCAAGGGCACTGAGCGCGGATTATGCTACGCAGATCGAGGTGGAGATCGGCAAAAAGGATTTTGCGCAGGATATAGAAAATGCCGTAATGTTTAGTAAAGCAGATCTTAGCAGCACGATGGTGGGCGAATTTAGCGAGCTTCAAGGCATTATGGGCAGCTACTATGCCGCACACGCTGGACTGGCAGAGCATGTATGTTGCGCGATACGCGAGCAATATCTGCCTAGCGGCGAGGATAGCGAGCTGCCAAGCGGTGTATTTAGTAGCGTAATCGCTGTGGCGATGAAATTTGAAACGCTCCTGGGGCTTTTTAGTATCGATAAAGTTCCAAGCGGCAATAAAGATCCGTATGCGCTTCGCCGCGCAGCTACGGGGCTAATTAAAATTTTACTAAATCAAGGATTGAGCTTTGATGCGAATGCGCTGGCGCAAAAGCTGGTGCCAAATTATAAGAAATTTGACATTTCTAAGCTGCTGGATTTTATAAAAGATAGGTTATATGGAATTTTTGACAAGATAAATCCGTCGGTGATCAAGGCGTGCATCGCAAGCGGCGAAAACGATCTGTTGCGACTAAGCAAGGCTATAAAAGCTCTGGGCGAGATCACAGCAGCAGCGGATTTCGGGGAAAATTTTGCGACCTTTAAGCGCCTAGCCAATATCATCAAGGACGAAAAAATAGGCGCGGTGGACGAAAACCTATTCGAACACGACGCTGAGCGTGCGCTAAATGCGGCGTTCAGGGCGATTAAGCTCAACGAAAACGACGTGAGTGGGTATCTGCGCTCGCTATTTGGGCTTAAAGGCGTGATTGATGATTTTTTTGATAACGTAATGATAAACGTCAAGGATGCCGTGATACGTGCAAATCGTATCGCAAATATCGGACAAATTTATCGCGCGTTTTTGCAGTTTGCCGATATCAAAGAGATAGGATTTTAATTTCACTTAGAACTCATTTGCCCAAGGTTGCACGAATCTTGGGCAGAATTTTACCGTGCAAAGGAGCGCAAATGCTAATCATCAACGCAAAATTACCAACTAAAAATCTAAAAATCACAAAATCTCTCTCGCAGCTGATTCAGGGCTTTCTTTATCGCTATCTGCCGGCTTCAGAGCACGTAGGATATAGGCACGAATCAAGCGGTAAAATTTTTAAACGCACGGTGTTTGATTTTATCTTGCGAGGAGAGGACTTGCGCGTGCGATTTGCTTCATGCGAGCCGGAGTTTGAACGTAAAATCGCGCTAGCAGTGCTAAAAGACGGGTTAAGCTTGGGTGAAATTCTATTTACGCAAACTACCGTCGAAGCGAAAAATCATAAAATTTGTGAGAACGAATCTATTGTGCAAGGCTACGTGGCGTGCGCAGTAAGCGGGCTTTTGGGGCATAAAGTCTATTTGCAGCCGCAAGATAGCAGGCATTTAGAGATGATGAAGACGAATATTTTACAGCGATTTGAAACGATTATGGGGCGAAAATATGATGGCGAAATGGAATTAAATTTATTGTGGCAAAAGCCGGGCGAGTCTGTGAAATTCTATTATGGCAACAACCGCGAGCCGGTATATGCGTGGCAAGCAAGATGGAAAATTGTAGCTAATGCAGAACTAATCAATTTGATCCTTGGTACGGGTGCTGGAAGCGGGTGCATGAACTACGGAGTAGGGGTTTTGGAGGTTGTAAAGCAAGACTGCATTAAAGCACAAATTTCAAATCCTAAAAAGGATGATTGCTTGCTTTAAAACCGATTGTATAATAAAAATTTAAAAAAGGCAAATTATTTCATTAAAACACAATAACTATTGACAATATAATTAAAATTAGTTATAATTCACCTATGTTTTAGAAAGGATAAATTTTGGGCGATATAGTTAAAATTTTTTCTAGTATCGGCGAAATTTACGACAAACAAAAAACTAAAATTAACAACAAGAGCTATGAATACGATGCTATTAAAATTTATCTTTGTGATATTAAAAGTAAAGAAATATTGGTAAATAACAATATTTCAAGAGACGATTTAATAGTTTGTAGATTTGGCATAGGTGCGAATTCTGGCAATTTGTTCCCTAATGCCCAATTCATTAGCAAAGCCGTAAAAGACGATACTCCTAAATTTATAAAAGGAATTTCAAAAGCCATAAAAAATATGCTCTCTTGCTTCAATCCTGACGATATCAAAAATGATAAAATATTGACGGATTTATCTAGTTTAAACGAGAGCTTTTTTGATGATATTTTAAGTGAAATTACAACTCTACAAGAAGAGCCTAAGAAAAAGGGCATGAAAGTAGCTACTTTTTTTGCATTATCTTGGGAGGGTAGACCAGTTTCAGCGTATTTCAAAAATATTTTTACGAGTCATTTAAGCGATAGCGATAATAGTAAAACTGCCAAAATTTATGGTTATGATATGCTTACAAATAGTATGGGTATCGGTGGAGATGCGAATTTAGCGTTTTGTTCCGTAAATGAGTTACCGACTGCTTTACAAGACATTAAAGTTAGATTACTACCTCTAAATAGTGCTAATGCAAATTTGGTTAAAAACGGTTTTATGGCAATTGATAAGGAATTATCTTTTAATTTTTACGGGGATAAAATGGCGGTCTTACCAACGTTAATGGTAAATGATGCAAATTTATTAGAAAAAATAGTGGAAATTTTAAAAGATCCGAGCGAAAAGAAAAAAGATCTGCAAGGCATACAAAATATCGAAGAAAGTATTAATTACGAGTTGGAATTCGTAGCTAAAGCACAAGCAAATATGCCCGTACTAAATACAATTTTATTTTATAAAAAAAGCAATGCTGCGGTTAATGTATTATTGCAAATAGATGATGTATTGCCGTCTTATATTTCTAAAATTTCCGATTTAATGGGTAAATATAATATTAGGGCGATTAGGCGAAAAGATAGTAAAGATCAACAAGATGATACTATTTACATGC